>CANGSR010000001.1 GCA_947456055.1 Chitinophagaceae bacterium
ATCAGGGCCGTACCTGCTGTTACACCCGTTATTGCTCCTGTAGTTGGGGCAACAGATACCAGGCCACTGGCACTTGTCCATGTACCTCCTGTCACTGCATCGGTTAATGTAATTGACTGGCCTTCGCAAACACTAACTGCGCCCAGAATTGGAGCAAGGGGATTTACACTCACTACCTTGATTGCTTTACAACCGGTAGGCATTGTATATGCAATAATAGCACCTACATTTCCGGTAACACCTGTAACTACTCCTGTACTAGCTCCTATTGTTGCAGTCGATGGTGCACCACTGCTCCATACACCTCCTGGTGTTGCGTCGCTCAAGGTCATTGATTGTGCAACACATACTGTTGAAGGCCCCGTAATCACTGATAATGGATTAACAGTAAGGCTTGCAGTAGCAATACAGCCTGTAGGTAAGGTATATGATATAACCGTTGTGCCTGCCGAGATACCTGAAACTATACCAACTGTTGGTGTTGTAAAATCAGCCAGTGCCGTTGATGAGGTTGACCAGGTACCCCCCGGATTAACATTTAACAATGTTGATGTCTGGCCCACACAAACACTGGTAGGGCCTGTTATCACATTCAAAGGATTTACAGTAATTACTGCAGTAGTATTACAGCCTGTACAGAAAGTATAGGTAACCGTAGATGTGTGGCCACCTGCTACACCAGTAACAATCCCGGTGTTAAGTCCTATAGTTGCAGATGTTGTTGAACTACTGCTCCAGGTACCATGACCTATTGAATTATTTAATAACATCACCCTCCCAACGCAAACTGTGGATGGGCCTGTAATTGGGGCAACCGGATTAACTATTACTGAATTTGTTGTAATACAACCTGCCGGGGTAGTATAGGTAATATTATCTATACCTGCACTTACACCCGTCACAACTCCTGCTGAATTTATGGTAGCAATAGTAGGTGTTGCACTGGCCCAGGTACCTCCAAGAACCGAATCAAGCAAAGTAGTGGTTAAGCCCTGGCAAACATTTAACACACCAGTTATAGGCATGCGTGGGTTAACTGTAATTGTGGTAGTTGTCTGGCAACCTGTTCCTAAAGTATACGAAAGCTGTACATTAAATGGAGCCTTGATACCCGTTACAATACCATCACCAATACCTATTGATGCCTGGGTTGGGGTAAGGCTATACCAGTTACCACCCTGGGTAACCTCGCTCATTGTAATAGTTTGCCCAACACATACACTGGATGGGCCGGTTATAGGCGTTAAAATCTTTACTGTAACTGATGTTGTTGATAAACAACCACCAGGTAATAAATAGGATACAATAGTTGTACCGGGGGCAACACCGGTAACTACACCTGAACTTGCATTAATAGTTGCATAAGTTGTTGTGGCTGTACTCCAGACACCACCTGATACCGCATCAGTAAGCGGTAGTGTTTGTGCAACACATACCGTATTTGATCCAAGTACCGATATAGGAGCCAATGGATTAACGCTTACAGTGAAAAATGAGCGACATACACCACCCATTGTATAAGTAATTGTTGTGCTGCCATATCCCGAAGACGTACCTGTAACCAATCCAGTGGTTGATACTACCGATGCTACAGTCGGTGCATTACTGCTCCAAGTTCCACCAATACCGGCATTTGTCAATTGGATGGTTTTACCCAAACATACACTTGCTGGGCCAGATATTACTGGAGGTGTAGGAACTACATTTATTGTATGAGTAAGGAAACAACCAGTTGATGTTGTATTGGTAATAATTGCAGAACCCGCTGTTACACCTGTTACCACACCGGTACCCGCACCAACGGTTGCCACCGATGGATTGCTACTACCATAAAAACCAGCACCACCTGATACTATAAGCACTGTAATAGAACCTAGGCAATTGGTATTTGGACCGATAATTTCAGGAATTAATACTGTAACACCTGCCTGCGGTCCCCAGCAACCTGATGGAGACCTTGACCGGAAATAATAAGTACCCGATTTTGTAATTGTTTGTGTAGTTGCTGAAGATGCAATAGATGTACCATTAGAAGTAGTACCCTGGAAATAGATGGTTCCACCTGCTCCACCTGAAGCTGAAATTGTGGTACTGGTACAAAATGTTCCGCCTCCACTTACTGTTACTATTGCCGGATTATCTGTAACTTTTACAGTGGTCATGGATTTACAACTCGTACCAAATGAATAAGTTAAGATGGCCGTTCCTGCAGCCTGTCCGTAGACTATACCCGTTATAGGCACGACCGTCGCTATTAATGCATCACTCGTACTCCATGTTCCACCAAGGGTCGGATTATGTAATGTGGTAGACATGCCAATACAAACACTGTCTGGCCCATAATTGGCACCTAATGAAATTACTGTAACACCAGTAGTTATTTGGCAGCCAGGGCCGAATGTATATGTCATTAATGAATTACCCGGTACAATACCTGTAACCACACCTGATGTCGAATTTATGGTTGCAACTGATGGAGTAGTACTAATCCATGTACCTCCAGGTATCGCATTAGACAAAGTTGTTGTTAAACCAGTACACACCTGGGGCAATCCTGTATTTGGGGTTAGTTGTATTACTGTAACAGTAGTGGTTGCAAAACAACCAGTACCAACTGTATAGGTGATAATTGTGGTACCGGCTGTAAGCCCTTTTACCACACCCTGGCTACAGTTTATTGAAGCCACACCTGTATTACTGGTTCCCCACAGTCCGCCGGGGGTAGAATTAATCAATGTTGTTGTAGAACCTACGCATACCGTATTTTGTCCGGTAGTAATTGGTGCATTTACACTTACTACTGCATAATCCCTTCCACCGGAATTCAAAGCAAATGTAATCATAGTTGTACCTACACTAACGCCAGTTACCACACCAGATGTGGAACCTATGGTTGCTACTGCAGGGTTACCACTACTCCAGAAACCTCCACCTCCCGTGATGTCACCAAGGGCAATTGTGGTTGCAACACACATACTGGTAGATCCTACAATCTGCGCCTGGGATTGCCTTGTACCTGCAATGCATAATAATGAAACTAAAAAGAGGAAAAGTTTGTTTTTCATAATCTAAGCGTTTGTTTAAAATAATTAATATTCGTGAGGTAATTATAATTCTGAACTCGAAATTTGATAAGGAATAATTAGAATAAAGGCTCTAGAATATAGTAGCCAACTACGGCTATTAACAGAAGCAACAAATTTAACAATTAATTTGAGATTTAACTGAAAATCCTACAATAATATTCTATGACCAGATTGTTACCAATTTTCACCGAAAATAAGTAAAGCCAACCCAACAAGCTGTATATCAAGCCTAATTTACTAAATGAATCTCACAATGCATAACAGATTATTCCGATTGGTTTATTAATGAACAAAGCGACACCACAAATAGCATTCTATTTTTTTACAATACCACACCAGCCATTTCTATTTTTACCATACCATTTCCCGCTCTGACGATAATCATAATTTGACTGTGCCATAAAAAATAGTTTTGTGTAAAGTATTAGAAAATGGCATACAAATATAGAAACTTAAACATAAGCAAGATATCCGTTATAGGTGCTGGCCAAATTGGCCCCGACATTGCCCTTCATTTTGCTAAATCTCAATGCGCTTTTGGTGTAACCGTTATTGTAATTGATATTTCACCCACAGCTTTGGAAAAAGCACATGCTAAGGTTTACAAAAAAATACAGAAAGGCCTGGAAACTGGTGCTTTTAAACCTGAACAGGCAGAAAATATCAAGAACGCTTTGGTGTTTTCTGCAGATTACCAGAATGTAATAGGCTCTCAAATAGTAGTGGAAGCCGCTACTGAGGATGAAAACATTAAAGACATCATCTTCCGCCAGGTAGAAGGGCTGACAGATGACGAATGTGTCTATCTGTCTAATTCTTCACACATGCAACCCGAGGTGATATTTAGGAATATCAAGCTCAAACATCGTTGTGCTGTAGCACACTATTTCTTTCCTGCCGAAATTAACCCTGTTGTTGAAATCGTGCCTGGAACAGAAACCGCTACGGATACTGCCAACTTATTATTAGGTTTCTATGAGTCCATAGGTAAGATCCCTATCCTGGTAAAAAGCTCCTATGGTTATGCCATCGACCCAATTTTTGAAGGCATCTGCCAAACAGCAATTATGTGCCTGGAAAATGGATGGGGCAATGAAAAAGAAATTGATGCCGCAGCAGTTAAAGCCCTGGGGCTGGGAGTAGGTCCTTTCACTGCACTCAACCTCACTGGTGGCAACCCTATTACAGCCCATGGACTTGATGAAATGGGCAAACTGGTAATGCCCTGGTTCCGCACTCCAAAAGCTCTGAAAGAGAAAAACGAGCAAAAGGCGGCCTGGAACACTGCCCAAAGGGACGAAAAGGTAGAGTTATCGCCTGAAAAAGAAACCCAACTGGTTAATGAATTCAGGGGTGCCTATTTTGCACTGGCTACCTATATCTTGGATATTGGCATAGTAGATATCAATGACCTCAATATGGCTTGCGAACTATCGCTGGTGATAAAGGCGCCATTTACCTATATGAATAATTTTGGCATTGCCAAAGCCTACGATTTAGCAAAACAATTTTGCGCGTCCCACCCTTCCTTTCCATTCCCTCAAGTTTTGGAAAATGCAAAAAATGAAGGTGGCTGGAAACTGCAGGACATTATCTCAACCACTCACAATGATGTGCAGGTAATTACTATTAGAAGACCCAAAGTACTTAATGCCCTAAATCTGGAAGTGTTGGGACAAATAAGGCAAAATATGGAGGCCTTAAAGACAAATGATGCTATAAAAGCGGTAGTGATTACCGGTTTTGGCACCAAAGCATTTGTTTCAGGAGCCGATTTGAATATGCTTATGGCACTAAAAACACCGGCAGAAGGATACGATAATTCTCACACCTTCCAGGCAGAGTTGAACTATGTAGAAAATTACCCTAAACCTGTGGTATGTGCCATCAATGGCTTTGCGTTCGGCGGGGGTAATGAATTAGCTATGTCGTGCACGGCAAGGATTTGCAAAAAAGGCTTACCCGTACTAGCCTGCCAGCCCGAAGTAAACCTTGGCTTTATACCCGGTGGTGGTGGCACCCAAAGACTACCACGATTAGTAGGTGCCGATAGGGCCGCAGAAATATTGCGCACAGGCCGCACCGTTTCAGGCAAGGAAGCACTCGCAATTGGACTGGTTAACCAAGAAACCGATGGCGACCTGATAACCCATGCAATAGAATATGCCCGGCAAATAGCCAATGGTGAAAATGTTCCTCCCAAATTGGATAAAGGCCCAATAGCGAATATTGGAACACCCCGGGAAGTAGAAATAGGCCACCTAAGCAAGAAAATTGACGCCATCATCACCAAATCAATTTATGATGGCCTCGGCATGACCCTTGAAGCCGGCCTCGACCTGGAATCCCGAATGTTTGGCGAATGCCTGCTCACTGCCGATATGAAAATAGGCCTTGACAATTTCAAAACCAACGGACCAAAGGCAAAGGCTGTGTTTATACATGAATAAGTTAAATTATATGCCAAAATACTAGGTACTATTTAATGTGCCTAATACATTACTACAAGGTATCAACAGCAGCAATGATTTTATTTATATCGAAAATTTCCTCTTCATTGTTGTAGGGAAATTCGGTTTCGGGGCCATTGGTATTGTATTTCGACAAGATGGAATTTCTAAGTTCCGGTTCAAGGGTTGGAGCATTAGCTATGATATTGGTGTGAAGGTCGTAGCCAAATTGGGAGGGTACATTGGCTATCCAGCATACTACTGATTGCAGGCCAAGGGCTGCGGCTGTGTGCTGGGCAAAACTATCTATAAACAAACGCTTTTTGCTCATGGCTATTAATACCGCCAACTGCCTGAACCCTGCCTCTACTGGGTACACATTCTGCAATGTGGGCTGGTCTTTGCGGCGTATATGCACCACATTATAGGTTTGGCAGTAATGGTCAACAATTTTTTGGGCTGTAGCCATTGGCAGGTCACGGGGCCAGGAATATTTATCGGTTTGATTGGGCATGCCGCCTAATGTCTGTATCACCATTATGGGTTTGGGTGATTCAAACATTTTTGAATGCGATGTTTTTTCCTTGTGGCTGATAAAAAGCTCAGGCATTTCGTTATTCCAGGTGATGCCATTCATTTCGCTCCATACTTTGTTGAGGTGGCCATTGCGGTGTATAAAATTGGTATGGATATAGGGCTCCTGCATAAAAAACAGGGTATCGGGTTGGCCTTCTATATGGTCACGGTAGAAATAATTGAGTTCATTATGGCGGTTTATCTGGTACACTTTACGGTTACCTTCAAACACCTCGGGATACCCTGTTATGACTATTAACTTACTATCCGGGTATTGTTTTTTGATAGCTGCCACTACAGCAGTCGCTGCTACGCTCTTACCTATACCTCCGTCTATCTTGAATATTATTTTCATTTAGGTTTTTATTTTTAGGGGATAATTTATATTGATTATGGTACGCATGCGGACAATTGCGCTAGTTAGAACCTTCAAAAAAACTGGTTGAAGTAGACGCTTCAACCAGTTTACTCTATTTTTTTAATACTTCTTTTTACTCCTTCACCAGCCTCTGTACATTTACCCCATCAGCCTTTACCGCATAGATACCCGTTGGCAGGTTGGCAATATACAGTTCTGCATTCCCATTTACTAAAGTACATTTTGCTACGTCTATACCCAGCATATTACTGATGCTTATAGTGGTTGCTGATGTATTGCCCGTAATGGTAAGTGTGGTATGGGCAGGGTTAGGGTAGATTTGCAGATTATTTGCCTTTGTATTACATGGAATAGCGAGACTACCATCATATACTATATGGCCAGTGCTGGTGGTACTATCCCAACAACCATAACTGGTGGGAACTACCTTTGCAGTAATGGTATCTATGCCTGCCCCCTTGGTATAGATGACCGATGGTATAGATGTGGTACTAAATACCGTGCCATGGTTCATCCACTCTACGGTATAGCTACTGCCAGCATTGGCTATAGTGGCAGTAATGGTTACACTCGCACCGGGCATTGCACCTGTGGTGCCACTAATGCTGATAGTGGGTGTTGTGAGGATGGGTGGATAGGTAACTTTACGGACTCTTTGATTTTGTAGATCCCCAATTAAAAGATTACCGCAAATGTCAAATTTAATATCCCAAGGTTGATACAACTCAGAAGCTGTTGCTGCAATACCATCAACAGAAAACCCTCCTATTCCATTACCAGCCAATGTAGTAACCGTACCAGATGAATTAATTCGGACTACTTTATCATTATGAGGATCAACATAACACAAATTGAAATACTTATCGAATATCACTGCCTGTGGCCACATACCACATGCAGTTGCCGCGGTTCCATCACCTGAATAGGCAAGAACTCCATTACCTGCTATTGTATTAATTGTATTACTTGTAATGTCTAATTTTCTTATTCTGGAATTTGCTCTATCTGCAAAATACAAATTACCAAATGTATCACAAATCAGACCTTCTGCAATATTAATTTCTGCATCAGTAGCAGGACCACCATCGCCTAAGAATCCAGCAATCCCATTACCTACAACAGTAGTTATAATATTAAATGTATCTACCTTTCTGATTCTATAATTTGTAACATCCATAATATACAAATTTCCAATCGCATCATATGCAAGATGACCGGGATTATGGAATGAAGCATTAGTTGCGAAATCGCCATCACCAACAAATCCAACACCACCATTTCCAGCAATAGTGGTAATAATACCTGTTGACATATCTATTTGTCTAATCCGATTATTTGCCCCATCATCAAATACTAAGTTACCTCTCTTGTCAAACAATATCGATACTACATTATTAATTTTAGCATTTGTTGCTGGTATATTATCCCCATTATAGCCAGAAACACCAGTACCAGCTATAGTATGTATAATCCCCATATCATCTACCATCCTAATTCTATGGTTAAATCCATCATTGATATACAAATGCCCATTAGAATCAAATGCCAATTCCCCAGGTTGGGATAATTTCGAATTTGTAGCTGGTATTCCATCTGCATTATATCCTGCTACACCTGTACCAGCTATTGTTGAAATAATCTGGGAATTACCAACATTTCCACATAAAATAAATAATAACGCAATTACAAAACACTTCATGTGAATATTATTAAACAATGAACACCTGATTTCCAAGCCCTGTTGTTATATAATATAAAGTACCAACAGGTGGTAAAGGACCACCACCTGTCATGTTGCACATATTTTGTGCTACAAAGGTATTGGAGTGAAAAGCATTACCTAATACTGCAGTTACACCCTGCCCAAATATACCTGCATAGCTAAATCCCGCATCATTATTACCTGAACCACCCAAGATCGCTGAACAACTACCAGAAACAGTATTATTAGTACCACCAAAAATAGATGAATGTGCTGTACCAGTACAAATCATATTACTTTGCCCACCACCTATTACGGCATAAGATGAGGGTGTTGCATGTGGTGCAGAGTCGATACAATTTTGACTCCCACCACCAATAACCCCAAATATTGAACCATGCCCGGCCTGACCAATAGCATTTAAGTTACCGCCGCTTATAAAACTACAATCGGAACCAGTGAAAATATTATTACTATTACCACCACCTATAAATGATGAAATCCCAGCATTCATATTGCCACTGCCTCCAAAAATAGTAGCACAGTTGGCCCCGGCACATATAAGATTATTATACCCTCCTCCAATCAAACTATAACAAATATTTGATGTAACTGTGCTATCTATACAATTATTTTGACCTCCACCGATAGAAACAAAGGCAACGCAACCTCCCGTTCCTGATCCAATTATATTTAATTCGCCACCAATAATAATATTTCCACAACCCCTATTTTTTATTTCATTTTGTTTACCACTACCAATAAAGCTACATTCTGAGTTTAATATGATACTATTTGAATAACCATTACCAATAAATGAATTATGTCCATTATTAACATTTAAACATCCATTTCCAATAAATGAAAATTCGTCAGAAATATTATTCGAATCACCACTACCTATAAAAGAAGATGCACCGAATGCTCTGCCATTGGCGCCTGCACCAATAAATGAACCATTGGTGGCACAATGACTATAACCACCTATTATTACACTATCACAAGCAACATTAGCACCACCAGCACCAATAAACGAACCATTTCCTGCAACACAATTACCAGATCCAGCTCCAATTAAACTGCAATTGCCATGATTGCAATTATAAATCCCAGCAACAATAGCACTGCCATGGGTATTATCGCATATCGTATTAGTTTCCCCACCACCAATGAAGCCTGATAAAGCAGGTGAGATAACACTAGAGTCGATGGTGTTTAAATAACCACCTCCAATAAAACTATGCTGTGCATATTTCTGGATAATGTTGGTATCTCCGCCACCAACGAAGGAATGGGTACCACCTGCTGTATTCGAAGTGCCCCCAACAACAGATGATGAAGCACCGAAAATGTTGTTGCCACATCCACCACCAATAAATGTATTATGAGCTATATTAGTTGAGCCGTCATCACAAATTAAATTATCACCTCCACCAACTATTGACGCATTCCAAACTGCATGAGGAATAATGCTGGTTGTAATTGTATTAGATGTACCTCCTCCAATAAATGAGCATTTACCATCCAGATTATTATTATAACCTCCCACAATAGAAGATGTATCTGCATTTAGATTGCCTATTATATTCGAATTTCCGCCACCTATAAAATGATATAACCCGGTGAATACATTGCAATTACCACTGACTATTACTCCATTATCAGAATTTGTAATAATTGTATTATTTGTACCAGTAAGTATTGCATTCCTGTTGGTGCCCTGGCAAATAATATTACCTGTACCACTTCCTATATATGAATAACATCCACAAACAGTATTTCCTATTCCAGCATTTATGAAAGAATAATCGGCAGATATATGATGATTACAGCCATTTAGGATACTAGAAAAGTAACCTTCAACACAGTTGCCATGACCGTTAAAAATATTATCAAAACAACCTGAAATACAATTACTTGTACCATTACCAATAGTATTGTAACAGCCATGTGCACCTCCAAATGTATTAATGGCATTTAAATCCCCCATTAATATTACTGAAACGTCGGCACTTACTGAATTACTATTTGTAAAGCTACCACCTAATATTGATGAGCAATTGCCTGATATGGTACCATTACCAGTACCACTGAATGCATCATAGCGTAATGTCTGGTATTGAGCTGGATCACAAAATAGATTATAACTTGAACTCCATGGCATAATAAATATATTTAAGGTTAAAAATCCAGTTTAAGTATTATAAAACTATGGAGGCAATTTGGATTTTCAAAATAATTTTTTCTAATATTTGTATAATATATTTTATAATTTCTAGTGCATTAATTCACTACACATTAAACATATTTGTTTTTTTTGTTTTGTTACTTTTTTGTGAAATTTCTTGTATTAGATTATACATATTTAATAACCATGCAGTTATGGCATATTTGCAATACTAATACTAGTTCCATTACATAAGTGAAATTTCCTGATAATAAAATTAAGTAACAATTTACAAAATTAGTAAATAAGCATATAGTGAAGGGGCCTCTAAATGCCCCTTTCACTATAAAAATCTAATATATCCTACTAATGTACCACCACCAATTTCTGGCTCAAAATCTGTTGCGAGGTTTTGAGTTCCAGTGAATAAGTTCCGGCTGGAAGGCCATTTACTGAATATGTAAATACGGAATAGCCAGTAGGGATTAGTTCGCTGGTCCTAAATTGCTTCACCACCCTACCCTGCATGTCTCTTAATACGATATCCCCTTTATCGGCATCTTCCAAATAGCACTTAATCACAATATCTGAAATGGCAGGATTTGGCCTTACCTCAAGCAATTGCTGCCCATGGTAGTAATTACTAAATTGCTCTGCAGTGCCTAATACCAATCCACTATCTACTATGATGTTCTCATCTCCTGTTTGGTAACGGCTATAAACAAGGAATACAATCATCATTTCATCGGTAGTAGCTTCTCCGGCTGTTACCAATTGTGGTGGGCTATGTGGGTTTTCGGGATTAGCTGTTGTATTGTCATAAAATGCCTCTGCCCTCACCCTTGAACCTACAGGTATTTTCTTCAACTTAGGGAACATATAAAATCCCTGCCAGTGGAAATCCCAATTCTTGATATTAATATACTTATCGGTATCACCTGTAGGCAGTATGCTATAACTTTTAATACTCCTACCTATTAGGTGCATATGTGGAGCCACACCTAGCAGGGTAAGATCGGGCAAAATACCTCCAGGTACTTCTTCACTGAAGGATTGGGTAGTATTTGCAGGTATCACCAATGGGGATGATATATCTAAATCATGCTCCAACAATGGCTGGATAAATACATTTCTTGTAGTACCGGTAGTAGGTGTAAAGAAAAAGTGGATTTCAGTACTATCCACCAAACCAACAGTACCGGATGGGTAATGTATCTGGATTACGATGTCGGAATGGGCTGCCAACCTAACACCGAAACCATGTGGATAGCTCATTGGCATACTGCCAGGCACCCAACCACCCAATAAAACAGCTGAATTACTCCCTACCCCACCAAAATCAGGATAACCGGGAGGCGTGGTACTTGCAGCTTGCAGCGCAGCACATTCTCCTGTAGTATCTGAATAAACCAATACGTGGTGAACTATAGAAGGATTACCTGGAATAGCCTCGAATGAACTAATATACCTATCGGCCAATAATCCGCTTGGCACTACAAAACACTGGTATACATCACCTGTTGATGCAGTAGATGTATATGTTGGAATCTTAATTTTCAAGTCAGGCGTACCGGGTATCACACCATGGTTTGCATAAACCGGAACCGGAGGTGCCAACAATGGATTACCTTGTGGGGTACCACCGTCAACCCAGGCTGTAATGGTGGCTATATCAGCTGCCGACAATATACGCTGGTGAGCCAATTTGGAATAGGTGGCATCTGGTGGCCATGGTGGCATCTTATGTGAGTTCACATCAGCCTTCATGGAGGTGGCATACAATACGGCATCGCTATAAGAAAGTAATCCGAATGGCGCTATCCCCCCATCATGATGGCATGAGGTGCAATTATTATATAAAATTGGTGCTACCTTGGTTGCCCAATCTGGTGTAGTAGCGTTTGCACCAAATTGCAATAAGGCAGCACCAGCAAGGAGTAGCAGTTTTTTAACCATAAATTGAATTTGAAATATAAAAATAGTGTTTTATTTCGATTTCAAAATGTTTTTTTCCATTCTTTCGAAACCGACAAAATACCCCTTGATATACCCTGATTGGGTTAACCCAACTTATTCTTCAAAAATGCCACAGTCATACCCCAGGCTTCACTGGCTGCCTGTGCATGGTATGATGCCCTGGCATCGCAATGAAAAGCATGAGGTGCGTAGGAGATAACCACATTTATATAGTCCTTACCTGCATTCCTTACAGCATCAATTACCGTATTTACATGCTCTTCGGTAATATGATTATCCTTACCACCCCAGAAGAACAGGTGTGGGCCGTGCATATTTACAGCCCTATCGGCCAATGGGTGGGTATAACCACCATAATATGAAATTGCAGCGGTGAGTGGCAGGCCTGTATTAGCTATAAAAGCAGCCCTGCCACCCAGGCAAAATCCTATACAACCTATCTTGTCCTTAATAACATTATTGCTACTTAGCAGCCACTCATAAGCAGCCCTTGCATCGTTTTCAATAGCATCGGCAGTTAGCGGTGTGAAATGGGGCATCACTAATGAAAAATCATCATAACCTGTTTCCCAGCCCGGAGGTGCAGTGCGGTGAAATAACTCAGGAGCAATAACCACATAACCCAGGGCTGCTATCCTGCCCGCCACATCACGTATATGGGCATTAACACCAAAGGCTTCCTGAAATAATATCACCCCCGGAAATGGGCCATCCCCCTCGGGCATAATCACAAACGCATTCATATCATTTGCATCGTGTACTGAAAGAGTTACTATCTGCTCCATTATCTTATTTTTTGTGGAAATTAAGGGATATTTGGTAATTTGCCTTATAAAATTTCACTATTGTTACAACATTAAAGTTCAAACCCTGATTGAGCCAAAATTTATTAATACCTGATAAACTAATTGAGATATGAAGACTGTTCTAAATACATTAATTACAGCTACCCTATGCCTGCTATTACTACCCGGTTGCGAAGGCTATAGATGTGCCAAGGGTGTAGTAAGAGATAAACTTACCGGCCAGGTGCTGGACAGTGTTTTGGTAAATGCTATCAGTGGTGACAAACAAAGCTATACTGGTGCAAATGGAAAATTTGGCATTTGCAATCCATTGGGTGGCTGTATGGCCCATTGTAAAGATATTATGGTTGAATTTTCGAAAGCGGGTTATAAAACTATTACCTTACAAAACCCGGCTGATAGTGTGGTAGTGCAATTGGAAAGACAATAGTAATGGGCTTAAAAAAACACACAAAATCTCTACTTGCATTATTTGCCTGCCTTATTCCGGCGCAGCTATTTGCAGAACCAAATGGTGCTGCACAGGAAACCTCCATATTATTATTGCTCTTCGGAATATTGTTTGCAGGTGGTACTTTGGTGATATTGGCAGTAACTGTTACCGGTTTTATTTTAAAACAAAAACCGCCCCCTATTTTATTGAAAATAGGCCTGGGTGCCAATATTTTATGGACAGCTATTTTTGCGATAATGGTATTGGCAATGCTATCAGGAAATGGGAATCAATCCCAAACAGATATGGTGATGGTGGTTTTGGGATTTCTAGGGATGGGTGCTGGTGCGTTTATGAATTGGAGGCAGGTGAAGGGGAGGTAAATTTACATTCGACCCATTTGTCATTAAAATCCCGACAGGGATGATATTATTATAACAAAACGCCCAAGGAGATGGCAAAACCCTGAAAGGGTGATATTATTTTACCATACATTATCCATAATGTCACCCTTTCAGGGTTTTACCAAGTTTGGCAACAATTCTTCTACAATAATATCATCCTTTCAGGATTTTTTGCAAACCCATTATTCTAATTTATACATACATGCATAACACTTAAATCTAATTTATCGGAGCCAACTTAGCAGTAAAATGCCTTAATAGTGGCGATTCTTCAGTAATCTTTAAACCTGTTATGGCATGGCGGTTGGTATACACATCAATGATTATTTCCGCCACATAGTCGATATGGCTTTGGGTATATACCCTTCGGGGAATTGCCAATCTAACCAGTTCCTGGGGGGCAGCTACCAGTTTACCATCCTCATCATACTTGCCAAACATAAGCGAGCCAATCTCCACTCCCCTTACTCCACCTTCTACATATAAAGCGCCTACCAATGCCTGCCCTGGATATTGGTCTACAGGGATATGCGACAAAAAAGCTTTTGCATCGAGGTATACAGCATGGCCACCGGCGGGTTGCATCACAGGTACACCAGCATCTATCAGTTTATTGGTAAGATACTCAATACTGCGGATACGGTATTGCAGGTAATGCTCATCGAGCACCTCAACCAGACCTATGGCTATTGCCTCCAGGTCACGGCCAGCAAGGCCACCATAAGTTGGGAAGCCCTCGGTAATCACAAGCAGGTTGCGGCATTCCTGGGCTAGCTTAGGGTCGTTCATAGCCAGGAAACCACCTATATTGGCAAATGCATCCTTTTTGGCACTCATGGTGCAACCATCGGCATAAGAAAAAAGTTCCTGGGCTATTTCCTTTACGGTCTTGTTTTTATATTCTTCTTCCCGAATCTTAATGAAATAAGAATTCTCGGCAAAACGGCAAGCATCTATAAACATAGGGATACTATATTCGGTACATATCGCCCTTACCTCTTTAATATTCTTCATGCTCACTGGCTGACCACCACCAGAATTATTGGTAATTGTAACAATAACTAATGGAATATTTGCTGCCCCTACTTTCTCAATAAAAGCCCTCAAAGCCACCACATCCATATTACCCTTGAATGGTGCAGGTATAGATGGATGCTTGCCTTCTTCACAAAGCAGGTCAACCCCTTCGGCACCAGAAAACTCTATATTGGCCCTTGTAGTATCAAACAATGTATTGCTCACAAAATATTTACCCTTGCCACCCATTATACTAAACAATATTTTTTCTGATGCTCGGCCCTGGTGGGTAGGTATCACATGCTCCATGTGTGTAATATCCTGTACTGCATCTTTGAACCTGAAAAAGCTGGGGCTACCTGCATACGATTCGTCACCACGCATTATGCCCGCCCACTGGTTGCTGCTCATGGCACTTGTGCCACTATCGGTGAGCAGGTCAATCAATACATCATCGCTTTTTATCAGGAAGGGATTAAAAAAGGCATCCTTCAGTATCTCCACACGCTCTTCCTTAGTATTGAAATTAATAGGCTCAACGCTCTTAATCTTAAATGGTTCTATTATGGTTCTCATTTATATACTTCTTTGGGGCAAAGGTGGGTGATAATTCACCATACAACTATGACTAAAATCATTCAAAAGGAGCCTAAAAAACAATTCCTGTCATATCATCGGCAACCAGCTGTGGCCAATTTTGCGGATAATTAGTACTCAATATTATTAAGCATATGTCCCATTCGGCTACAATAGAACAAAATAAGAAACTTACCCTGCTCCCACTTGATATTCCTAAGGAGATACTGGAGGTAATTAAAGCTAACAATATTGCTACTGTATGCTGTTGTGAGGACAATAAGCCACATTGCTTTAGCTGCTTCTATACCTATATGGAAGATGAAGCCTGCATCATCTTCAAATCATCAGACTCTAGCCGACATATGCAGATATTGGGCGATAACAATATGGTAGCTGGAACAATTATCCCTTTTGAAAATAGCATGACCAAAGTAATAGGTCTTCAATTTGAAGGGGTGATGGTAGATAAAGACGCCATAGGCTCCCGTGCCACCAGGCTTTATTATACCCGTTACCCTTTTGCAGTGGCTGTACCCGGCAGGATTTGGGTGCTACAATTGAAGGCCATAAAATATACCAATACCACCAATGGCATTAAGCATAAGCTGGAATGGGTGAGGTAAATTTTGAATCAGAATTTTCAGAATTCGTGCGGGTATTTTTGCGGGTGTGTGAAGATTTGACAACTTTCGTCGAGTAGGTAGAGGGAGTTTCACCCTAAACCTCTCACGGAACCGTACTTGATAGTCTCCCATCATACGGCTCTTATTATTCAGACCAGATTACATATTATCCCCAGTGGACAAATAGCTTTGGTTGTGATTTTTGTATTGTTTCCACCCAGGCTAATCCTTTTCTGAAGCTTTTATATAATTTCTTGTATTTCCTTTTTCCCCAACTGGCTAGTCGGAATGTTACCATAATCAACGCATGGTCGAGCTTACTTCTATAAAACTTCCCATAGTAGTTTAACCATCCTCTCAACTTTGGATTTAACTCCTTAGCTATGTCTTTGATTTCACTATGTATTGTTTGCAGTGTTCTACATTCCTTTATCTTTTCCCTTATACTCTTTTGGGATTTGGCACTTATGGCTGGAAGGTAGCCTACAAACATTTCTCCCTTCTTGTTCTTTGCACCTCTTGCCTGAAAACCGTAGCCAAGAAAATCAAATTTCGTGTTGGGATAATCTTCTCCTTTACGATTATCGTCTTTACAATAGACTATTTTCGTCTTTTCCGGATGCATCTGCAGCCCGCACTCTTCCAACCTCTTGCCTAACGCCATTTTCAGTTCTTGCGCCTCTGCTAATGTTTTACAATGAATGACCGCATCATCTGCATAGCGTTCAAACGGACATTGCGGGTAGTTGCGTTTTAACCAGCTATCCATACAGTAATGCAGAAACAGGTTTGCTAACAATGGACTTATAACGGCTCCTTGCGGTGTGCCTTTGGGTCGTTCTGTTTGTGTACCGTCTCTACGTTCTAATGGTGCTTCGAGCCACCTTTTAATGTACAATAAATGCCATTTGCAGTTAGTATGTCTTTCTACTGCCTTCATCAGCAGGGCATGGGGGATATTGTCAAAGAACCCTTTGATGTCCAAATCCAATACCCAATCGTATTTCCAGCATCTTCCCCTGCATACCTTTACTGCGTCTGTGGCTGACTTCCCCGGTCTGTAACCGTAGGAGTCTGCGTAGAACACTTTGTCAATTTCAGGTTCTAATGCTTGTTTTACTACCATTTGCGCAATCCTGTCTGATACCGTAGGTATACCTAATGGACGTTTACCCCCGCCTTTCTTCGGGATTTCTACCAGTAATACCGGTGGTGGCATATAGCTGCCTGAACTCATGCGAGCCCATAGTTTATGCAAGTTATTTCTAAGGTCTTTTTCAAATTCTTTGATGCTGACCTCATCTACTCCCGCACTCCCCTGATTGGCCCTTACGTACAGCCATGCACTCATCACCCACTCTTGTGGAATCTCAAATGATCTTGTCTTCATCGTTCAGTTTCTCCTGTTTTGCAGTTTTCTTCATGATAAAAACCGAATAATTGTACCCCTTCCCTCCTATCCCATTACAGAATAATCAACAGTACTACGGGTACATCCGCCCCTTGAATCCGTATCGGTATTTTAGCCTCCTGGGTTCGCCAATTGTGCTTTTTCCCTTAACACCGGAAACGAAGGTTCTCACGTTCCATGTAATAGCCTGCATTAAGCTCGCACCACTTATACGCCGGATGCCACGAAAGCAGTAATCACGTTTCCCTTTCGTTCTTAACGGGTTCTTTCTGCAACCCGCTTTTGACATCACTTCTGACTTTCGACGCCTCAATAGTGGTTCACTTGCGTTCGCCTTCTTAATACTTACCTAATCCCTTTATGGGACTTTTTCCGTAACGTTCAATAACCTTAGCTTTTGACTAAAGCACCTTACGGCAGTTTGAAACCCCTGCGTGAACAGCGATTCCGGAGGGTCTGCCTCCATCTTTTACACAGCATCCTTGCTAATTTCCATCCGCAAAGTTCGTGACACACGAAAAGTTGTCAAATCTGCTACAACATTATATATTCAATGTTGCTAACAAAAATATTGCTGGTATAAAATACCAATTAGCCGATAATCGCTCACCTCCGAGGGAGACTCCTATGGAGTCAAAGCTTTGTAGAAAATTGACCCGTAATCGGCAATACCCCGATTTATCGGGGAAACGCACATAGCGACATTATTAATGTACCTCACCCCTAACCCACAAAATTACCCATTGGGGCATAATGGGGCATTTTTGGAAATTAAATAATAACACATGTAATTGAATATCATTACCTTATGAAGCCCTCATTGCCCCAAACGGTATTATTTTTATTTTGGGAAAATGGGGCATTGTCCGCCGCCGCGGACAACAGGTTTGTAGTTAACATAAGAGAAGCGACCGACTGCCCCAGCGGGGCTACCGGTATGTATTTTCCGGAAAACTATAGACATATCTCTAAATCCTACAAATCATTATGCAAACAAAAATCCACCAACAAATAATTTCGCCCACCCACATGCATTACCTAATTTTGCACTCCCAAATCAACCCTGATAGGCATTATCGTATGCAGATTTGTTTTTGCACGTTGGTTGTCTAAAATATTTTTCCGCTTTTTAGGTTGATAATCAATCAATTGTGAAGATTGCATAAAATTTCTTAATAAATTTTTTGGCACTTTCAATCACAGTTTTTACCTTCGCACTCCTGTTTTTTAAAGACGGGATATTTTTTGAAATTTTACATTTAACATTAATCAATTAATGAGACACTTAAGTTTTAAAACACAATCGGCCAACGAAAAGATCGTGAAGCGCGACTGGTATGTTGTTGATGCAACTAACCAAACGCTGGGACGTATGAGCTCTAAAATCGCTTCGGTACTGCGCGGAAAGAACAAGCCTTACTTTACACCGCACTTCGATTGCGGAGATTACGTAATTGTAATCAACAGTAGTAAGATAGTACTTACCGGCAACAAAATGGAGGACAAAGAATACCAAACCTATTCTCTATACCCAGGTGGCCAGAAAATAGAAATGGCACGCGACATGAATGCACGCAGGCCAAACCTGATGATTGAACGCGCCGTGAAAGGTATGTTGCCTAAAAACCGTTTGGGTAGGGCTATGTACAAGAAACTATTCGTTTATGATACTGCTACCCATCCACACGCAGCACAAAACCCACAGGTAATGAAATAATTGCCGAAAGGTAATTATGAAAATTTCAATCTAACTTTTAACTTTTGACTTTAATATAAAATGGAAAAACAGAAAAACGCCGTAGGCCGCCGTAAGGAAGCTGTAGCCCGTGTTTACTTGAGCAAAGGCACCGGCAATATTACGGTAAATGATAAGGAGTACAAGGCGTACTTTCCAATCATGTACCTCCAGAATCAGGTAGAACTTCCGTTAAAAACATTGGATTTGTCGGCTGCTTTCGACATCGTGATCAATGTACAGGGTGGCGGTCCTAAAGGACAGGCCGAAGCTATCAAGATGGCTATCTCCCGCGTACTTTGTGAAGTAAATCCTGAATACCGCCCTCTTCTTAAGAAAGACGGATTACTTACCCGCGATAGCCGTTCAGTTGAGCGTAAGAAATTTGGTAAAGCTAAAGCACGTCGTAGCTTCCAGTTCTCTAAACGTTAGTCTGTCAAAGGCCTGGCTTGCCTTTGCAGGCAGCTTTGGACTATTCAAATTTTTTTTAACAAACAAGAAATTATTCAAATGGAAGATATTAAAACATTGCACCAGCAGCTACTTGAGGCCGGCGTACATTTTGGCCACCTTAAGAAAAAATGGAACCCAAAGATGTTGCCATACATCTTCGCTGAAAAAAACGGCATCCATATCATTGACCTGAACAAAACTATTGAAGGTCTTGATGAAGCTGCAGCAGCCCTTAAATCAATTGCCAAGAGTGGTAAGAAGATTATGTTTGTTGCTACAAAGAAACAAGCTAAGGAAATTGTAGCAGAAGCTGCTGCAAGAGCCAATATGCCTTATGTTACTGAGCGCTGGTTAGGTGGTATGCTTACCAACTTCAGCACTATCCGTAAGAGTGTAAAGAAAATGTTGAGCATCGAAAAAATGCTTGCTGATGGTACTATGGACAGCGTTACTAAAAAAGAGCGTCTTACCCTTACCCGCAGTAAAGAAAAGATGGAAAAAGTATTAGGTGGTATCTCCCAGATGGGCCGTACTCCTGCTGCTCTTTTCATGGTAGATATCAGCCATGAGCATATTGCCCTTGCTGAAGCAAAACGTCTTGGTATTGCAACATTTGCAATGGTGGATACAAACAGCGACCCTACTAAGGTTGACTTCCCTATCCCAGCTAATGATGATGCTACAAAATCAATTGCAATTATCACTACTTACCTCACTGCTGCAATTCTTGAAGGTCTTCAGGAGCGTGCAATGGTGAAAGACAGTGATGATGATAACGGTAACGATGATACTAACGAAGGCAGGTCTCGCGGTTTGGAAATAACTGAAGAGGATGGCGAAGGTGGTCGTCGTGGTGGTCGTGGCGCAGGTCGTGGCCGTGGTCCGGGTGCTGGCGCAGGTGCCGGTGCTGGTGCCCCAGGTCGTGGTCCAGGCGGTGGCCGTGGTAATGCAGGTTCAGGTGGCGGTGGTAGCCGTCCGGGTGGTGGTGCAGGTGGTAACCGCCCAGGTGGTGGTGGTCCAGGTGGCAACCGTCCAGGTGGTGGTGCAGGCCGTGGCCCAGGTGGTGGCGGTAGTCGTCCTGCTCCAGCTAGACATTAATTTTCAAAGTAAAAATTCAAAAGTAAAAATTCAAAAACAGCGGGTTTTGAAACCTATTTCAGGATAGCAATATCTTAAAATAATAAACAGAACACACTACTAAAAACAAAAAGGTAAACCCTGGTTATGTTTTGAATTTTGACTTTTAACTTTTGAATTTTTAACTTAAAATAATATTTATTTAAAGCCCCTTTTTTGGGGCTTTAATAATAAAATACGAATTTTGCACCCTTATTCAAACTCATAAAAGAAAAATAAATAAAATGAGCACAGTACAAATTACCGCAGCCGATGTAAATAAGCTGCGCCAGCAAACCGGGGCAGGCATGATGGATTGCCGTAAAGCCCTGGCAGAAAGCAATGGAGATTTTGAAAATGCTATAGATTACCTACGTAAAAAAGGCCAGAAAGTTGCTGCTAACCGTAGCGACCGTGAAGCTAAAGAAGGTGTGGTAATAGCTAAAGCTAATGCTGATAATACATATGGTATAGTTATAGTTCTTAGTTCTGAAACTGACTTCGTTGCTAAGAATGAAGATTTCGTTGCTTTCGCACAAGAGATTGCAGATATCGCATTGAATTCTAAAGTTAGTTCAATCGATGACCTTAAGGCACAGCCAATGGGCAATGCTACTTTGGGCGAAAAATTGATGGAAGTAGTTGCTAAAATTGGTGAGAAAATTGACCTTACCCGTTTTGAGCAGGTTACTGCTGCTTCTGTTATCCCATACATCCACAGCGGTTACCGTATCGGTGTGTTGGTAGGTATGACACAGGCTGCTAATGAAGGTATCGTTGCTGCCGGTAGGGACGTAGCTATGCAGATTGCTGCAATGAAACCATTGGCTGTTGATGCTGATAACGTACCTGCTGAAACTGTAGCTCGTGAAAAAGCTATTGCAGTTGAGCAAATTATGGCTGAAGGTAAGGCTGCTGATATGGCTGAGAAAATCGCCGCCGGTAAGCTAAACAAGTTCTTCAAAGAAAATACATTATTGCCACAGGCATTCGTAAAAGACAATAGCAAGAATGTTGCAGAATATTTAACTTCTGTATCAAAGGGTCTTACTGTTACTACTTTTGTGCGTCTTGCTGTAGGTGCATAATATTTTATTTCCAATTTATATTTTCAGGGCTGTACTATTTGTTAGTACAGCCCTGATTGTTTTTGGTGGGGAGGGCAGAATGATTAAAAAAAATGGAACCAAAGATTGGAGCATTGAAATTTCGATTAAATATTTTATCTTTGGTAGTATGTTTCAATACTTGTCGGACCAAAATGGAGATACGAAGGCAGTGCTAATTCCAATTAAGGAGTGGGAAGCAATTCTTGAAAAACATAGTGATTTAAGGACGTTTGAGCAATTAGGTACTACAACTGACCTACTAAAGCCATCTGATTTTAAAAATATTTTCACCACTGAAGAGGGCAACGAATTTCGGAACTATTTGGTTAAAGCCCGTAAAGAATGGGACAGAAATAATTGATAACGAAACTGGTATTCACCTTGCTGAGTACCCACGAATTTTGGCTAACGCTCAATAAGGGGAAATCTTTTTCCCCTGCCTGAAGGCCGGAGCTACTTATGTGATGGCATGCCGGGCTTTAGCCCACATGACAATTATTTGGAAAAATGATTGCCCATCAACTTCTCCTAAAACGATATAGCCCGGACAATGCCGGGCTATATCGTTTTATTTAATATCGAAAGTCTAAAACTTATTCTTCCACATCATGCTTTCTACGGGCTTGTCGTTACGGCCGGTGTATTTGGCGTTCGATTTTTTGTCGTAGCTATTGATAACATCCCCTTCTGATACAAAGTAGATTAACTGGCCTATAGGCATACCGGCATAAATCCTTACAGGTTTTACCACCGAAATTTCAAGCGTCCAATGATTGCAGAAACCTACATCGCCCTTACCTGCTGTGGCATGTATGTCTATGCCCAGCCTGCCGGTGCTCGACTTACCTTCAAGAAAAGGTATATGCTTGTGCGACTCGGTGTATTCTTCAGTTACACCTAGGTACAGGATGCCTGGCAGCAATACATATCCATCTTCAGGTATATCGAAGTGGGTAATGGTATTGTGCTTTTTAGCATCCAGGGTAGGGTCGTCGTACATGGCCAGGTATTTACCCAGATGCACATCATATGAGTTTGAACCCAAATTTTTACGGTCGTAGGGCTCTATAACTATTGTTCCCTTTTCTATCTCTTCCAGTATTTTTGAATCAGAGAGTATCATACGGCAAATATAGTTGAATAAACTAAAATTTTAAAGGGCAATGTAGAAATGAAATGGGTGAAAATCGGGTAGGCACTTTTTTGTCAGCCCTGTAAATTACCTACCCACTAATTTGAGTGTGCATAAAAAATTTCCCAATACCCGCTTATAATTACATGTAATTTGACAGCAATTTGTCATTTAATCCCCATAAAACAGCACATAGTGTAGTTTCATCCCATCCGAAATTCGGAATTCAGGGCCTAAAATTGTAATTTTGCCTCATGCCAGTTACTACTACTATCTCGCCGCTTACTCAGCACTATCTTGATAAGGAAGAAAGATATGGTGCCCACAACTACCACCCACTGCCTGTGGTGTTGACCAAAGGCCAGGGTGTATATGTGTGGGATGTTGATAACCGCAGGTATTTCGATTTCCTTTCGGGTTATTCTGCCATCAACCAGGGACATTGCCACCCCCGTATTATAGAGACGTTTATAGAGCAGGCGCAAAAGCTTACCCTCACTTCACGTGCCTTTCATAATGATGTATTGGGTGAATATGAGGAATTCATAACTAAGTTCTTTGGGTATGATAAGGTATTACCTATGAACACAGGGGTAGAAGCTGTGGAAACAGCATTGAAACTTGCCCGCCGCTGGGGTTATGAAGTGAAGGGAGTAGAAAAGAACAGGGCAAAGATTATAGTGTGCGAACAGAATTTCCATGGGCGTACAATTAGTGTGATATCTTTTAGTAGTGATGAGAGCTCAAGCCGTGATTTTGGACCATTCACCCCAGGTTTTGAACCTATTCCGTTTAATGATATCAATGCGCTAAAAATAGCCTTGCAAGACCCTAATGTTATAGGTTTTCTTGTAGAGCCTATACAGGGTGAGGCTGGTGTAGTAGTACCTGCTGAGGGCTATCTTTCTCAGGCCGCCGAATTGTGCCGGGATGCCAATGTATTATTTATAGGTGATGAGATACAAACCGGGCTGGCCCGAACCGGAAAAATGCTGGGTTGCGACCACGAAAATGTGCGCCCTGATATTTTAATCTTAGGAAAAGCCTTATCGGGTGGAACCATGCCCGTATCGGCAGTATTGGCTGATGATGAAATTATGTTGACCATTAAGCCTGGCGACCATGGCTCAACCTATGGTGGTAATCCACTGGCATGTAAAGTAGCCATGACTGCCCTTCAGGTATTGGTGGATGAAAAAATGGCCGAGAACGCACAGGTGCAGGGGGCATATTTCCGTAAAGGTTTGGTGGCACTCAATAGTGACCTTATAAGCATTGTCAGGGGCAAAGGCTTATTTAATGCCATAGTGATTAATCACCCTGATAAGGATGCAGCATGGAACCTTTGCCTGGAAATGAAGGAAAACGGACTAATAGCAAAACCCACACATGGCGACAGGATACGGTTTGCACCACCATTATCAATAAACAGAGACCAGATTGATGAGTGCCTGGATATTATTGGCAGGAGCCTGAGGCATTTTTAAAATATAAGGAATCTGGCATTTTAGCAGCACAAATAACAATATGATTAGGATAGGAAAGATTGTGGCCACCCATGGTATCAATGGAGCATTGGTGATGACCCATGTGGTGGGTGCATCTAAATGGCTGAAAAAAGATACTACATTGATGGTGGAAATGCAGAAGGGCAGCCTTATACCCTATTTTACTACCCAGGTAAAAGCAGTAAATGATAAGGAATACCTGATTAATGTAGAGGATATAGAAAAAGTAGAGGCTGCCAAGAAACTGGTAACCAAACATGTGTTTGTAGATGAAACCCTGCTGGGTGACTATGCCAAAAAGTCGCCATTACTGTGGATTGGTTTTAAGGTAATAGATGAGACTAAAGGCGAAATAGGGGTTATTGAAGATGTGATACTTACCGGGTCGCAATGGCTGGGGAAGATAATTTATTTTGGTGCCGAGGTATTGGTTCCCCTCATCCCGGAAATGATTCAAAATCTGGATGTGAAGAAAAAGGTGATTAATATGGATTTGCCAGAAGGGTTGCTGGAAATTTATATGTAGGGGGATTTGATTTGAGAATGGAGTGCTTAGGATAATATTAATAGGCTCTTAATCGAGGTAATTTTGGCTAAAGCCTATTTAATTTCAATCTATTACCCCGGCCTAAAGGCCGGGGCAACTGAATCAAAGTAGGTAACGATCTTTGATATAAAGATTTGTTTTAAATACTTCAGAGGCCTCACCCCGGCCCTCTATCCTGCTAAAAAAAGCGGGACAGGCAGGAGAAGGTGTCGTATCTAGGCATTTCTGCAAACAGTGCCTTTAAGTAATAAAACATTTTACCAAAAACTAATTTCTATTTATGACTATCCACAATTGGCTATCTACTATGTACTAACGACTATATACTTTTAACTTTTGCCCCATTACGTTTTAACTTTTACCTTTTAACTTTTGACTTTAAAAAAATGCGCATCGATATCATTACTGTATTGCCTGAACTTTTAGAAAGCCCGTTTAGCCACTCTATTATGAAAAGGGCTAAGGATAAGGGCCTGCTTGAGGTTTATACACATAACCTGCGTGACTATACCCCATATAAACAGGCACAGGTAGATGATTACCAGTTTGGCGGGGGTGCAGGCATGGTAATGATGCCCGAACCACTAGCCCTGGCTATAGAGCATTTACAAAATGAGCGCAAATATGATGAGGTAATATACATGACCCCTGATGGGCAGCTTTTTGAACAAAAAACTGCCAACAGCCTGTCGATGAAAGAAAACCTGATTATTATTTGCGGCCATTATAAAGGTATTGACGACCGTATACGTGAGCACTTTGTAACTATGGAAATATCTATTGGCGACTATGTGCTAAGCGGGGGTGAACTGGCTGCTGCCGTGGTAGTAGATACAGTAGGCCGCTTGCTGCCGGGTGTACTGAATGATGAAACTTCAGCCTTGTTTGATTCTTTCCAGGATGGGATGCTGGCACCACCAGTTTATACCCGCCCTGCAGATTTCAGGGGTTGGAAAATACCCGACATATTACTTTGTGGCGATCCGAAAAAAATAGATGACTGGAGGTATGAGCAGTCTTTGAAACGCACAGAGCAACGCAGGCCTGGCCTTCTTGATGAGTAATATTATTGCCGGGAGAATGTTTGTGAAAAAACACACCGAAAAAACATCAGTAGAATTATAACAGTAAATTAATACCATTGATAGCAGAAACCAAGGGCAAAACTGATTGTTTATACCGTTTTTGGGAGCTTTTTTATAAAAACAATGGCAATTTCATGTGATTTTTAAAATTCATACTAATATTTCAACGGTTCATAGGCTTTTTTTTGCAGAATTAATAAAGTTTCCCTTACCTTTATACAAAATTAATTTAACAATCCAAAAACGCGAACAATGAAAAAACTATTTTTACTCTTTGCTGTAAGCGCATTAGCAGGAGTTGCAAAAGGACAAGAGGCTGCGAAGTCTATTTTGTCGAAAACCGAAAACCAAACTGCTCTAACTAGCACTTTTGATGGGCAAACTGTTTCAAATGGTAAACAGGATTTAACTGCTCTGAATGGTGCCCGTACTACCGTAACTATGGGTAGGTGGTATGATTATGCAGACACATTCCTGAATAATTTTTACCAGTCAGGTGGTTGCCATGGTGTACCAAGTACCGGGTCTACATTATTAACAATGTGGGGTGATACTACTGCAGAATTCGGATATTCTGATGGTACTTTCGGACTTAATACATGGACATCAGTTGGCCAGGTAATACTTCCGTTCGATAACTATTGGAACAATACCATTTTCAATGCTGGCCAAATGGCAATCAGGAGCACTGATGCTTATTCAGTTGACTCAATCATTGCTGTTGGTATCTATGGCCGTAGCTATGCTACACCAGCAAAAAGGGCTGTAACTGACCATATCAAATTTGGTTTGGTTCACGGAACTGGTGCAACTGGTACTGACCTTCTTGGTTATTACTTCCACAACATGACTAACTATTGTGTTGATACACTTCGTTATTTACAAATGTTCCATGATAGCTTAAACAATACTGCAGCAAATTCATCTGCAAGTACTGTATTATCTGAGCATACATACACTTTCAACCTTGTTGAAGCTGACACATCTACTTCAATGTATTTTGCTAAGGCTTTCCCATTAAGCCCAGCATTCAGTGTACCAGCTGGTAGCGCAGTAGGTGCTGCAGTATCTTTCCAGAGCGGTGATTACCCAACAACAGGTTCATCAGTTCCAAGGGATACAGTTCAGTATACTGACGGTACTTTCAAATATGGTTGTTTCTTACCACAGATTATCTATAATGGTACTGGTGGTACAACCCCAATTATACAGTTCATGGAATATGGCTGGCCTAGCGACCACACTGTTGGTCATTTCAAGAGGGAAGGTGCTGGTGATGCTGGCTGGGGTGGTTTCTACATTCCAGGATGGGCTTGGACTACTAGCTCTGGACCATCTGCTTTACAGATCCCAAGGCTTCTTTTCCACCTTACATGTACTACATGTTTGACAATTGGTACAGCTTCTTTGGAATCAAACAATATCACTGCTTTAAAGAGTGTAAAAATCTATCCTAACCCAGCTGTTAGCGATTTGAACATCGAATTCTCTTTATCTCAGGCTACAAAAATATCTGCTTCTTTAAGCAATGTTATGGGCCAGGTTGTAGCTACTCAGGATTTGGGTAATGTTGCTTCAGGTAAAGTAACTTTCAACACTGCTAACTTAGCAAATGGTGTTTATTTCTATGAGTTCTTAGCTAATGGTTCACGTTCTACTGGCCACGTAGTTGTTGCTCACTAATATTTAATTTCTTCTTTACGAAAAAGGGTAACGGTTTTCCGTTACCCTTTTTCATTGTGGAAAATGAATTATATAGCGATTAATGAACCCGCTCCGGATTTCATTATATTGTAAAGATTGAAGTCCTACGGTGTAGCAGCAGGCTAATCAAATTTAAGCCGGATGGGCTTTTGCGATTGGTAAGGGTCTGTATGGATTTTATCGTGCCGCATTTTATCATGATGTTGTGAACATGGGGATATTCATTTTCAAAAAATATTTTGCAAAATATCACCGCCAATACCATATTGAATAAAAAATTGTTTCGTACTTTTATATTCAAAAATTCCTAACCAAATAAAAAAGCTAAAAGATGAAACACACTATACTAATCTGTATTTTATCGATTTTGGCGGCGGCTGCTAATGGGCAAGAGGCTAAAATATCTGTGCTTAATGAGCAATATAATGGGAAAGGCATAAACAAGTATCCTGATGGTACTAGTGTAAATATTAATGCGGATATGCAGCCACAGCCAAACCGAAGTGCAAGAACTACAACAACCTATTCACGATGGTATGATTACACAGATACATTTTTAAATTATGCTTATAGAACTGCGCCTTGTAATGCCGTAACGAATACATCCAGTTTCCTGATGCCGATGTGGAATGATACAACGGCATTGTTTGGCAACCCTGACGGCAGTTATTCTAATAATAAAATGATATCAGCCGGACTTGCGATTGTACCATTTAATAGCTATTGGAATAGCACCATATTTACAGGGCAAACTGAGCTATTTCCATCATCGGATTATTACATCGATTCAATTAGTGTTTCTGGTGTTTATGCTAGAAACAATACAACCCCAGCAAAAAGAGCAGTTATAGACACCTTTACCATTGGGGTTGTTAATGGTAATGGACCTATTACCTCTGATTTAAGCATCTTTTACTTTACAGAATTGATCAATTACTGTCACGATACGCTAAGGTATATACAGATGTTTCATGACACCATTAATAACCATGCGGGAAATAGCTATTCAAGCACTAGTTTTAGAGAACAAACCTTCACATTTACCTTGAGTGAAACAGATACTTTTAGTGGAACCAAAACATTTGGCTTGACACCAAGGTTTAGTGTACCAGCAGGCAATGCCGTAGGTGCATCAATAAGCTTTAAAAGTGGAGATATTAGCTACCCCGGCATTGGCACCGTACCCAGGGATACTATACAATATGCCACTACCGGCAATTTTAAATATGGTTCGTTCCAGCCACGAGTCTATTATTCCAGCACAGGAGGTTTAAGCCCTGCACCAAAATTCATGGTAAATAATTTTCCATCAGACCATAGTGTAGGCTTTTTTAAGGATGGTAGTTCCCTGTGGCCAGGCTGGCACGGGTTGTATCTACCAAATTGGGTAATGCCATGGCCAACCCTTACTATACCATCAAAGTTTCAATATCCTTCAATAAGATTCCATATATCATGCAATGCTTGTTATATAATTGGAGCACCTATCCTTGGGAAAGGGCAAAAATCTCTTGAAGGTAAAAATTTGGAAATCTACCCTGTCCCTGCAAATGATGAATTGATTTTTGATTTCAAACTATTCACCACTTCGGAAGTGAAAATCGTACTCAAAAATATGATGGGGCAAGTTGTGGTAAAGAAAGATATAGGGATTGTAGAAACCGGTAAGGCAAGTATTGATACTCGGGAATTGCCCAATGGGGTATATTTCTATGAGTTTTATGCGGGGGAGGGTTATGAGACGGGGAAGGTAGAGGTGGCGCATTAGTTTTATTCTCCGTTACCAAATTGAACAAATAATCATTTAGTAGTTTAAATTTCAAAATCACCTAACCATATAAATAGTCTAAGCAATGAAACAATCTTTACTTATCTGTTTTTTTTCGATTTTGGCGGCTGTTGCAGATGGCCAGGAAGCCAAAACATCCTTGCTTAATGAGCAAAATAATAGCATCAACAATAATAGGTATCCTGATGGCATAAATATGATTGGCAATGATGATGCTCCTATGAAGACGGAACATGGAGCCAGAACTACTGCATACAACTCAAGGTGGTATAATTATACTGATACGTTTTTAAATTTTGCTTATAGAACTTCTGCTTGCCATCCGGTAACACATACATCAAGTTTTCTAATACCATTATGGAGTGATACTACTGCGCTATTTGGTAATCCAGACGGAACTTATATTAATAATAAAATAGTTTCAACAGGTCTTGATATACTTCCTTTCGATAATTTTTGGAATTTAACCTACTATTTTGCACTTCAAATGGCTGTGCACAGTACTAATGCAACTAGCCTTGATTCCATTTTGATATCTGGAATATATGGTAGAAATTACACAACCCCTGCCAAACGAGCCGTTATTGATACACTAATAATTGGAGTTGTATATGGAACTGGCCTTCCTGCAAGTGACATTAATTCCTATTTTTTAATGGATACAGTCAATTATTGCCGGGACACGCTACGTTATTTGCAAATATTTCATGATAGCCTAAATAACCATGTAGCGAATTCACCAGGCAGTACTGCATTTTCTGAACGTACTTTTACTTACTATCTTCATGAATCTGATACTTTCAGTTCATCTAAGTCATTTCCAATATTGCCAACATATAATATACCGCCGGGCAATATGGTAAGTGCAAGTGTTTCTTTCAAAAGTGGCGATAATACCTATCCATCATCTGGTAGTATTCCAAGAGATACTATACAATATTCTTCTTCAGGCAATTATAAATATGGTTCGTTACAACCACGAGTCTATTATTCAAGTACGGGCGGATTAAGCCCACAGCCCAAATTTATGCACGACTCAATTTTCTACGACCATAGTTGCGGCTTTTTTAAAGATATGGGCTCACAATTCCATGGATGGGGTGGTTATTATATGCCTCATTGGCTATTTAAAGGAATAACTGATACGAGTGCGTCTAAACTACAATTCCCTGCAATAAGTTATCACATTACATGTATAGGATGCGTCCTGGTGGAAGATATCGTTAAAACCACTTCAATAAATAATATTCACAGAATAAACACCTACCCAGTCCCTGCTAATGATGAATTAAACTTTGACTTCAATTTAAACATGGAAGCTGATGTTAGGATAGTGCTCAAAAATATGATGGGGCAGGTTGTTGGCAGTAAACAATTAGGAAGTTCTCTTTCTGGCAAAGCAAGTATTGATACAAGGGAATTGCCTAATGGGGTTTATTTCTATGAGTTTTATGCTGGGGAGGGTTATGAGACGGGGAAGGTTATTGTAGCTCATTAAAAAAAACGACAAATAATTATTCTAAACCTCAACAAACTGAAATAATGAACAAACTTGTACTTTCAATCCTGATTTTAGGCAATTCAATAATTGCCACATCCCAACAGGGAATTAATGTGCATTCCACTCCGAAAAAAGCAGCCCGTACCACCAGTATTGGTAGCCGGTGGTATAACTATGCTGATAGTTTCTTTGCGCTGGCTTATGTTGATTCAGCATGTAATCCGGTAGTAATAGGTAGTGTGCATCTACCATTATGGGCAGACACATCGGGAACGTTCCCAAATTTACCAGACACTGGCTACACCAGCAACATTGCAACTTCTGTTGGATTGATTTGCAGACCTACGGACTCCTGGTGGAATAACCCCACCTATTTCGTTGGGGAGATAGCAGTGACAGATACAGATAATTATGTTGTGGACTCTGTAATTGCCATGGGTAGTTATGGCAGAAACCCAGGGAAACCATTGGTGATAGATTCGCTAAGATTTGGGATTGTTTATGGAAATGGAGATACAACAAGGGGAGATTTGCCCCAATATTATATACATGCTGCTAGCTTATATTGCGTTGATACGGTATTTTTTTTACAAATGTTTTATGATAGCATAAATAAGGCCGCTTCAAATGCCCTTAGAGGAACAACATCAACTGGATCGAGAAACATGGAAACCTATCCATTATATGAGGCAGATTCATCAACTACTGGCTTCATGAAATCGTTTGCATTGTCGCCATCCACCGGTGGTTACCATGTACCTGCGGGCAATGCGTTTGGGGTAAGTGTGAGTTTTATAACGGGCGATTTAAGTTATCCTACTACTGGAACAATGCCCAGGGACACTATAAAACGAAGAGATGGCACCTACAAGTATAATAGCTTTATGCCTGAAATTGTATATAATAGCACAGCAGGCTATGATGAAAGTTTTTATGATTTACGAAAAGATTGGACTACCGGATTTTACTCAATACCAAAAGATACCACTTTTTATAAACAGGGATTGTATGTTGATAATTGGGCAATACCTTTATCAATTGAACAACGACTACTACAATACCCAGGAATGATTTTCCATGTGAGCTGCACCACCTGCAGGCCAATACCGCCACGGCACCTTGAGGTAAATAATATTGGATCTTTAGCCTCAATTAAAATTTACCCTAACCCGGCAGATGGGATATTGAATATTGAATATACACTAGGTTCTGCTACCAATGTTAGAATAGTGCTCAAGAACATTTTAGGGCAAATAGTAGTGAGTAAACAATGTAAACAATTAGGAAGTTCTGTATCTGGCAAAGGAAGTATTGATACAAGGGAATTGCCTAATGGGGTATATTTTTATGAGTTTTATGCTGGGGAGGGTTTTGAGACAGGGAAAGTTGTGGTGGCGCATTAAAAAAACAACAAATATTCTAATCCTCAAAAAATTGAAACAATGAAGAATCTCTTTATTCTATATGGATTGCTCTTTTTATCCTACTGTGCTATTGGGCAGATGGCAACAAATAACCTGCTAACGGATAATGTGAATAGCCAAACACATCAATCCTATGCGAAAGGTTCAAGAACCACTACTATCGGTGAAAGGTGGTATAACTATGCCGATAGCTTTTTTGCACTTGCCTATACAGTAGACCCCTGTGTGCCAGTAAATGATGTAAGAAGCATCAGGATTCCACTATGGTACGATACTACTGCATCTTTTGTGTACCTGGATACAGTGACATACGAGACCAATAAAACAACTTCTATAGGACTTAGTTGCTTACCTTCAGCCGCATGGTGGAATAATGCTACCTATTTTGCTGGTCAGATGGCAGTGACCGACACTAATGATTATTATGTAGACTCTGTAATAGCATTGGGCAGTTATGGTAGAAACCCAACACGTACTACTGTTGTTGATTCACTAATTTTTTCAACTGTATACGGAAATGGTGATACTTCCACGGGCGATTTACCAGACTTATGGTGGAGTAACTTTGTTGATTACTGTGTAGATACATTGCACTATTTCCAACTTTTCCATGATAATATTCACAATTGTGGTTCAAATAGCCATATGGGCACCACTACTACTGCTTCCAGGCATTATGATGCTTATCCACTATTTGCAACTGACTCCTCCAGTAGTTTCAGTAAGTCTTTTGCCTTGTCGCCATCAACTGGTGGATATCATGTACCTGCAGGTAATGCATTCGCTGTTTCTGTAACATTTAGGAGCGGCGACCCATCCTACCCTACCACAGGGGCAATACCCAGGGATACTATCAAACGAATAGATGGCACATACAAATATGGAGCCTTTATGCCAGAAATAGTTTATTCACGAGGTATATCGGGGCATGCATATGGGTTTTATAAGGCAGATAGTGACTGGACAACCGGATATTTCAAAATAGCTGGCCTCAATACTGGGCTGAGACCAAATCAATATATACCCAACTGGGTTTGGACGGCGCTGCCATATGAACAATACCAATACCCTGGTATGATATTCCATGTGAGCTGCCCTACCTGCAGGCCCATACCTCCGGGTCGTTTAGGTGCAAATAATGAAGTAGCTAAGAACAGTATTAATATATACCCTAACCCTGCCAATGATGTGCTGAACATAGATATGGGCAATGGGGGAGGTAATATTAATTTCACATTAACCAATATGATAGGTCAGGTTGTGGACAGCCAAACCTTGCTAAGTGGGGGGCAAACCTCCATAAATACCAAAAATTTCAACTCCGGAATATATTTTTATAACGTTTCGGGAAGTGGGAATAACACCTCTGGTAAGATATATATCAGCCATTAAAAAGGGCGAAACGAGACAGCAAAGCACTAAAAATAAAATATGTCCCTAATCCGGTTTTTTTGTTTTTCAAAACAATATTCTATTATTGCAGACGATTGACCTGATTCAGGCAGCCCTAAATTGTAAAATACCGGATGGCAAAACATTTGTTGATAGTGGAGTCGCCTGCGAAGGCAAAGACTATAGAAAAAATATTAGGTAGCGATTTTGAAGTAAAATCGTGCTACGGCCATATCCGCGACCTTGAGAAAGAGGACATGGGCATAGACCTGAAGAACGGGTATAAACCAAAATATGTAATCTCTGAAGACAAGGAAAAAGTAGTAAAAGAACTTAGGGCACTACAAAAGAAGTCGGATGACGTATGGTTGGCAACGGATGAGGACCGTGAGGGTGAGGCCATTTCGTGGCATTTGTGTGAAGTATTGAACCTTGATCCCTATACCACCAAGCGTATAGTTTTTCATGAAATTACCAAGGCTGCAATAGAAAAAGCGGTGCGTAACCCAAGGTTTGTGAATATGGACCTGGTGAATGCACAGCAAGCCCGCCGTATCCTGGACCGCATAGTGGGTTTTGAATTATCACCTGTATTATGGCGCAAGATGAGTATGCGCAATAACCTTTCCGCAGGCCGTGTGCAGAGTGTAGCAGTGCGTATAATAGTGGAAAGGGAAAGGGATATTAACCACTTTAATGTAGTAAGCAGTTTCAAAATAGAGGCCTTTTTCAGTGCCGATGATATCAATAAAAAGAAGGTAACCTTTAAGGCTGATGGCCCTGATAAAATAAACGATGCCAATGGTGCACAGGCTTACCTGGAAAAATGTGTGGGTGCTACCTATTCGGTAAAGGATGTGCAGGTGAAACCGGCCAAAAAATCGCCATCGGCACCATTTACCACCTCTACCCTACAGCAGGAAGCGAGCCGCAAACTGGGTTATTCGGTATCGAGAACCATGACACTGGCACAAAAGCTTTATGAAAACGGGCATATTACCTATATGCGTACCGACTCGGTGAACCTGAGTGATACTGCTATAGATGGTGCAAGGGCTTCTATTATCTCAATGTATGGTGAGAAATATCACCAGAAGCGTGTTTATAAAACCAAAAACGAATCGGCACAGGAAGCGCATGAAGCCATAAGGCCTACTGACATGAATGCTACTACTGCCGGTGATAGTGATACCCACCGCCTTTATGAACTGATATGGAAACGCACTATGGCCTGCCAGATGGCAGATGCCCAGTTGGAGCGTACAACGGCGAAAATAGGCGTATCAACCCAGCCCGACCCACTTACTGCCACAGGCGAAGTAATGCGCTTTGATGGCTTCCTGAAGGTATATAGCGAAGGCAGGGATGATGAAGATGGAGAAGATGAAACTGGTGGCATGTTGCCACCACTGGTAGCCGGACAAATGCTGGATATGCAACGTATGCTGGCTACTGAAAAATTCAGCAGGCCTGCACCAAGATATACTGAGGCATCGCTGGTAAAGAAACTTGAAGAACTAGGAATAGGCCGTCCATCTACTTATGCCCCAACCATCAGTACAATATTGGCCAGGGGTTATGTGGAGAAGCGTGATAAGGAAGGTGTGAAACGTGCCTACCAGTTGATGGTGCTGCAACAAAATAAAATCTCTAAGACTACAGAGAGTGAGAATATAGGTGCAGAAAAAAGTAAGCTATTTCCTACCGACCTGGGTATGGTGGTGAATGACTTCTTGAGGGAGCATTTCCATAAGGTGATGGATTTCGACTTCACCGCAAAGATTGAGGCCGAGTTTGACCATATTGCCGAAGGGCGCCAGTTGTGGAACAAAATGATAGATGATTTCTACCTGCCATTCCACGAAAGCGTAGAGCATACAATAGAAACTGCCGAAAGGGCCAAGGGTGAGCATGAACTGGGTGTAGACCCTGTGAGTGGTAAGCCTGTTTTTGCCCGCCTGGGTAAATTTGGCCCAATGGTACAGATAGGCATAGCTGAAGGCGAAGAAAAGCCAAGGTTTGCCAAACTAAGGGCCAACCAGAGCATTGAAACCATTACCCTGGAGCAGGCTATGGAATTGTTCAGGCTACCAAGGAATCTTGGAGCCTTTGAAAAAGAAGACGTTACCGTAAATATCGGGCGCTTCGGGCCTTATGCACAGCATGCGGGCCAGTTTTACAGCCTTAAAAAAGAAATGGACCCTTATACCATTGATTTATCAGAGGTGGCGCCATTGATTGAAGAAAAGCGCAAGGCCAAGAACGAAAGTGAAATAAAGGTATTTGAAAAGGAAAAAATAAGAATCCTTAAAGGACCATATGGCCCGTATATAAAGCAAGGACTTAAAAACTACAAAATACCTAAGGAGCAGGCAGAGAACCCGGGCGCACTTACGATAGCTGATGTGAAAGCGATAATAGAAGATGTAAAAGCTAACCCGCCGAAAAAAGCACCGGCAAGAAAAAAATAATAACCTAAATGAAAATAGTAAACACCGCTTAAATCTGGCGGTGTTTACTATTAAATTCAATATCTTAAATAACAGAATTATCTAAATAACAGATTCACCTTGAGTGAACCTACCCCGAAACCTGAAAATAAGGCATAAATCCATCCCCTAAAGAATATATTGTTATTTCTAAAAAGTGCAGATTAGTCTGGCATTTTCTTATTTTTACCGTTTCAAAATTAATTTGTAGCACATGTGGCATAAAATAGCCGCGTTTATTATAAAGTACCGCATTATCCTGCTTATTGCCCTCCTGGCTGATACCGGCTATATGGCCTATCATGCTGCGCAGGTGAAAATAAGCTATGAGTTTACAAGTGCAGTACCTACTGATAATCCCAAGTATATTGAATACCAAAATTTCAGAAAACAATTTGGCGAAGATGGCAACCTGATGGTGATAGGTATGCAGACCAAGGATTTTTTTACCCCATCATTTTTCAATGATTATGCCTTACTGATTGATTCCCTGGATTCGATTAAGAATGTAGAGAATGTACTTAGTATACCGGGTGCTATTAGCCTGGTAAAAGATACTGTTACCCAGCAATTAAAACCGGTAGCGATAGCAGGTAAGCCCCCATATAGCAATGTAGACAGTATCAAACAGAATTTCCTGGGGTTACCGTTTTACAAGGGCTTTTTGTATAACCCAAATACTGATGCCTACATGATGGCAGTGCGCATCAACAGGGAGGTGCTCAACACTAAAGACAGGGCTGGGGTTATTAATAAGATATTAGAAATGGGCAATGCCTTTGGCGAGAAGCATCATGTAGAAATGCATTATTCCGGATTGCCATTGATTCGTACCCAAATGGCACTAAAGGTGCAAAGTGAGATGAGGTTGTTCCTTATTTTGTCTTTTATACTTACGGCAGTCATTCTGGTTTTGTTTTTCCGTGCTTTCGTGGCAGTGCTGGCATCAATGCTTGTGGTAGCTATAGGTGTTATTTGGTCTATTGGCACAATTGTATTGCTGGGATATAAAATCACCTTGCTTACTGCACTGATTCCGCCGCTGGTAGTGGTAATAGGGATACCTAACTGTGTGTACCTGCTCAACAGGTACCATTATGAATATTACCGAAATCCCAATAAAATGAAATCCCTGTTGCGCATGGTAGACAGGATGGGTATTGTAACCTTCTTTACTAACCTCACAGCGGCTATTGGTTTTGGGGTGTTTTTCTTTACCAAGAGTGTATTATTAAAGGAATTTGGCCTGGTAGCAGGTATCAATATCCTTGGCTTATTCTTCATTTCATTGGTATTTATACCGGCTTTCTTTAGCTTCCTGCCGCCACCTAATGTGCGCCATACCAAGTATTTGGAAAGGGCATGGATGAATAACCTGCTATCCAAAATTACCCACTGGGTTTTCAACCACCAGCCGGTGATTTATGGGTTTACGATTATCGTAATGGTATTTTCGATTATCGGGCTTACCAAGCTGCGTAATGATGCCCATATAGTGGATGACTTGCCGAAGGAAGACAGGATATCGCTGGACCTGAAATTCTTTGAGAACAATTTTAAGGGGGTGATGCCTTTGGAAATAGTAATTGATACCCGTAAGAAAAATGGGGTGTTGTCTCTTGAAGTACTGGGCAAGATGGATAAACTATCACACTACCTGGAGAGTTTTCCTGAGATAGGCAGACCATTGGCGATTACCGAAGCAATAAAGTTCGCCAATCAGGCCTATTTTGGCGGCGATACAGCCAATTATCTGGTGCCGGAAGACCCAATACAGGCAGCATTTATAATGCCTTACCTACGCACCGGGAAAGGCGAGAAAAACAGCATGTTTAATAAACTGCTCCACTCCTTCATTGACAGTACCAAACAAAAAGCACGCATCAGTGTGAGTATGGCTGATATAGGTTCACGCAGGTTGCCAATATTGCTCGATAGTATTAGGCCGGAGGTTAACCGACTTTTCGACACATCGAAATACACGGTCACTTTTACAGGCACCAGTATTACCTTCCTGGAGGGAAGTAAGTTTATTGTAAACAGCCTTAGGGATAGTCTTATCCTGGCATTCCTGATCATCTTTGGCTGTATGATAGCCTTGTTCAGGTCGTGGAGGATATTGCTGATATCTATTGTGGTGAATATAGTGCCCCTACTTATTACTGCCGGCCTTATGGGCTGGTGTGGTATAAGGATGAAACCTTCTACTGTATTAATATTCAGCGTGGCACTGGGAATCACTATTGATGTTACCATAAGGTTCCTGGTAAACTTTAAGCAGGAACTGGCACAAAATGACGATAGTATTGCCAATACGGTACACCGTACCATTCACGATACCGGGCTGAGTATTATCTATACCTCGCTTATCCTTATAGCAGGGTTTGCCGTCTTTATCATGTCGCAATTTGATGGAACTAAGGCATTGGGATATTTGACCAGTATTACCTTGTTACTGGCAATGATTACCAATCTTACCCTGCTACCTGCATTACTATTGTGGATGGATAAGGTGATAGAAAAGAAGAACAATGCCGCCAGCTTCCTGATGGGTGAAGATGAAAATGATGTGATTAAGCTGAGTGATTAATGTGATGCAAGCTGCATCTTTTTAGTACTAATTTACGATACATCGTGGGGAGCGCAGCTGCCATTGACGAGTACTCTATGACTGGTACTTGATTCAAAATTAGATTGCCAATCGGAGGCCTCACCCCGGCCCTCTCCAAAGAAGAGGGTGTCGTATCCTGACATTTCTGACAGTATTTTTGGGATGTTTCGTCCTGTTTTTTAATCACTATTTGTATGTTTTTTTTAGTAGCCCCGGCATTTATGCCGGGGAAAAGGGGTGAAATGATTATTGGCTTTAGCCGAATTTGGTATATGGAGGATTCTATGCGCATTAATTTCGGCTAAAGCCTATTAATTTTATTGTTTCATACCCCGGCCTTCAGGCCGGGGCTACTAATAGTGCGAGCCACAATTATATTGATAGACTTACAATATCATGTGACAATTAATTTTTCTATCCATGATTTACGTTTGACAATAGGTATAGCTGATATACTGGTTACCTTTTACTACTATTGCATCTAAATCTTCGCATTATGCGGCCACTATTATTTACTTTGGTATTTCTTATTGTGCATCAGCCATTAATGGCTGAAGTAAATAAGCATTTTGCAAAGCCTAATTATGAGCAAATTAAGAAGCTGACCACTAATAAGGCCTTGGCTACCTGGTACCCTAAATTGCTGACCCGCTATAACAACCATGATACTACCCTCTCAAATGCTGACTTCCATTTATTGTATTACGGGTTTTTCTTCCAGCCTGAATATAAAAAGGTAGGGATGCCACTGGCAGTAAAAGATTCGATAAAGGCCATTTATAAAAAACAAAACTTCACTAATAAGGCCACAAAAGATGAAAGGATACAATTGATAGGCTTAACCCAGACCTTACTTAAAACCGAGCCTTTTAATGTAAATAGCCTTAACAGATTGTACATCCTGTATCTGGAACTAGGCAAAAAAGATAGCAGCAACTTGTATAAATACAAACTTGAAAAAGTAGCCCAGACCCTGTTTGCCTCAGGTGATGGTAGAACCGACAGTACCGGTATACATGTATTGGCCATAGATGATGAATATTCGATATTATCCCTATTGGGTTATGAATATGAGGGCAGCCATACACACACCAAAAGCCATGCAGACCTGCTAAAGGTGAGGAAAAATGACGATAATATTGATGGTATGTACTTTGATGTGAAGCAGATACTAAAGGTGAAATGACGAGGGACAATAAGTTATTACTGAAATATCCGAACATTAAAATTCAGTAGTAGCTACCACTTCCCTGATAATAATATCGAGTTTCTCTACCATTTGCTTCATCATTCCTAATGTCTCGGTATGGTCGGTCTGGTTTTTAGACATATCGTGCTCCATAAGGCTGATAAGACCGATTAAATTGGCAACAGGAGCCCTAACGATGTGCGATTGCATTTGTGCTATATCCCGCAGCTTTCTATGCATAGATAAGTCTTTGAAATAAGCGGCGGAATAAACAATATCATTGTCTTCGAAAACATCAGCAGAGCCAGCCATTACCTCAATTATTTTACCATCTTTACGTAATATTTGCATCTGGGCATCATGATGATCTGTACTACTTGAAAATTCCTTAAAAATAGATATTACATGATCGGCCTGGGATGGTGGATGTAAATGGGTAAAATGCTTGCCTATTATTTCGTCAAGCGGATAGCCTGATAATTTGCAGGCTGCTTCATTAGCATAAGCTAACCTGCCGGTTTCCACTTCTGCAATAAATACTGCGTCGTGGCTTGATTTAATCAGGCAGGATAAGATACTCATGGATAGATGAGATTGGTGACTTAAAGCAAATACTAATGTGTAAATGACAAATTTAAAGAAAACCTTGGAGAATAGCAATATCTTAACGAAAAAATTTTAACCCCTCTTTAAAATATGACAGCAAATAGAATGCTATTAAATATTTATAGAGGTAATTTTTTATGTTTTAATGTAAACTTATGCGATTTAATTAATTTCAATAGTGCAACTATCTTTCACTACCCTTAAGCGTTTCATTATTAGCCCATCTGTTTTGCCCCCATTATGAATCTTTAGAGTGTGGATTTGTTTTACCTGCCAGGAACTGGATTTACCTGGTGGCATTAATAAGCATTCACTACTATTCTCCAGTGTATCGCCTATTTTATAACGCTCATTATAGTTTTCATTGCCACAATCAATATAAGATTGGCTATTTGCAGCAAAGAGTATATTTTGATGTCCACCCTTAAAATTGAAGATGTTGTAAGATTCATTGCATTCGCCCATCCACATCATGCTTCTGGTGCAAACTATCTCCTTTATGCCATCCTGATTCAGGTCTTTAATTTCATCTTTATTTATCAACCCTACCTGTGCCGACCAAATAAGTACCGGAGTATCGGCACAATTAAAAAGCATCAATAAATTATTTGCTGAACCTGCGGACATGCCGGCATCAAACCCTAACCAAACAAGCCTACTCTTCCTTTTTGCATCGATAAAATAATCCTCGATTGAGAAAAACCGGGAAGTATCTACAGGGGTACTTAGGTTCCAGATATTGTCGTTTTTGTGGGCATTTATTGTGGATGTTGCGATGGGGATAATCTGGTCAATATCAGCCAGGTCTGCACAGGTGAGTTTTTCAGTTTCTGTTGATGCTTTGTTGACTTTCGGAAAATTGCAGGCTGATAGGGAGATGAGTGAAAATAAAAGGATGAGGTATAGAGAGCGCATGGAGGAGGGATAAACAGAAAAAAATAAGAGACTAATTTAACATCCACCCTTTTAGTTATAGGGTGGTAGATGTGTGATTAATAATGCACTACCTGCTAACCTGGCCGTCACCACCCCAGTTTAAATGAACTGTTCCAGTTCATTTAAACATCCCCTCCTAAAAACAGGAGGGGAGTTCTCTCATTTCTTAACAGCTATTAATTAACTACCTACAAATATAAATAATTTTATTTTCTAAAAAATCCTTACATCATACTTTCCAAAATAGGGGTAACATAGTCTGATAATTCCTTTACATAAGCAGGTGAAAAGTCGAATTTAATTCCGGCTGTGCTGTATAATTCGCCAAGGGTTTTGGTATAACCCAGGCTTAATGCATTGGAGTAATTATCAAGAGCTTGCTGCTTATTGAGGCGGTATTGCCTCCACATAGCAAGAGCACCTAATTGGGCTATGCCGTATTCGATATAATAAAATGGCACTTCGAACAGGTGCAATTGTTTCTGCCATTGGTTGAGCCTGAATTCTTCAAAACCACTCCAATCGGTAATACCAGTTGAGAACTCATTGAGTATTTCCTGCCATGACAGTTCACGCTCAGTAACACTATGGCCCGGGTGGGTATAGAGCCAATGCTGGTACTTATCAATAATCGCAATCCAGGGCAATACGCCAATAGCCCTTTCCAGCTCCTCAAGCCTTGCCCTGCCCAATTCTTTATCATCTGAGAAAAATACTTCCCAATGCTCCATAGAGAATAGCTCCATACTCATACTCGCCAATTCGGCTATCTCCATAGGGTATTCCTTGAATGCAGACAGCTTAAGGGAATGTGATAGGAATGAATGCACAGCATGACCACCTTCGTGCATCATGGTAATCACATCACCCATAGTGCCGGCTGCATTCATAAAGATAAACGGTGCTCCGGTTTCGGCTAAGGGGCAGTTATAACCTCCGGGGGCTTTCCCTTTACGGCTTTCCAGGTCCATACGGTTCATATCCACCATAGTCTGTAGGCAACCACTAAAATAAGGGTTGAGCCTGCTGAAAACCTCTATAGCTTTATCGCTTAGTTCTTTGCCACCTTTGAATGGATTTAGCGGTTCTGTGCCTACGGGTTCGGCATCACCATCCCATGGGCGCATTACATCCAATCCAAGGCGTTTTTGACGGTGTTTCACCATCATTGCCTGTAATGGCAATATGTGCTCCTTAACTGCCTGATGGAATGCAAAGCAATCTTCTACCGTATAATCGAAACGACCCAACTCACGGAATTTATAATCACGGTAGTTTTCAAAACCGGCATTTACTGCCACTTGCTGGCGCAGGGCCAACAGTTTATCAAACAATTCGTTTAGCTTATCTTTATCAGTAAGACGACGAGCAGCAATTTTATTAAAAACAATTTCACGCAGGTTCCTATCGGGGCTATGCAGGAACTTTGCAGCCTGCTGCAGGGTATATTCTTTACCATCCACCTCCACTGACATAGCTCCGGATATTACCCCAAACTGCTGTGCCAATAGGTTAAGATCGGCCTGAAGGGCTACATTTTCTTCCCTATAGAGTTTAGCAGAATTGTCAACACTACGGAGATAAGGGAAATAGATATTTTTATCCAGCTGCGATGTGAATTCGCAAGCAAGTAACTTTTTATTGAGTTCAAAACTGTAGGGCTTTATTTTTGGCTCTATCTCCATACAGAAATAGGTAAAAGCCTCTTCAATCTCTTTGTTGGTAGTATCGCAGGTCATGTGTATTTGCCTCCAGCATGCATCTTCGCTTATCACTGCTTCCAGTTCGCTAATGTCCTGTAGCCATTTTTCAAGGCTGACAAGGCTATCTATTGATCTATTTTTCAACTCTTCATACCATGGCAGGAGGGCTTCCCAATCGGTAACTTTAAAATCTGCAGGCAGGTATTGTCTTTCTTTTATCACTAATGGAACAAATGCGCTCATATATGTGTGTTTCGGGGTGCAAATTAAGACTTAGCTCTTAATTGGGCGGTGTAATTTTTTCCTAATTGTGATTGTGACCGGCAGGGATAATTAGATCCGGTAGCTTGTTTTTGATGCACTCACTATACAAAATTAAAATTTTATTCAAACACATTAGATTATTACAACTTCCCAAAATATTGTTTTTCAATTGATTACAGCCTAATAAATAAAAATGAAAATTATATTTATAAAAATGATTGCCGAAAAACGGATTTGCATTTTTTTTCTTAGCTGCCTAATGTTACATTTGTACCAAGTTGTGAATTTAATGGGTTAGTAAGTGAGAGCTGCCGGATTCTTCCAGCGGCTCTTTTTTTTGACTTTTTTGTATGGATTTGTGGTTGGATTTTCTATTCTGAGTTTTTCTCCTTTTGTTATTTTGAATAGGAATAGGTGGCGTAAATCATTGGGTTGATGCCATGCATTGAGGTATACAAGAGATGACGGTTTGGAGTTATTAAAGACACAGGATACCATTCATCATGATTTTTATGAAACATTAATCCCTGAATACCATAACCCCAGGTCAATCCTAATACCTGACCATTTATAAGGTGTCTTTGCATTATTTCTTCAGAACCAGCAACATAGTATTTTTGAAAATCCTTTTGGTAAACGGGTTCCTCACTATTGCCAAAATCCAGTACCCACTCCATTGATAGGAAAACCCCTCGACCGAGTTTTATTTTTTTACTACTTAGGTCCACCTTTACCCAATCATTCCCAATTAACCCATTAGCAACAATATCGGTATCTGTAAGTTCCTTGCCCGGTAAGGGGATATTGAACTGCTTATCCAACTTGGAAGAAGTATCAATTCCATAAACATGAATCCTGAATTTGCTTGTAGGGGTGCCCTCATTAGTTAGATAAAAAAAGGCTTCATTAAGTATTCCATTTCTTTCAGGGTCAGACTCTAAGAAAATTGCAATTTCCTCCCCATAAGCCTGGTAGCAACTACCTATACATTTTAGCTTTTTCCTACCTAATATGTCATGTTTCACTTTGTGTTTCCTTGCTGACTTAACCACACTTCACCAAGATTATGGTGTATTTTTTTTAGCATTAGATAAATGGAATCCCGATGAAGTTTTGCAAGTACTACTTCTTTTCTTTCATAGCCATAGGAATAGAACTGCAAAACCTTTACCGAATCAATATTTACATTTATTTTGAAGTAACCATTCTTGTCACAATAATCACCATACAGGAGGTCTTTTACCTCTACTATAGCACGTGCTATGCCTACATTGTCTTCATCCACCACCTTGCCGTAGTACTTTTTGATATGGACTTTTGTTGAATCCTGTGCAAATATCCTAGCAGGGAACAACAATATTATCAGTAGCAGGTATTTCATTGTTGTAATTTGGTCTGTGAAAAATAGTAATTATTTAAGAATGAAGGATAAAAATAATCTTTAGGCATAGTTGGGTATGGGAATTCTATTGGGCTTGGGGAAGATGAGTGCCGGATGCAATCCGGATGATTTGGTAGACACGAGTGGCCCTGCGGTACACTCGCGCCAGTGTCAGTTGTCTAGGGGATAAAAAATCCCCTGCCATATGGGGCGTGAATAAAAATCCCGACCACCACATTTTACTTGCCATCCTATACAAGTCATCAAATCGCCCCAAAAAACCATTACATCTTTTAAACTATCTTTGCCATCTTATGACACAGGAAAACCTGAAAGAGATGCGCGACCGCATCCAGCACCTACACCGTTTTCTACGTATTGATGACCGCCTGGCTAAACTGGAAAGTGACCGCCAGCTTACCCTGTCCCCTGGGTTCTGGGATGATAATGTGCGGGCAACTGGCATACTCAAAGAGATAAAAATAGATAAATACTGGACTGAATTTTATAACCGGGTGACTACTGCCGTGGAGGATTTTGCCATCCTTTTCGACTTTTGGAAGGAAGGGGAAGCTAAGGAGGAGGAGGTGAAAGAATCTTATGACCAGGCTATAAAAGATATTGATGAGCTTGAATTTAAATCGACACTGAACGAACCCGAAGATGAAATGCCGGCAATGGTGGTCATCAACAGTGGTGCAGGTGGCACCGAAAGTCAGGACTGGGCTGAAATGCTACTGCGCATGTACCGCATGTATGGCGAAAAGCAGGGTTTTAAGGTGAGTGAAATTGATGTGCAGTATGGCGATGGTGCTGGTATAAAGCAGGCTACCCTGGAGTTTGATGGTGAATTTGCCTATGGACTACTAAAGGCTGAAAGCGGCGTGCATCGTTTAGTACGTATATCTCCTTTCGACTCTAATGCCCGCAGGCACACCTCGTTTGCATCTGTTTTTGTTTACCCGCTTATTGACGATACCATTGATATACAGGTGAGTCCGGCTGATATTGAGTGGGCATTCTTCCGCAGTGGAGGCTCTGGTGGGCAGAACGTAAATAAGGTGGAAACAGCTGTGCGTATCAAGCACATTCCTTCAGGCATTATAGTAGAGTGTCAGCAAGCCAGGACCCAGGGTGAGAACCGTGAGAAGGCTATGACCATGCTGAAAAGCCGACTTTATGAGGAGGAACTTCGTAAACGCCAGGAAATACTCAATGCTACCAATAGCTCTAAGAAAAAAATAGAATGGGGTTCCCAGATACGCAGTTATGTGTTCCACCCCTATAAGATGATTAAAGACCACCGTACCAATTATGAGGTGGGCAATGTGCAGCCCGTGATGGATGGTGGACTGGATGAGTTTATCAAGGCCTACCTGATGAGCATAAAGGAAGAAGTATAAGACACGAAAAGGCATGGAGCAATTACATATCCTAAGCATAGCACCCTACCGCATATTGCCACCCACATCGGGTGGGCATCTGGGTATTGCTTCCCTGCACGACTATCTGGGTAAGATTTGCGACGATAACCTATTGTCAACCCTTGATAATACACCCGACCCTAAATATGCTTTTAACCTTATACCCTATTTTACTGTTGGGGTGCAAAGGTATATCCCCTATTTAGGGGTTAGCGGTCTAGTGAATGTAGCCCGCCAACATAAAATTGATGCCCTTTATTGCGACCACCCCTATATGGCACCAACAATAAACGCTGTGGCAAAACGCCTGAAGGTGCCTTGGTACCTGAGGAGCCATAATATAGAGTCGGAACGGTTCAGGACATATGGTAAGAAATGGTGGCCCATTATGCGGCTGTTTGAAGGGGCTATGATGCGTAAGGCCAATGGGGTACTCCTCATTACACCCGAAGATATGGAGTGGGCTAAAAAACACTACCACCTGAAGAACGAAAAATGCCACCTTATTCCCTACGGCACTATTCTGGACAAAGCACCACAGGGCCATGCAGAAGCTAAAAAGAAGGTAGCAGCCCAACTGGGCCTGAGGGATGATATACCATGGTTGTATTTTTTAGGGGCTATGGATTTTTACCCTAACGTGCAGGCGGTGGAGTTTATACTGAATGAGGTGATGCCGAGGCTCAACTTTCACCGTATAGAATACCAGATATTGATAGCAGGCAAAGGACTGAATGAGCAACTGAAGGAACAAATAAGCAGGACACCGGGTATTGTTTATACCGGTTTCATTCCCGACCTGAATGATTTTTTGCTTGCATGCGATGTGATGCTGAACCCGGTAATATTAGGGGGCGGTATTAAGACCAAGGCGGTAGAGGCCCTGGGTTATAATAAAATAGTGATTAGCACCAAAAGTGGTGCGGCTGGGCTTGTACCATCAGCTTGTGGCAAGAACCTGTACATAATTGCAGATTATGATTGGGAAGATTATACAAATGCGATAATTGAAGGCATGGGTGCTACCCCTGCAATTCCTGATGAGTTTTATGAGGTGTATTATTGGGGGAATATTGCAAAGAAGATTTGTGGCATAATCAAGAGGGAGATAGGAAAGTAATTTTTGTCAGAATCAGGATTAACGGATTATATGATTTTCAAGATTGTATCGTTTTACGCCTGTACGCCGTTTGCACAGTTTGTAGGCTCAGGGATGTTGCTTTGGCTTGGGGAAGATGAAGGCCTTCTGAGAAGGAGTTTCATTTGCGTTCCTGATGTCCCTATTGGAACATCAGGGAACAACGAGAGGCAACGCACCAATTAATAAATGCCACAGGAATTCCACAAATGGTATAGATGGGAAATAAATTCCCCATCCACACCACAAGTCACATAATACTTTCCCTGCTTATATTCCTTGTGAAAGGTTGATTAGATTGACATTTGAGTTATCTGGGTCGAACTCAAAATAGGGCTTATTCTTTGAGAGCCAGGAACTTAGGTCTTCATGAAAAAGCTGCCCATCAAGGGTTGGAGCCAATATTAACACATCAAAAAGCATACCCTTAAAATCTTGTTCCAAAGCCATTTCGGCATCATTGAACAAAAGGTAATACATGATGAACCTCTTTTTGTTCATCTGGTCGAATGGGGAAATGGCTATACAAGTGATAGGTGTCCCATTGTTGTCTCCAAATGGCTGGCCTGCCAGATATTGGAAATCGGCGCAAATTTGCTTTGCTTCAATAAGTGAATACGGTGCTGTTTTCAAGATAATTAAAATTTAATTAGCAATATAATGATAATTAGCGCAGCAATTCAAAAATCGGGGGCACAATAACAATACGATAAAATGACAATAACAAAATATACAAATACCAATAACAGACTAATAACTAACTATTTCTTAATAGAGGCTATAAATATTAAATACCGTTATGCTTTTATCTTCAATATCCCATTCATACCGCAAAAATTGCCTTCGCTACGTTAATGAATTGTAAATGCAATAATCATACCAAATTCTCCTTTTCTATATAAAAACGGACCAAGCATCAAGATATTTCTTAGTCTAATACTTATAATTCCTAATGAAAGAATAACACTGGCATTACATAGTGTTAATGCAGGAATAAAAAGAGCCCGACATAATAGGGCATAATGATAATTATCAGGAAATCCATTTCACATCAATGGTATTTTCCCACAGAAGATTCGATTCATCACCAACATTTCAGAATTTGTAATTTTCTTAACGCATTAATACCGTTGCGTTGGATAATTTTGCAGTGAACTGATAATTTTCAAGAATAATAAATTATGAACATCAAACAAGGTCTTTATTTTGGAGTTGCAGCTATGGCAATGATTTCCTGTACTACGAGCAAGAAGCTGAAGGACAGTGAAAAGAAATATACCAGGCTGGATAGCATTAACTCAGTTGTGCGGTATGAATACGCCAAATGTAAAGAATCGCATGCTGCTGATAGCGCAAGAATCAAATCGCTTGAGGAGCAAATAGACCAATATAAGCATACCAGCACCCAAATGCAAACGCAATTGAAAGACCTGTCTTTCATAAGTGGCAGCCAGGCTGAAAGTATCAAGAAATCGATGGACAATATTGGCGTAAAAGACCAATATATCACAAGGCTTCAATCTGCATTGAATAAAAAAGACTCAATGAATATTGCCCTTATGGTAAATCTTAAGAGTGCAATAGGCAACCTGGATGATAAGGATGTAAATATTAAGGTAGATAAGGGTGTGGTATATGTAGACATTTCTGATAAACTACTTTTCAAAAGTGGTAGCTACGAAGTAACAGACCATGCCAAGGAAGTATTAGGAAAGGTAGCAAAAGTGCTTATGAGTCAACCCGAAGTAGAATTTATGGTGGAAGGACATACCGATGATGCAGCCTTTAAACGTAGCCCTCTTGAGGATAATTGGGATTTAAGTACTAAGCGTGCAACATCGGTAGTACGTATTTTACAAAACACCTACCATATGCCACCAGCTAAGATGACAGCCGCTGGCCGTGGTGAGTATGTACCTGTTGCTGATAATGAAACCAAAGAAGGCAAGGCTGCAAATCGCAGAACAAGAATTGTGATTTTACCACAGCTCGACCAGTTCTATAAGATTCTTGAAAAACCAACCAACTAATAATTACGCATAAAAGCACTAAAAAAGAGCCCCAATATTTTCGGGCTCTTTTTTAATTTATCCTGGGAGTGAAATAGCCTTACATTAATTTTATAAATTTTTTCTTCATAAAATAATGCTTTGTTAATTATTTTATTATTTTTGAGGCCAATTAATACACAATAAAATAACCGTGGTTACCAGCATATAATTAATTAGTTGATTGTAAAGCCCATTCAGGATTAATACCTTGCGGCTTTACCATTAGTGATAATCAATTATTTAGCATCGGTTTATAACGGGATTATTTTACTTTTACCAATTTATATTGATTTATGAGTCAATTCTCAAAGTGCTTATTTTTAGCATTTATTGTATTTGCAGGTAATAGTAGTGCACAGGTAAAAAAGCTACCAACTACACCAATAAAAAGACCTGTATTTATCCCAAATCCACGTACTGAAAAAGAATGGATCAAGGCCCAGGTGGACTCACTTACATGCTTTAAAATGCATGGCAGGGGTTATGTTTACAATGGCAAGGAAGAAGCTGCAAAATACATTATCAAGCAATTTAAGGAATATAAACTTAAGGGACTGAATAAGGATGGCAGTTATACACAGGGATTCTCTTTTCCTGTAAATACATTTCCCGGAAAACAGGTACTGACGATAAACGAAACTAAACTGAGGCCAGGCGAGGAATACCTAATTGACCCGGCCAGCCCATCGTGGATTGGCGAGAATATTGAGATGGAAAGGGTAAACCTTTCCAAAATAAAGGATACCGCTGCATGGAAAGAAACCATAGCAGGCTTTGACCAAAACCATGTTTGGTACCTTGATAATGCGCAGGCACTATGCACCAACCTGAAAATAAGAATGGATAAGCTGGTGCGCTACTTACCCAAAGGTTGCTTTATAATACCCGAAACCACAAAACTAACCTGGAACCTAAGCAGGGAAACAATGCCTGCCACGGTATATTATGTAAAAGAAGACAACCTACCCAAAAAACCAAAAACTGTAAGCGGAG
>CANGSR010000002.1 GCA_947456055.1 Chitinophagaceae bacterium
CTAAGTGAAGATGACAAAATAAAGTATACCAATTTCACTAATTCTGTTCCATTTCTGCGTTGTTGCAAAAGGTCTTAAATAATTCATTATTCTCGGCTTTTGCGCCTAGCATAAAAGAAACATAATCATCAAACTTGATATACTTTATTTCACCATCTTCACTAAGCAATAATTATGAAAAACATCCCCCATGGCCCCTTCGCTGCCGCACAAAGCCAACGCTGAAAGGGGGAATAGCAAACTCAAGATTATTAAGCTAGTGAACAATGATTTAGCTATTTGATGTGGAGTTTTTCAATGATTACAAATTAAACTGAAATGAAATAACAGAAATGGTCTGGCTTTAATAGTCAGGCCATTTTTATTTAACAGAATATATTGTTATATCCGGGGCCAATTGATGTGGGTCACTGGCAATAGTGATGCGTATCAAGTTGCGGCAAGAGCGGATTAAGTACCTTTGTGTAGCAAATAAAGGCAGATAGATTGCATTTATTTTAAAACAGTAATTTATGAATAATACAACGAAAATGCTCTTAACAGTAGGTGCCGGATTAGTGGTTGGTGCAGCTATAGGAATACTTTTTGCACCTGAAGAAGGTACTGAAACTCGCAGAAAAATTGCTAAACGTACCAAAAAACTGGTAGGTTCGGTGAATGATAGCATTGATGATGGCAAAGAATCGCTTGAAGACATTAAAAATGTGCTACATAAGCAACTGAACAAGGTGAACAAGAAATTAGAAGAAATAAAATTATAATCTACACTATATGGGAACAGCAAAGAAATTCATATTAACCATGGCCGCTGGTGTGGCTGTTGGCACAATCATAGGCATGCTTTATGCACCAGAAGAAGGTGCTGAGACAAGAAGAAAGCTAGCCAAGCTAAAGCGCAAATTCACTTGTTGTGACGAGGACATTGACAATGCCCACAACGATAAGGAATCGCTTGAAGAGTTGAAACGTATCCTGGAAAGCGAAGTAAGCCGTATTAATGAGAAAATCGAGAAAATGGCTTAGTCTATAATTCGGTAAAATCTGTTACCGGGTGTAGCTCCCAGCAGGTTTTACGCCAGACCAATTTGCAGCTCGTGCAGGTATTTGCAGAATTGCCCTTATGCTCAAAATCGTATAAAAGGAAACCTGTTACTTTAACCTGGTTTCCTTTTATTAGTTTATCGCCATAATCAGGATGCAGTAATTTGTAAGCAGGGGTAATTTCCACTATCATACATTCCCTTTTAGGTGCATCAGGGGATAAACCAATATAGATATGCACATCCCCGGTATGTGCCGATTTAGAACCTTCATCACAATTGCACGATTCCGGTCCTTTTTCCTCATAGGAGGTAATATAACCTGTAGTGGTGGCATAAGTACCATTATGAAACCTCGATGAGTCTTGCCCCGTAAAGTCGCCAAGGATCTCACTCAACTGCATTGTCAAAGGTGTATGCCTCCCTGAAGGGGTCACACTCCTGTTCTTCATTATATTTATCCTACCAATTTTTGAATCCGCAGGCTCGCTCCCCTGTGGCGGACATTGGGCATAGCTGAATAGCGATGCAATTAAAAGGACAAACAAATAAATAAAGGCTATAAACTTTTTCATCTTTCTATATATTATTTCAAACCCATTTCCCAGCTAGGAACACCAAACTTACGGATTATAAAATCACCATCAATTTCCTTTTTGATTAATCCTGACTTGGAGATTTTTGCCATATTCTACAGCAACATCAAAAAGCCCAATAAAGATAATCCGCCAAATGGACTTGAACTAGCAATTCCCCCTTGGAGCATAGCCTTGTGCGGTGGCAGAAGGGGGTTAGGGGGATGTCGTATTTAAAAATATTCCTACCCCCATAAACAAATAAAGGCTACCCAATGGTAGCCTTTATTTGTTTAGTATTTTTATATCCAAAGCTTATTTGGGGTCTTCGCCTTTTGCATCACCTTTGATGTAAAGCGTGTAACGCTTATCACCATGTGGGTTGATTGCATTTGACCTTACATAAACCTCTTTGTTGAATACACCATGCTGTTCAATGGTCTTAAGACCCAGCTTAATCCAGCCCTTCTGGCCAGGTAATACAGGGGTTTTAATCCAGTCAACACCGGTGCAACCACAAGAAGGTGTTACGTCCATTACAATAATAGGCTGGTTGCCAACATTGGTAAATTCAAATTCATGATTGGCTATCGGGCCACGAGGAACCACACCAAAATCATGGGTATCACCACCATCAAATTTGAATACAGGACCATCTACCTTTGCTGTAGCAGCTGCAGGTTTATTCTGTGCCTGCAGGCTAACGTTGGATAATAATACAAGAGATAATAAAGCTACAAATAACTTCTTCATAAAATTGGTTTTACTTTATCAGGCAAAAAACTTGCCATTTTTTAAAAAAGTTGGCCGGAGCCAACTATTTTAACATACTTATATAAATTCGAAAATCTTAAATAAGATTATTTACCAGGTGCAGCTGGTGCTGGTGGAGCCGCTGGTTTTGGATCAGCTGGTTTAGCTATTACATTACCTTTGATGTACAACATCATTGGAGCCTGAGCTGCATCAGAATTGATGGTTACAGCTTTGTCAATTGGACCAGGACGACCTTGTGTTGTATAGGCAACGTGAATCTTAGCTTTAGCACCAGGTAGAATTGGTTCGTGAGGCCATGTAGGAACCGTACAACCACATGAGCCATGAGCATCAGTGATATTGATTGGTTTCTTACCGGTATTCTTGAATTCAAAGTCATACTCAGCCAATGGTCCTTCCGGAACATCCTTGAAAGTATGGATTTCCTCCTTGAACTGGAACTTACCTGCATTAGGGTCTGATTCCTTTGGAGCCGGTGGTGGCGGAGGAGGAGTTGCAGCATGTGCAGCAGGGTTTGGAGGTGTCTGTGGTTGGTTTTGTGCGTTTACTACTGCTGCGCTGATTGTAAGGCAGAATAGTGTGATGATTACTTTTTTCATAAGCCTTGTTCTGTTGTTATACTATTTGTTGTTTGGTTAAATAAAATCGTTATACTACTAGTTAGTTTTAAACATTGATGTGTTTTCAGGAGCCGAACCAGTAGGTGCTTTTTCTACATTTCCTTTAATGGTCAGTACTTTAGTACCAGCATTAGATGAAACGGTAATTGTTTTTGTAAATGGGTTTGGATGATTTTTGGTATGGTAAGCCACGCTTATTGTACCATTAGCTCCTGGTGGAATTGGTTCCTTAGAAAAAGAAGGAACGGTACAACCGCATGATGGCTGTGCTTTCTCAATAATTATCGGCTCAGTACCGGTATTTTTGAATGTGAATTCACATACTGCATCAGGGCCTTCGGCTAGTGTACCAAAGTCATGGGTAAGATCCTTAAAAGCCATATCATCGGCTTTCAGTGTAGTAGCAGGTTTATTAGTAGCTGCTGGTGCTGCAGGAGTTGCAATGCTTTGTGGCGTTTCGGTAGTAGCATCGTTTTTCTTATGCTTCTTTCCCTGTGCCATGGCCATACCGGCAAACAATAACAACATTCCTAATGACAGAATAATTTTTTTCATTTTTAAAAGTTTTACTTAGTTATAGCCTTGTAGAAACAAATTTAGTACCAAATTTTCAAAAATTGATTTTTTTATTGTTAAAACCTTCAAAAACCTAATGAATGAAATTTATACCAAGTCAACTATACTTAAGACACTTAAACCCCTTAATACCCCCATCCTACCTACAACAATTGCTATAAACAATTGATTATTTGTGGTTTCGGTAAATTGCACACATAAAAAATCCATGCTCATTGTATTTGACTTTATTTACTCAAGGTTCCTAAACCTTTGTAGCTTTGTAATCCTTAGTGCCTACGATGTTGAAAATACTAATAATTCAGACTGCTTTTACGGGAGATGTGGTATTGGCTACAGCTCTTATAGAGAAATTACATACCGCATTACCTAATGCCAAAATTGATTTTTTACTCCGCAAGGGTAATGAAGGCCTACTGGCTGGCCACCCACTTTTGAACAAGGTGTTGGTTTGGGACAAGAAAAAAAATAAGAACCTGAAACTGATTAAAATGGCATTGAATGTGAGAAAGGAACAATACACCCATGTCATCAACGCACATAGGTTTGCCACTTCCGGATTAATCACATTCCTATCAGGTGCCCCCTTTATGGCAGGGTTTGATAAAAATCCTTTTTCATTTTGCTTTACTCATAAGGTAAAACATATTTTATCTGAGCCATATTCCTCAAACCCCATACATGAAACCGGGCGTAACCAACAACTTATAGAAAGCCTTACGGATAAAAAAGCAGCATTCCCAAAGCTCTACCCTTCAGAAGCTGATTATACCAAGGTAAAACAATACCAGGCCAAACCCTATATCTGCATAGCCCCATCATCAGTTTGGTTCACAAAGCAATTTCCTGCAAGCAAGTGGGTGGAATTGATTAATGACCTTCCGCCCATGTATGCCATATATATTTTAGGTGCACCGGGCGATAAATCTCTAGGTGATGAAATTGTATCGAGTAACATACATGATGATGTGACCAACCTTTGCGGCCAGCTCAATTTCCTGCAATCCGCAGCCCTAATGCAAAAAGCCGATATGAATTATGCCAATGATTCAGCCCCCCTGCATTTTGCATCAGCTATGGATGCACCTGTTACAGCTGTCTTTTGTTCTACGGTACCTGCATTCGGATTTGGGCCTTTACGACCGAATGGTCATATAGTTGAGGTTGCAGAACGATTGTCCTGCCGCCCATGTGGCCTGCATGGCCATAAACAATGTCCCAAAGGCCATTTTAAATGCGCATATGATATTACCAATGAGCAGTTGTTGCAATATTTGAAGTGAGATTTTTGTAAATGTTATAATTTCAATGTGTGCAGGCCCAAGGGAGCCTTATAAGGGTTAAAATTATTTAACAACAAATTTGTCGCACAAAAGTTCTTTGAAAATGACGTGGCCAATCATGGAGGGATTTCAAAAAATACTGTCATAAACATCAGGATACGGCACCCTCTCCCTTTGGAGAGGGCTGGGGTGAGGCCTCCTAATGGCAATCCAAATTTTGCTTAAAAACCATACTTGTCAATGGGAGAGGGCCGGGGTGAGGCCACCTAATGGCAATCCAAATTTTGCTTAAAAACCACACTTGTCAATGGCAGAGGGCCGGGGTGAGGCCTCCGCACGGCAATTCTCTTTTTGCAGCAAGTACCCTGTAAACAATACTTGTCAATGGAGCCAACAGGATGAATAGGTTTGTTTTAGTTCTTCATCACATTATATGGATAACATCAATATTGCTTGCCCCATCGGGGCAAGAGGCTTTGTAGAAAAAAAATACATAAATAGGCATACTGCTCCATAGGAGCAGGGCACACATTAGCAGACAATACATAATTTATAAAACTAATAAAAGATCAAGATAATGGACTTTGAATCAGATATCAAAAACTGTATGCAGGCATTGCAAAATGGTGGGGTAATCCTCTACCCTACCGAAACCGTTTGGGGATTGGGTTGCGATGCCCTCAATGAGGCTGCTGTAGAAAAAATATTTACCCTAAAACAAAGGCCAAAAGAAAAAAGCATGATAGTATTGCTGGCTGAACCCCGTGATGTATTGCAATATGTTGCTGCCCCCCCACCCGATATTATTGCTATTATCGAATCCTTCGACAGACCCACTACAGTAATCTATGAAAACGCCCTCGGCTTCCCCTATAATGTGGTGAACAATGATGGCAGCTTGGCAATACGTGTCACCACCGACCCATTCTGCAAAGCCCTCATCAAGCGGTTCAAAGGGCCTATTGTCTCCACATCAGCCAATATTAGCGGAAAACCCACTGCCCCAACCTATTCTACCATTTCCATCGAGATAAAAGCCGCAGTCGACTACCAGGTAGCCTACAGGCAGGATGACGAAACCATTAAAAGCCCTTCACGCCTCATTAAGGTGAATGATGAGGGGGATGTGGTGGTATTGAGGGGGTGAACTTTATTTGTCCATCAAACCCTTCTCACTAACCAGATAAATAAACTGAGCCAGCACTACAGCACCAAGTCTTAGTTCCCTGTGGTTTACATTTTCAAAGATATCAGCATTGGTATGGTGGTAATCGAAATAGCGCTGGCAATCTGGATTAAGACCTGCCATTGGCACCTTTAGTTTTTCGCCTAATGGGCTAATATCAGATCCACCCTCTTCGCGGGTAAAATCATATACCCCGTAAGGCAGAAATAGGTCTTTGTACTTAATCACCTTTTCCTTTTTGTCTTGGCTCATTTCCATGCCAATACCCCTTGGTGAGAAACCACCAGCATCAGTCTCGATAGCCAAAATATGGTTTTCGTGCTTAGATACAGCAGAATCGGCATAAGCCTGGCCGCCTTTCTGGCCGTTTTCCTCATTCATGAAAAGCACTGCTCTTATGGTGCATTTTGGCTTGAGACCCAACGCCTTAAACGCCCTTAAAATCTCTATCGATTGCACACATCCAGCACCATCATCCATAGCACCTTCCCCTACGTCCCATGAATCAAGATGACCACCTACAGTGATGATTTTTTCAGGTGTTTCACTACCTTTTATTTCACCAATCACGTTATAAGACCTTACAGGATTTGGCATCATATGACATTGCGATTTCAGCTTTGCCATTGGTGTTTTTTTCTCGCATACTTTTTCAAAAGCATCGGCAGTAATATTACCAATTGCCATTACAGGTATGCGCTTTGTGCTATCCTTATAGTGCATAGCACCCGTATGCGGAAAGTCATCAGCACCTGTAGACATTGAACGGATGATAACCCCTACTGCACCTTTCTCCGCAGCCACACTGGCACTGCCACCACGGTATTTCACCGCATCGCCATATCCCTCGAATGTAAATATGAAATCCTGCCTGAAACAGTAATTGAAGAACACAATTTTACCGGCCACAGCGGTTACTGGCAGCGCCTTAAATTCATCATAATTATGCACCATTATTACCTGGGCTTCTATCTCCTTGCCATCACTACCCTGACTATTACCCAATGAAAGTGCATCTACTTTTTTGTATTTGCCATCCATCATCAGTTGCAGGCTTTCATCGCCCCTATACCAATAGGGCACATCGGCAGGTTGTAGCCACACTTTGTCTGCTCCGGCTTCCTTCATGGCTTTTTCACCCCAGGTCACTGCCTTGGCAGCCGCAGGTGATCCGCTTATCCTATGCCCTACGGTTTTGCAAAGCACCCTTAGGTTGTCATAACAAGTGCCATGCAACATTATCTCATCAGAAATTTTCCTGAACGATAATGAATCCTGCGCAGAGGAAGTGAGTGCCAATCCGAAGGCAATGGCAGTAAGGAAACCTGATTTCATATTTTAAACCAATATTTTTTTTGCAACAAAATGATTTGCACCCTATGAGATGCATTTTGCATTACCACATTGAACCCGCCTTAGGGTTTTTTATCGGTAGCTTTCATTCCCCCTGATTTCACCAAGGGCTATTCATATTGAAGCCCGATGGGCTTCTTGCACTTATTAATTTAAGGCCAACCTGCCCAAAATCTCTGTAAAAGCTATTTCATTATCTTCAAAAACTAATCCCTTCCACCCTGTCCTTTGAACTGGTGGTGGGTTTCTTTGAACAATACGTTGAAAGTAGTTAGCGAACCATAAATTGAGGTAATATATTGTTGCAGGTCTACCTTTTCATCGTCGGTCATTACCTTATGGGCATTAATTTTCTGCTCCATCACACGTAGGCGGTCACGCACCATTACAATCTTGTGGAAGAATGTTTCTATTGGCACTTCCTTTTGAGCCATGGTTGGGTCACCTGGTTTCAGAATCATATTACCCCTGCGCCATTTTGGTCCAATTGGCACTAACTGCATATCGTGTAGGCGCTGGTCCAGGATATTGCTTAGTGCCTGCTCAATATCAGCAATGGTTATATGCTCACTACCACCACCCGTGGCTGCAACTTCTTCCAGCGTTTTCAGGCCTTCATAATCCTTGCTGATGCTTTTGGTACCGTTTTGCGACTTAAACCATATAATATAAAATTCGGCCGCTGTATCAACGATAACTCCTTTTCCAAAATGTTGGTGGTCTACTCTCGAACCTATTCCTAATTGATTACTCATAAAGATTTATTGAGCCTCCAAAATAAGGAACTTTGTCACAATAAATTAGGTAAGTTGACGAAGTTATTTTTCTTTTATGCGAATTGTAAAATCTGCGAATAGCGACCTATTTAAAGACTTTTACTATGAAGCAGAAATGGAAAAGAACGAGTCAGGTTGCCTAATTTATCGTGACAAGGTTCCGAGGGAAAAAGTACAAAAGGGAGTAGCTTATTATTTCAACAAGTAAATTTCACCCATTAATTACCACCTAATACCAAGAATTAGTATTTTACAGCCTTTAAAGTTGTATGAATCCCATTGGCAAATACACCTATTTGATATAATCCAGGTGCTAATTTTGAAGCATCAATAAGGTCACTATTTTTTTGGGTAAGTAGGCATCGCCCCATCATATCATAAACCATTACCTCATACGATGCAGGAATAGAAGTCCCCAATTTCAGCTTCCAATTATCATGTGTGGGGTTAGGGCTTATTTCAGCAACAATTGGGTCAACGTGTTTAATTGCTAGTGGTGAGCCGGGGTTTACCAAATTGCATTCCCATATACTGCGACCATAGGTTGCAGCCCTCACCTTGTAATTCCTGTAGTTCACCTCAATATCATCTACTATTACATTTGGCAGGCCAGTGCTATATAAAGACCATGAACCCACATGCGTAGAATCGGTATAATACACACCTATATCCGTACCTACAAATAAAGCACCGGGTGTAGTAGAATCAACCGCTATACAGTTCACTGGTATATTTGGCAATGCATAGCTTATGTTGCTCCATGTAGCACCGGCATTATTACTCATATACACTTTTTGACCAGCCACATACCCTGAGAAGGTGGCATATAGTCTTGATGGGTTTTTATAATCAACTGCTAAGCGGGTAATCGCTCCCAATGCTGAAGTCAGAGTTCCGGTAATATCAGTCCAAGTTAGTCCGCCATCCATAGTGCGGATTACCCGATTAAAATCTGCAGCATAAATATAATTCGTATTAGATGGAGCGACAACTAAAGATACGGCCCCTCCGGGAAAGGGAGCGGTGGTGGTCAAAGCCCCATAATTAGTATAGATATCATGAAGACCATAGTAAAAGGTATCTGAGGTATTAGGATTGAAAGCTACTGGTGATGTCCAGAATCCACCGGTTCCCGTTCCAAACGGATTATAAGTTACACCTCTATCTGTTGACAACTGGAAATTCCCATATTGTGTTGACGCTATCTGAAAATTATCATCTCCCTGAAAAATCGCACAGGCCTCACCATCCCCGAAAGGCCCGTTTGATAGTACCCACCCAGTCCCATCATTATAATAAGTGGCATTATCCTGTAGACCAGCCAACATAATATATGGGTTCTGGCGTGAAGACGCCATTCTGTAAATTTGAGAAATCATCAAACCGTTGCTGATATTTGTCCATGACCTACCACTATCCCTGGTTACAACTATACCACCATCATTGCCAAAAAATATGGTACCTCTATGAAGTGGATTAAATGCCACTGCATGATTATCAGGATGTACATAGTAAATAGAAGAATCAAAATAAGACCAAGTATTGCCTCCATCATCCGACGCTGCAATATCTAATCCCGATGACAATATAAAATTTGAGTCCAATGGAGATACTCCTAAAACCCTATCGTAAAATCCATAAAATCTAGCAACACTTGCTGGCGAGGTGAGGTAATTAAATGTCAATCCCTCATCATTCGAAACCGAAAGATTATCACCATCATCAAGCATCCATACATTTTTTGGCGCCGCCTGCGAAACAGCTATAGTACATCGATTATGTGTGGTATTAATATCAGGATACAATGTGCTCCAGGTAATACCTGCATCATACGACACTCTCAGGTGCGATGCATTTACAGCATATATAGTATCGGGCCTATTGGGCCTAAAAGCCATACTATAAACCAAACCTGTATCCACCAATGTCCAGGTGGCACCAGCATCAGCTGTTCGGTAAATACCATGCGTGGTACCAGCCAATAACACATTGGGATTCCTTGGGTGTATCAATAATCGCTGAATAATATCTCTGTCGCTTTGTATTCGGCTCAATCCGGTCATACTCCACGATGCTCCACCATCCACACTTTTCATCACACCCGCAGAGTATAGGCCTCCCCAAAAATAGGGAATAGTATGAGGTATATAACCATACTTGTCGCCTGTGGCAGCATAGATAGTATCTGTATGTCTCGGATTAACTGCTATATCTGCCACACTCAAAGATGGAAAATCACTGGTATGGGTAACCCATGTTGCACCACCATCATGGCTTATCCATACTCCACCACAGGCAGCCCCTACATATATAGTATTAGTATCTAACGGGTCAACTACTATACAGTCTATCCTACCAATACCATTCCAATTAATGGGCACGTTTACCGGACCCAATGGTTGCCAACCACTAAGCGTTGTTTTGGCTCCTATTCTTTTTGCCGTTTTTGATTTTTCATATTCATCAAGCAAAATACCCGGCCTAGGCAAATTTCCTGAGGGGTAACACCGAGGTTCAACGAAATGAAACCATCTATTGAATCTTTCCAGGTCATTATCATCCTTTCCTGTATTTTCTTCCTGTGGATTGTGCAATACATTTTTAAGAAACAGCTTCTTAATCTCATAAATATTGCTGCTTTTTGAAACTGTCTGGGCAGGATTTGCAGCAATAGATTGTGCCTGAATCTTATTGGTAAAAAATAAGGCTAGGACTAACAAAGGTAAATAGCGCATATAAAAGATTTTACAATAAAGTTATTGAAAAATCCTCAAATTACACTTTCTGATAAAAATATTTATGTGCTATTGTGAATGGTAAATCCTTATAAAAACTAGTTCGATGTAGGCAAGGTCACTACACTATCTACCTTGCCAGTCTTGCTACGGTATTCTATTATTCTAGCCTTAGGTTTTGGTAAACTAATAGCCTGCATATCCTGATAGATGCTACCACCGGGCAGGTTCATTATCTTCTTATTCAGCCAAACGGTTGATTTCAAATAATTTTCCTCTGGATAATAAATAAACAGGCAGGTACTATCCTTTATGGTATTAATGATTTTGTTTGAGAGCTTGGCAGGTACAGCAGGACAACCCCAACTACGGCCCAAATGGTCATTCCCCCTTATAAATTTCTGGCTTACATATTTGGCTCCATGCACCACTATTCCCCTATCGAAGGCTGCATCATTAAAACCCTGGTCCATACCTACCAAATGCAACGACATTCCATGGTCGCCATCATAAGTATCGGTAGTCACATAAAATCCAAGGCTGGTTTGGTGTGAATCGAAATTATTAGAAAATGCATAAGCATATTCATCACCCGAACCCTGGCCATGCGCTACGAAAGTATTGTACAATACTTTTTTCTTTTCAAGGTCTATCACCCACATCCTGTCTTCTGATGAAGACAAACTCATATCACAAATGGTGAGCAATTCTTTTTCTGAAGATAATTTACCCTCGCTTTTCAGATTCAGATAACCCCTGCAAGCCTTACTAAAAACATCAAAGGAAACCTTTTTGTAATCGTCAAAGTCAATTTGTTGGTAGACTTTTGCAATATAAGTTTTAATCAACAATTCATTATTCACCAAACTGCTCTCACTCTCACCCACAGGTTTGAATGAGGTTAATGCCAACATTACTACAAGATATACCACCAAGCTCCTAACCATTTTCATCATATCCTAGTATTAATCGTGAATTAATAACCTTATCGGTATAAAGTTAAGGGTAATTTGCACAACCCAAAGTTAAAAACGCAAATTTATCATAGAATTGTGTAAGAAATTATGGGTAGGTAATACATGTTTTCAGATTTCTATTATATTCGCTTATGACCATTAAAAGACTATTGCTTATAGTTGCCTTACTCGCAAATTTCTGTACCCATGCTCAGGAAAATGAATTCTGTACGGCACTGCATACCATAATGAAAGACGCACCCAACCAGTTTAAAAACATAAGGGGAAAAACTATGAAAGCCGGTGGACAATCCTCTATTTGGACTTGCGGCATCACTATTCCTGGCACTATCAGTTCACATTTTGTATCCTATATGGGCTTATTTTATGAGGGTGCTGTGTATGCCTCTAAAGACAAGTCGGGCCTTGCCAATGCCTATAAGGAGTATAAGAGTAAATTGAGCGATTGTCTTTTATCCCAGGGATACGAAATATCCTATACCCCCAATTTCTACCCAGAAATGGGTGATTTCAAAAAAGTAGCTTTCCTTAAATCAAAAAGGGAGAACATAGCAGGTAAAGATGCACCTGCCCATGTGGCATTAGAAGCTCTTTACAATAAAACTGTAGGCATGTATACAGTTGTATTTTACATCTACGAACACTAATAATTACCCATTAATTCAAAAGCATCTAATTATACAGTTATTTAAAGGATGAATCTAATTATTCCACCTACTTTTACTCCAAAAACACCCTAATATAACCATTGCAATAATTGCCTTTTTAGGCTTTACCAAATACTCAATAAAATGAAACCAATACTATTCCTGCTTCTATCTACCCCATTGTTTGCCCTGGCACAGGATAAAAACAATAACCATAAGGACAACCTTAAGGGTAAAGTGAAAAAAATCACAGAAACCGAATACCACTTTGAGCGTAAATCAGGTAAAAATGTAAAAACCCTGGCAAATACTACAGTTTTTAAGTATGATGAAAAAGGTCACGAATATGAGCTAATTGCCTACCAGGGAAAAAGTGACTTCGATTTTAAATTGGAATATAAGCTCGATGAAAAGGGTAATAGAATTTCATCCAAAGAATATTCTGAAAATAACCAGCTTGAAATAAAAACGGTTTATAAGTATGATGCCAATGGCAACCAAACCGAACAGGTTGATTATACATCCTGGGATAGCCTATTGAAGAAGAATGTCTTTAAATATGATAATAAGGGCAACCAGATTGAATACATAGCCTACGACGGCAATGGCCAACTAGAGTTTAAAAGCATAAATAAATTTGACGAGACTGGTAATGAAATCGAGGAGGCTTATTATAACGATAAGGGCACCCTCGATTTCAAAATGGCCTATACCTACGACAGTAAGGGCAACCAACATCAGATGAAACATTATAAAGCCGATGGCACTAATGATTTCAGTGTGCTTTATAAATATGAAGATTACGACTCAGAGGGCAATTGGCAAAAAGAAACCACATTTGAAGGAGATGAAACTACTATGATAATAGAACGTACTTTTGAATACTATAATTAATCTTCGACAATTCATTAAGGTATCCCAGGCTATATAAGTGCAGCCGTCACTTCTGCATCTGTAATACCAATGAAAATACCTTCCCTTGTTAGCCCAATCCCTGTATGCTTTTGCCAATCCTACCAACCCACATATTTTATCAAATTATTCAGTATCGATAAAAGAATCAATACTCTATCTACATACTTGCCCACAAGTACAATTTCATACAAAAATATCCTACCCAATTATTTCATGTATATGTACCGTTGATTAACGGTCTAAAAAACCGTGTTTTTCCCGGTTTATACTAGCTGTTTAACTCCCATTTTTGTAGCCTAATAGTTTCAATTTTGTCCTATTAAACAATATTGGTTAACCCGCCTAAAACAGGAACCAAACATTATTAATTATCAAAAAACTAAACAAAATGGTACAGAAACAGTTCAACAATTATTACGTTACCTATTATAGCCATTACAATGCTAATGTGGTTGCTACTATATATTGCTATATGGATGCCAAGGCAGTTGGGGCTATCAGTTTTGCCCACAATAACCTGGCAGTACCTGCACCTATAGTAGGTGCAGGCCCGCTTGCTGGCAACCTTTATATCTGGTATTCTCAAAATGAATTCGACACTATCATGAACCTATTGCGTTACGACAAAAAACCACTCACTATATTCATCAATACCGACCCAGGTCTTAACTACGGTGGCATCACTACATCTGATGACCTAGTTGGTGAGGCTTTGCCAAAATAAGCTTTTCGATTACACCGTTGCAAACGCAAAACAGGAAAGGAGCCAAAAGCTATTTTCCTGTTTTTGTTTATTTAACCCTTATTACGCCAGCTAATTATGAATGTGTTATTCCTTCACCTTAATCAAATATTCCTTACCAAATTGAATATTATATCCTCCTTCCCAAACTATTTTTTGCCAATCACTCGTGGGGTTGATTATTATACTCTTCTTACCCGATGATACAGTTACGGGCAATGTAAACCCATCCACACAATTATTAAATTTAAAACCCAGCTCCCCATTTTTTATATGGTACTCCAATTGGGGAATTTGGGTAGTTCTCAAATATTGGTTAAAGAATGGCTTTAAATCCTTTCCCGATGCCTTACTGATATAATCTTCTACTTGTTGGGATGTAACTGTCTGATGATAAAATTCCTTACTTAGCCCCCTCAACAATAACCTGAATTTATCATCATCATGCATGATAGCCCTTATCATAAATATTATGGCAGAACCCTTATCATAAATATCACCCGGTCCTTCTTTACTAATCCCATACTCACCTATAATAGGTTTATTATTCATTACGCTATGCCATACCTCTCTGCCATATTCCTGCCCTTTTGCCTTACCAAGCAGGCACTCTGCAAACAATGATTCGGTATAGGTAGTAATCCCCTCATGAATCCAGTTATCGGCCATATCCTTAGCCGTAATGCTATTCCCAAACCATTCATGACCACTTTCATGAATGATGATATAGTCAAATTCATTCCCAACACCCGTCCCGGTCTTATCAAAACCCCTGTAGCCCATTTTATATTGGTTGCCATAAGCTATGGCACTCTGATGTTCCATACCCAGGTAAGGCGCATCTACCAGCTTATAGCCATCCTCATAAAAAGGATAAGGTCCAAGCCAATATTCAAAGCAATGAATCATTTGTTTTACCACTGCAAAGTGCTCCTTTGCCTTAGCCACATTATTTTTCAGAACCCAAAAATCAAGATCCAGATTACCTTTTTCACCAACCAGGGTATCATGCCAATGTATATAATTACCAATGTAAAAGGTCACATCATAATTATTAATCGGATTCGCAACCTGCCAATGGTAATCTTTCAAGTTACCCTGGTCACTTACTTCCACTAGTTTACCATTACTGATAGCCTCTTTGCCTTGTGGCACCATCAGGTGTATATCTACACCCCTGTCAGGCTCATCCCATTGCGCATCCTTGCAGGGCCACCATACACTAGCCCCCTGCCCCTGGCAAGCTACCGCAGCCCATGTATTACCAAGGCTGTCTTTTTTCCAAACAAAGCCACCACCCCAGGGCGGGTCTACTGCCACCTTCGGCTTTCCATGATAATAAATAATTATAGAGTGGTAACCAATATTACTCCATTCATGAATGGGGTAATGGGCAGACGACACCCAATAAACATTTCCCTCCCTTTCAAATTCCAACTCCCTGTAAGCAAAACCATTTACCTCAAATACATTATCAATCACCATTGGCTCCTGCATATCTATTTGGATAGAATCCTTTGCCTGGTCCAGCACCTTAAGGTCAATAAATACCGAACCCTTTATAGATTGGTTAAGCGTATCAAACTCCACTTTAAGTACATATTTCTGCACATCCCACCAATCTCTGCCCCTGCCATTACCACCCAACAAAGAATCGGCATAGGTATAAGCAAACGTGGTATTTGCGCTCAGCAAATACCACGTTACTATTACCAGTCTTAATAAATATTTATTGCTCATTATTATCTATTTCAGTCACCTCAATATCAAAAACAAGAATTGAATTTGGAGGAATCCCTTTCCCAGGGCTAGTTGCCCCATAGGCCATTGAAGATGGAACATAGATGGTTCCCTTACAGCCGGTATTAAACACTATTAGGGCATCATCCCAACCACTAATTACCATCCCTGTTCCCAATCTAAATGTAAACGGGCCTACATGCTTATATTTCTCATCAACATTTGAATCAAATGTCTTACCATCCAGTATTTTGCCTGTATAGTTTACACTTATTTCCTGCCCCACCTGGGCATAGTCACCAGTACCTTTATGAGTAATAAGACAATAAACCCCATTCTGCGTTTTGATGGGCCTTATCATGTTTTTATTGAAGTATGCCCATAACTCAGCATCATCTCGCTCAGCCCTTGTTTGGAACCTCCCTTGCGCAAAAGTGGTATTTGCTACCAGCAAATACCACAGTACGAAAATCACATAAAATAATTTATTACCCATAAGAGTGAGTATATTGTAACCTAGTTCCCAACAGATACCAATTCTACATCAAATACTAAAATAGTATTTGGTGGAATAGGACCTCTGCCAGATGGACCATAAGCCAAATGAGATGGAATATACAAAGTTGCTTTTGTACCCGGATTCAACAACTCAATACCCTGGTCCCAACCGGTAATAACCATATGCTGACCTAATGTAAACTGTAATGGTGGCCTTAATGATGTCCAGTTTTCATCTACGTTTGAATCGAATTTTTTACCATCCAGGAATTTACCGTAATAGTTCATGTTCACCATTTTACCAGCCTGAGCATTAGCTCCGGTGCCTTTTTTAGTGATTACATAATACAATCCCGAAGCTGTTCTGGTGGCCTTAATCTTATTCTTTTCGAAATATTTAGTCAGGATTGCATCATCAATAGTTTTTTGATCCTGTGCAAAACCAAGTGTGCTGGCGAAAACACAACAAATCATTACAAACGCACCTATTAGATTCTTTATCATTTTCGTTTAGATTTTTTTTTGAAAAAACTATTTATCAATGCTCAACATTTCAACATCAAAAATCAGGTTTGCATTCTGCGGAATAGCAGGAGGATTACCTGACGGGCCATAAGCTAAACCAGAAGGTATATACAACGTACATTTAGCACCCATATTTAACAACTGAATTCCCTCATCCCAGCCCTTAATAACCTGGCCTACACCCAGATTAAAGGAAAATGGAGAAACATGGCCCTTAGAAGGATCCGTATTGCTATCAAATACATTACCATCAAGCGTTTTGCCAGTATAGTTTACTGTCACCTTCTTGCCTGGCTTTGCCATTGGGCCTAATCCTTTCTGGCTAATGACATAATATAACCCTGAAGCTGTTTTGGTAGCAACAATGCTATGCGCAACAAAATAATCTTGCAGGATTTTATCATCTTTCGCACTCTGGTCTGCCGGAGATTCAATACTCAATGCCTCAACATCAAATACTAAAATTGAATTAGCAGGTATACCTTTCTGGTCTTGCGGACCATATGCAAGGGTAGATGGTATGTAGAAAATAGCTTTAGAGCCCTTCTTCATAAACTGTAATCCTTCATCCCAACCACGGATTCCCTTACCAACTGTAAACGGATAAGGCTGAACATGCTTGAAAGCAGAATCGGTATTTGAATCAAAAGTATTACCATCCAGTATTTTACCAGTATAATTTGCAGTAACCAGTTCGCCTTTCTTAGCTGTTGGGCCTTCACCATCTTTCACAATTGTGTAGTAAAGACCAGAAGCTGTTTTTGTAGGATTGATGTTATGTTTTTTGAAATAATCTTTCAACAACACTTCGTCAATTGCCATTTGCCTGGCTGCCTTTTCATCAGCATCCTTTTTGAACTGCTCTTCCGACATTACCGAAACCATGCTTACATTATACTCGATCATCTGGCCTGGGTGAACCCATGGCGGCATCTGGGCACCAGTTGCCTTCATTGAGTCAACCGAGAACATAAACACTGCACTATCACCAGCTACCATCTCCATAAAACCTTCAGTAAGGTCTCCCCTTTGCTTCGGTGGGGCAATAGTGAATAGTACAGGTTTGTTATTATACATTTTCCTTGAATCAAACACCGAACTATCACCAATATGAATATGAATATTCATTTCGATATGGTCTTTCAATTGTGGTTTGCGGGTTCCAGTACCATGCTTGATATTCTTATAATCAAGACCACCAGCAAGTTTCTTAAAACCAGTTGGCTTTTTCTCAGTAGAAGATGCTGGCTTTTTTGCCTTTTTGTCCTGCGCACTGGCCGATTGGGTCAATGCACTAAGGCCAAATGCTAGTATAGCTATAAACAGACCTATCCTTTTCATTCTTTAGTGTTTAATATTTAGGTTTTACCGTTTAGGTTGATTTGTCAAATACAATTATTGCTGAGGCTGTTGACCCTGGCCTTGTGGACCATTTGGCATTGGCCTTTCTGGCATAGCCTTGATATCAACAACTTCTACATTAAATACTAAAACTGAATTTGGTGCAATATCCGGACTAGGACTCTGTGTACCATAAGCTAATGGAGAAGGAATGTAAAGTGTTGCTTTAGCACCCTTGTTCAATAGAGCAATACCTTCATCCCAACCTTTGATAACCTGGCCCTGGCCAAGACCAAAGGAGAATGGTTCTTTATGGCCGCCTTTATCAAGAAGGTTACCAGATTCGTCCATATTAGCATCAAACTGCTTGCCTTCAAGTGTTTTACCAATATACTTCATGCTCACCATTTGGCCAGCATGTGCATTAGCACCACTACCTGGCTTGTTGATTACATAGTATAATCCGGATGCTGTTTTAGTAGCTTTGATATTGTTTTTTGCGAAGTAATCCTGTAGTGCCTTATCGTCAATAGGCATTTGGGCTGCAGCCTTATCTTCCATTTCTTTCTGCATCTGCGCACGCTTAGCTTCCATGTCTTTCTGGGCTTGCTCCTTAGATTTGATAGAAATGATTGATAAAAGAACCTTTATCTTATTACCCGATTTCAACCATGGTGGTAATTGTTTCTGGTTTGGTTGTGTTTTCTTGATGTTTTCGATCAATGTATCGCATGAAATTGATACTTCAGCACTATCACCTGCAGCTAGGAAAGGTATTACAGCCTGCCACATACCATTACCCTGTACTTCTTCAACTGGAATAGCAGGAGTAATGCCTGGAGACATTTTCCTTGAATCACCTAAAGTATCAGCTGGTTTGCCTGCCATTGTATCTACAGTGGCTAATATTTGAAACTCAACTACATCACCTATTTTGGCAAGAGGTCCTTCTTTGTGCCTGAGAACCTTGTAATCTACACCTTTTACATGTTTAAGATCACTACCTTTTGTTCCGCAACCGGTATTGCTAAGTAATGCTACGCCTAGTGCGGCGATTGGTAAAATCCTCTTTATCATTTTTGTCGATTTATTTATTCAGTTTAATTTTTGTTTGTATTTTTGATTTCTACTACTCGTTTTATATTATTTATCAATATCTTAAACCTGTAATCACCAATTATTGGGCTTTTCAAGAAATTTTGAGCGGCCAAATTACTTTAATAATCTTAAATTATAGGCTTATTTGGGGTGAATATCCGACAAAATTTTCTTAAAATAAACAATTGTATCCATAAAATTCGATTTTGTCCTGCCGCCTGATGCATTAAAATGGCCTCCCCCATCAAAATAATTGCGGGCAAATGCACTTACATCAAAACTTCCCTTACTACGGAACGACATTTTCACTTCATCGCTGCGCTCTGTTATTAGTGTTGCAAATTTAATACCTGTAATACTCAATGGGTAATTAACCAGGCCTTCGGTATCGCCCGACTGAATATTAAACAGATTCATATCCTTACGAGATAAAGTAATAAGGGCCGAATTATACTTCCTCATAATCTCCATCTTATCTATAAGCACATAACCCAGGAAACGCATCCTGTTCTCAGTCCAAGCATCATATACCTCTTCGTGTATCTTGGTATGGTCCAGTCCCAGGCTCTTCAAATAGGCGGCCATATAATGAGCACCTGCCGTTGTAATCGGGAACTTAAAGGAACCTGTATCGGTCATTAAGCCGGTATACAGGCAAGCAGCCATATCAAGATCTAGTAATAATTGGTCACCACAAAGTAGGATAAAGTCATATACCATTTCGCAGGTACTGCTTTTTTCAGGCAAGCTCATTCCGTAATCCCAATAAGGCTTAGGAAATAAGTGGTGGTCTATTAATATTTTTGGTTGGGTAGCCTCAGCTAAAGGTTGCTCAAGTGTTTTCGTGCGGCTATAATCATTAAAATCGAGGCAGAAAATAAGATCGGCTTCTTTCAATGCTTCCAAAGAAGCAGTAGCTTGTTCCTCGTAATTGAGCATAACAGATACACCGGGCATCCATTCCAAAAACTCAGGGATTTCTCCTGGTGAAACCGGAGTAACATGATGGCCCTTCTTGGTAAGGTAATGATAAAGCCCTAACATGCTACCTATTGCATCACCATCAGGCTTGTGATGGGTAGTGATAAATATTTTCTTTGGTGAGTGCAGTAAAGGAAAAGCGTCTTGAATCGGGCGCATGAGCTAAATAATCCCAAGCCCGCCGGGACGGGAATTTTTCATTTGGGAGCGCAAAGATAGGAATATTTCAATATTCAAAAGTTAAAATTAATTTATGATAATTGGCACAAAATTGCGCTAGACACAACCCTCGGGAGTGAATAATCCCTAAAATGCCCACCAACTTGTCTTAATTTTAACTCAAAAGAAGCTCAATCAACTTATTTAAACATAACTTAATTCATTCTTTTTTAACTTTTAGGCGCAGATTTTTAACTTACCTTGCAGCAAAATTAAAATATATGTCGAATCGTACTTTCACGATGATTAAACCAGATGCAGTAAAAGCTGGTAATATTGGTAATATCCTTCAGATGATTAATGCTGGTGGATTTCGTATTGTTGCTATGAAATACCTTCAGATCAGCAAACAACAGGCTGAAAAATTCTATGAAGTTCATGCTGCACGCCCATTCTATGGCGAATTGACTGAATTCATGAGTAGTGGCCCTATCGTAGCTGCAATCCTTGAAAAAGAAAATGCAGTAGCTGACTTCCGCAAACTGATTGGTGCTACCAACCCAGCCCAGGCAGAAGAAGGTACCATCCGTAAAAAATATGCTGCTTCAATAGGCGAAAACGCAGTTCATGGTTCTGACAGCGATGAAAACGCTGCAATAGAAGGTAATTTCTTCTTCAATGGCCTTGAGCGTTTCTAAATTATAACCTCAAATCTATTTATTAGTATTAGCCCCTAGCCATATGGCTGGGGGCTTTTCTTTTTGTGGAAATGCCAGTACATTATAAAATGGTATTCATTCCTAAAAGATATAGGGGATTGTCCCAGCGGGACAACCGGTTTGTAGAAAAATCACAAAGTAAGGCTATATGTCCCGGAGGGACTACAGGTTTGTAGTAATTTATTAGCCCAAAAGTTATCTGTCCCTGAGGGACAACGAGTATCTATTCGTTGCTAATCAAATTTGCTACAAGAAAGGATTGTTAGTGAAAACACCAATAGTGGCGATACTTGTACAACTTTTTAAAGCTTAAATAAAAGAACATTTAACTATTCAAATGGGGTAAGCTCATCCCTTATTTGATATGAAAAATAACCCCTATTTCTATATATAAGAAGGTAGTTTTGGTTGTTTTTAACATAAAAAGCAGATTCAAAGACTTTTTTGCCTTTTCCTACTATTTTTATAATGTTCTTGCATTTACTCGATGTTATATGAATGTCATATTTAGAAAATACAGAACCTAGTGACTTATCTGTAATAAAAACACCATCTTTTCTTACTAATTTGCCATTAAAATAAACTGAAAAAGTGTCATTAAAATCAGACATGAAAATGACTCTTATATTATAAGAAGTCACTTTTTTTTGACCAAAAATGGAATTTGAAATAAGGATTGTGCAAAATAACAAAAAGATACTCTTCATATTTCCACCAATGTTAGAGATTTTTCGACGTAGTTGGTATTTTCATTAACAACAATCGAGGTTAGCCAAAAACGATGTGCCTGTGCGAGCTAAAACGATGTGCTAAACGAAAGGCTTGTCTATAAAAAAAATAAAAGCCGAGCAATGTAAAATCCCCCAATTTCAATATCCTCCTAATCAATCGCAAACCTTGCCCTCACCCCATAAATGAATTTAATCTTCTTAAATTCAAATGCCTCATCATCAGCAGCCTTATCATAGGCTTTCTTCAAAAGACCCTGTGGATATGCATCACCTGCCCCACGGGTATAATTACTATTCACATTCCGCATTTCCAGTTCTTCTACAAACACAGGTTTGCCCGATTTCTGGTGAATAGCTTCAAGCATGTACGCAGCTTTTTCCTTCGCTTGTGTCATTGCCTCAATCAGCAATTGCTTCTTCAATTCTTCCTTTTTCGAATATTCAACCTTCGTAATAGTTGCCCCGCTTATTTTCAAACTCTCCAAACCATCCAGCACCTTTCCGGCCATTTCAGCGGTTTTTACTTTAACCTCATAAACCTTCCGTGCCATCACATCCTTTCTAAACATCCTGGTAGCCCTATACCTTTCATCAGCCGCACCAAGAGCAATATCAGCAATAGACAATCCACAAGATTTTAGCTTGTCCACCATTTCCTTTTCCTGTGCTTCAATAGAAATCTTTTCCTTCCCTTCAAAACGTTCTACTATCGTAATATCAATATAAATTTCATCAGGCACCACCTCCCTCTCAGCGGTAGCATCTACACTTATATAAGGCAATGTTGATACAGGAGCTGTAGTATTATTTTGCTGCGCATATCCACCTGTAGCAAAAAGGAAAATTGAAAGAAAAAGCAAGTACCGCATATTGTTTCTGTATTTAGGACAATTAGAATGGAATGGATTGAATTAAATGAAACGCAGTACAGATTTTATTATTGTAGAAAGCTGAATTAATCAAAAGATACAAATACCCTATGTTTCCACATTTTCCCAAAACCCATCTTCATATAAATAAATCTTCCAAACTGTGTGCCACTTTGAAAGATTTGTGCAGCTGTCCCGGAGGGACTACCGGTTTGTAGTAAAATATACCAAAATAAGGACTTTGTCCCAGAGGGAATACCGGTCTGTATTTTCATATTCCTCAGAAAATCAGCTAAATCAAAGTTCAAAACTATTAACGCCCACCTTACCCCCCACCCTATACTTCCCTATCTCCTCCCTGGGTACTTTCAACTCAAATACCTGATTCAATATAGAAAGTGATACCAAAAATCCCATACCCATTTCCACCACAGATACTACCTCTCCAATGAAATTAAACCCTGCCTCATTTCCTGATGTAGGAAATAATATTACAGGTTTACCACTACTTTTTATCCTTCCTTCTTCCAGAACAAAAACCTTATCCGATAGTTTTATAATCTCATCCTTATCGTGGCTTACCAATATGGTGGTTAGCTTATATGCTTTATGGATATCGAGGATATGGTCTTGTAGTTTCAACCTCATTTCTGTATCCAGGGCTGATAATGGCTCATCGAGTAGAAGTATTTTGGGCTTCCTAACCAAGGCTCTTGCGAGGGCTACCCTTTGTTGCTGCCCGCCTGACAAATTATGAGGATATCGGGTTTGTAGTTGCTCCAAATCCATCAATGCCAATAATTCATCAATATCATTTTCAGCTTGTCCCTTTTGTAAGGCATAGGCCAAATTACCCCTAACGGTCATATTGGGGAATAAGGCATAATGCTGGAACACAAAGCCAATGTTTCGCTTTTGTGGCGGTAAGTTAATCTTCTTACCAGTATCTAACCATGTTTCATCGCCTATTTTGATACAGCCCTTTTCAGGTATTAATAATCCTGCAAGAATTCTAAGTATTGTAGTTTTACCCGCCCCCGAAACACCATAAATTGTTACCAACTCTCCCTTATTAATATGGCATTCTACGTCGAGCATCATTTGCCCAGCCGCAGATTGTAATTGCTTATTAATATGGAATGAAATCATAGGTTACGGGTAATGGCGTATCGCTTGTTAACAATATTAACTACCAGAAGCACCACAAAAGTAATGGCAAACAAAATGCCTGCATAAATATTAGCCGTATGGTAATTGAGGACTTCCACCTCATCGTAAATGGCTATTGATACCACCCTGGTTTCATTGGGTATATTGCCGCCAATCATCAATACCACCCCAAACTCACCTATGGTATGTGCAAAAGTGAGCACAATGCCCGTAAGCAGGGCAGGTTTAATATTGGGTAGTTGCACCTTGAAAAAAGTCTCCCATTTACTTTTGCCTAAAAGGTAAGAAGCCTCCCTGATATCAGGCGAAAGCCCAGACAGACCTGATTGAATTGGATGAATCATAAATGGCAGGCTATATATTATAGAGGCCAACACTAGCCCAGGAAATGAAAACACGAGGCGCAGATTGAAATAATGCTCCAGGAAATGCCCCAGCCCATAAGCAGGCCCAAAGGCCACCAAAAAATAAAACCCTATCACTGAGGGCGGCAATACCAGGGGCATACTTATGAATGCCTCTATAACCGACTTAAACTTACCCTTTCCCGATGCCAACCAATTGGCTACCGGCAATGAAATAACCAATAGTATTGCCGTAGTAATTAGGGCAAGTTTGAAGGTTATCCAGAAAGGCAGTAAATCAACCATAATTTTATTGCAGTAAAGTGGAAGACACCGAATTATTTACCCTCCACAATATAACCATATTTGGCGAAAATAGCCCTGGCTTTGGGAGAAAACAAAAACTGGTAATAAAGCTTTGATACTTCCTTATTGTTGGCCTCACCATGTTTCAATATGGCTACTCCCTGCTTTATAGGGGTATATGCCCTGCTATCTATATCCACCCAATTGCCCTTACCATTTATTTTCTCCGACATTACCAACGACTTTGCAATAAATCCTAGGTCAGCCCCGCCAACAGTCACAAATTGTTCAGTCTGACTAATACTTTCACCAAAAATTAATTTCGGCCTCACCTTATCATATAATTTGTAGTATTTCAAGGCTTCTTCTGCAGCCTTTCCATAAGGAGCAGATATCGGATTGCCCATTGCAATTTTCCGAATGCCGGGTGACAATAAAATCTGTAAATCAGTGCCTATTTTCATTTGGGTATTAGGAGTCCATAAAACCAGTTGGCCTATTGCATAGGTAGTAGGAACATTAGCCGCAAATCCTTTTTTAAACAATTGCTGAGGGTATTTCATATCCGCAGAAACAAAAACATCATAAGGGGCACCTTGTATTATCTGGGCGTATAGCTTACCCGAAGATTCAATATTTGTTTCTACTTTCACATGACTGTCTTCTTCAAATGCTGCATTCAAAGACGCTATTACTCCTTGCATATTTGATGCAACTGCTACCGAAACTTTGGGTTGTGCCATAGCCCTAGTGTAGGTAAACAAAAAACAGAAAAGTAAAATAAATCCGGATAATCGGGGCATTATTCAATTATTTACCTGCCAAAAATACAATAATAGCTATGCTTGGGGTAGGAAATTATTTGGCAAACCAATTTAGAACCTTTGGTTGAATAAATTACAAGATATAACAAGCCAACCTATTAGATGTTAACAATTACCACACCTTAATCTTTAGGTAAGTATAAAGCCACTTTACCCCTTTTAAGCTCCATTTCATCAAGGTGACCCATTATTTTCTTATCGGTAGTAAGTAGGTGGATATGTAGCCATGTATCGTGATGGGTAAAGATTGTTTGGTGTTCCTTGGAGAAAAATCCTAGCAAATCTACCTCCTGATTGTTTATCGTATACACTTTTTGACCTTTACGGGCATCCTCGGGTGACGAAACCTTGGTTCCGGGAGGCAAGTTCATCAGATGCACTTTAGCTGAAATGACCACTGCTTTTATTTTAAAGAAATATGGCCTGGGTTTAGTTGTTGTTTGTGCATCAAGATATTGCTCTAATTGGGCTATGGTCGAAATCGAATCTGGTATCGGCATTTGCTGCCATTCGTCAATATTGGCATATCCAAAAAATGGAGCCTTGAGTGCCAGTGTAGAGGTAATATTCATTGTTGTATCGGTTAATACACCTGCTTTATAACCAATGCCATCCCAAACCAGTATTTCACCTGCCAGATTTTCCACAGGCCCCATGCCATATAGGTGTTCCTTATCTGCCAGGGTATCTAAATCTATCCTTGCAAACAATTCCCCCTTGTGCATCACATTCTTCATGGCCCCAATAATATGTGGACGGGAATCGTGCTTCACTACCTTTTTATTGCTAGATGCCGTGGTAATATTGCAGCCAGGCAATAAAACAAAACAGAAAAAGGCAGCTATGATAGCTACCAAAGATTTAAGATTCTTCATACCAGAAACAATTACTTAATAACCAGATTACGAAGTTACTGTAAGTATATTACCTGATAAGGATGTTTTGTAAGTAGTTAATGATGATGGAGGCGGGCCACCTAATACCGCACCGGTAGTTGCATTAAATGTACCATTATGGCAAGGACAGACAATCTTTGCAGCTGATGCATTATAATTTACAGTGCAACCCTCGTGGGTACATGTTGACGAAAGCGCAGAAAATACTGTAGCTGAGGTCCTTATAATGATTAATCCATTAACTGAAACAGCACCACCCACAGTATTAAGGCTTGTATTGGCTGCCTGTGTTAGGTCTAGTGTAAAGTTCACATTAGTAGGACCCGAATTAGATGCCTTACTACAACTTTGCATCAATCCTGCCGGAATCATTGATAAACCACACAATGCCAATCCTTTTTTCAAAAAATCTTTCCTTTCCATTTTTCCTTTTTAGTATTCCTATCCAATAACGTGTAGGTACATCTAAATATTATTGTGGCTGGAACCTATTTATTAAAAAACATTTTCATAATGTACATCGCCAAAATAATCAGGCCATAATATATATTTCAAGGTATTTATAATCAGATTTTTTATTCCTGAATAAAAAGCCGACATTTGCAATAACCAAAAATTTATAAGGAAGCATGGGTCAGGAAACGATGGGTAAAAAAGAAAAAGAAAAGAAAAAACAAAAAAACAGACAGGACAAAGAAGAGAAAAAACAAGAACGCAAAGCGAACAACAACAAAGGTAAAGGCCTCGATGCAATGATGGCCTATGTGGATGAGTATGGAAACCTTACTGCCACCCCACCAGACCCCCGCAGGAAACTGGTAATTAACCACGAGACAATTCAACTAGGTGCTACCAAGCGTGAACCTATTGACCCGGCTGATTTAATCAGGACAGGTGTGGTAACCTTCTTTAATGATGCTAAGGGTTACGGTTTTATCACAGACCTTAAGAGCCAGGAAAGTGTATTTGTGCATGTAAACCAGCTAAAAGAAACTATTAAAGAAAGAGACAAGGTAACTTTTGAAGTGGAAATGGGCCCTAAGGGTGCAAGTGCAGTATCGGTAAGAAAAGAAGTACCTAAAGCAGTAGTAAAAGACGCTCCAAAAGCAGCAGTAGCACCAGTTGTTACAGAAGCTCCGGTGGTAGAGGCAACTCCTACAGCAGCACCATCTGAAACGCCAACAGCGGAATAAGTTGCAACCATTAAATTAATCTCTGGAATTATTTTCTTTCAGATAAACATAAATAAAGCGGGCAAAATCTTGATGATTTTGCCCGCTTTATTATTTTGAGTATCAGTCTAATCGCAGGTCACTCTATTATATACAGGTTTCTATACTGGCAATCAAGCCCCTCTTTAGCATCCTTCGGAATAGAAATTATCCAGTTCAATAGTCGTTGAGGTTGATATACTTATACCGGCAGCAGTGGTAAAAAGAATTACATGGATTATGTACCCTGCTTGAAAAACCAACCTGGACTTGGGAATTATCTGCTACGATTAGTATCAATCCCACGATGGTATTGCTGAAAATTTGAAAAGGGATATAATAAGTATATAATTAAACCGAATTTTCAGAAAAATAATATCCGGTTTTTACACTCTCCTACATTATTTTTTTTAAATAATTTCATCAGAGGATACCCTTATACCAATTGTGCAACATTTCTATTGATAAAGAAACAAGTCCCCGAAATTAATTTGCCTCCGCAATTGCCTTCATTAGGTAAGGCCAGTCACCCTTTCCTTCCTTCTTGCCCAAACGCACGATGATGATGTTTTTAGATGGATAAACATATACAAACTGCCCCAACAAACCCTGGGCAAAAAAATCAGCTCCCTTTCCTTGCCAGGTATGCCACCATTGGTAAGTGTATATGCCATCATTTTTATTACCTTGGATATCAATTGATTTTTTCACCCATTGTTCCGGCACTATTTGCTTACCATTCCAATTACCCTTGTTGAGGTATAATCTGCCCAGTTTAGCAAAATCCACAGTCCGGGCATTGAAGCAACAAAATGCTTTAACCTCTTTGTCTTTTTTACTGTCAATACTCCAGCTTGCATCATATTCAGCACCAATGTTTTTCCATATTTTCTCCTCCATATAATCGGCTAGCGATTTATGTACTGCCCGCTCTATAATCATACCTAGCAATTGGGTATTGAGGCTTATGTATTCAAATTCAGTATCGGGTTCCTTCTTTATTCTTAAATGTTTTATGTACTTACTAATATTTACACCATAATAGTACTTTGCCACGTCCCCAAAAGGATTAACATAACCTTCATCAAAGCGAATACCTGAGCGCATATTGAGCAGATGCTCTATCGTGATTTTTTCAAATCCCGGCCTGGTGAGTTCGGGAAGATATTTGGTGATGGGTTCATTTACATTTTTAATGGCGCCCTCTTCAATGGCAATACCCATTAACATAGATGTAAATGATTTGGCCATTGAAAATGAGGGAACAATTGACTCCTTTGTATAACCATACAAATATTCCTGGTCAAGTATAGAATCATTCCTGATTACCATAAAAGCCACGGTTTTCGTTTTTTTCAGGTAGGTCTTAAAATCGTATTTCTTCTTTTTGATGGTTACATCCTTGGGAAGTTTCACCTTGGTGTCCTTATCTGCATTGGCGAATTGAAACTCTGCCCCACCCTTCGGCATTTCTACTTTGGGAAATTTCTTATAATCCCTGATATCAGCAAAATTCCAGACAAAAAACCGCACAACATGGCAGGAACTTATTAAAATACAGGTTGCGAGTAATAGTAAAACCGGAAATTTGACCATCTTTTTCATGTATCAAATTTAGGAATAAGATGCATAACATGCCCTATTTTTAATAAGGCCAACCGTAAATCAACCCTAATTTCAAACTTTAACAATCGTAATTATCAAATCATTTTTTAGTCAGCTAATTTTAGGCCCACTTAGTAATTATAATTCCTATTTTTACTATACATTGTAGCATACCCTTATGAACACTATAGAGCAAATAAGAAAATGGTGTAACGGCAATTGGCTGACTAAGCATGATGAGCAATCCAAAATCAGCTCATTATCTATTGATAGCCGCCAAATTGACCAACCCGAAAACACGCTATTTATAGCCCTTAAAACCAACTTAAGGGATGGACATACCTATATTGCCGATGCATGGGTGAAAGGGGTAAGAAATTTTTTGATTTCGCACGAACTGGATATTACTAACCTGAATGGCGCTAACATTATCCAGGTAAAAGATACGCTACAGGCCTTGCAACAAATTGCATCGGGCCACCGTAAACAATTCAACATCCCTGTAATTGGCATAACCGGCAGTAATGGTAAAACCATGGTAAAAGAATGGCTTTACCAATTACTAGCCGACAAGTTTAATATTGTCAGGAGTCCTAAAAGTTATAATTCACAGATAGGGGTTCCATTATCGGTTTGGCAAATGGAGCCTGATAACCAGATAGCCCTATTTGAAGCCGGTATTTCACAGCCCGGTGAGATGGAGAAACTTGAGCGCCTCATCCTTCCACAAATAGGCCTGTTTACCAATATCGGTGAAGCTCACAGTGAGGGCTTTATGAATATGCGGCAGAAAATAAATGAAAAGCTCATTTTATTCCGCCACGCATCAAAATTGGTTTATTGCCATGACCATAGCGAGCTGAACCAATGTATAGTACAGTATGTGCATCAGGTAAGAGGTGGCAGAACTGAAGACCCAATAGAATTATTTACCTGGTCGGTAAAACAACCTGCCAACCTGCATATAATCAATACTGAAAAGAAAGCGGGAAAGACAAGTATTGTAGCACTTTACAAAGGCAAGGAAATAAGCATCACAATACCTTTTACTGATGATGCCTCGCTTGAGAATGCCATCCATTGCTGGTGCATACTCCTGATCTTGAATATTGCTCAGGAAGAAATAAAAACCAAAATGGCCTTATTGCAGCCTGTCTCAATGCGGCTGGAACTAAGGCAGGGCATTAACGATTGCACGGTTATTAATGATGCCTATAACTCTGACCTTACCTCTCTGCAAATGGCCCTCAACTACCTGGAGCAGCAAAAGCAGCATAAATCACATACTGTTATTATGTCTGACATTATGCAGCCCGGTAAGCGAGACCTTGATTTGTATGATGAAGTAGCTGAATCCATCAGCAGGCGAAAAATATTGAGGTTTATAGGTATAGGCCCCGCTTTGTACAAAAACAAGGCATCTTTCAGAAAGCATAAAAAGCTAAGGAGTATATTTTTCAAGTCAACAGAAGATTTTTTAAAGCATTTTCACCTGCTCACCTTCGACAAGGAAGCGATCCTGCTCAAGGGCGCAAGGGTGTTTGCCTTTGAAAAAATAGGTTTGCTATTAGAGCAGAAAGTCCACCAAACGGTAATGTCGGTAGACCTTACTGCCCTCACCAATAACCTTAATGTTTACCGCTCTTTACTATCACCAGGTGTAAAGACAATGGTAATGGTAAAGGCTTTTGCCTACGGTAGCGGCAGCCATGAAATAGCTAATCTGCTCCAATATGCCGGGGTTGACTACCTTACGGTTGCCTATACCGATGAAGGAATAGGCCTGCGCAGGGCAGGGCTTAAAATGCCCATCATGGTGATGAGCCCCGATGCTACATCCTTCGACCGGATGATAGCATGGAAGCTGGAACCTGAATTGTATAATTTCCGGTCCATTAGTGAATTTATAAGTATCGCACGGACATTTGGAAGCAAGAACTACCCTATCCACATAAAACTGGATACAGGTATGCATCGCCTGGGCTTTAATCCTGAGGATATTGAAGAATTATTAGCCATCATTAAGGACAACCCAATAATACATGTAGCTAGTATTTTCAGCCACCTGGCGGCTAGCGATAACCCTGCCGAGGATGAATTCACATTTCAACAGGCAAGGGCATTTGATGCTATGAGTGAACAAATATTGGCCATACTTCCCTACAAACCACTAAGGCATATCAGCAATTCGGCAGGTATTGCTCGCCACAAATCCTTGCAGTACGATATGGTGAGGCTAGGCCTGGGCCTATATGGTATTGACAGCACACCATCCATTCAGCAGAAACTGAAACAAATAAGCACACTAAAGACAAGTATTGCCCAGATAAGGGAGGTAAAAGCTGGAGATAGTATAGGTTATGGGCATAATACCATAGCCTTCCAACCGATGAAGATTGCCACCATTTGCATAGGTTATGCAGATGGCTACCCAAGATCTATGGGGCACAGTAAGGCCCATGTACTCATTCATGGTAAACCAGCGAAAACAATGGGTTCTATATGTATGGATATGTGCATGGTGGATATCACTGACATACCTGATGTAAAGGAAGGCGATGATGCAATTATTTTTGGCCCAGGATTATCAGTGACCCAATTAGCCCTATGGGCAGATACAATTTCCTACGAAATTATGACCAGTATCTCACAAAGGGTGAAAAGGGTATATGTAAATGAGGAATAGCTAGGGTTTTAGGCCGGCACACTGCTTACCAACTCTGTATAGTATTTGATTAAGCCCTCCATAGGACTTTTAATTACATTGCCTATTTCCAGTTCGTATTGGTGGCACAAGTTTTCCAAAACATCACTGAACTCAAATGCAATAGAACCAGAAAAAAACAAGGGTAATTTCCAGGTATTGCGATGCTTCAATATACTTGTGTGAAAAAAATCGTTGAGGCAGTCTTCAATAATATTTTCCACCATGTAGTGGCCACGGTTTTCTTTTAGTAGGGTAACAAATGATGCCAGGTATCTGTTTGGATTGGGTTCATGATACAGCTTATCAATTATCTTCCTAATATCATTACCAAACCTCATTTCAAAACCCATCCTTAATTCCTCATCAAACGTATCGTAAGCATAGTATTGCAGTATACGCTTGCCCATATAGTTGCCCCCACCCTCATCACCGGCTATATAGCCAAGACTTGGCTTCTGTTCCTTGATAATATCTCCATTATAATAGCAACTTGCACTACCTGTCCCCAAAATACACACTATCCCCTTCTGGGTGCCACACAATGCCCTTGCAGCTGCCATTATATCACCCTGTACCTCTGCTTTTGGTATTCCAAAATGTGCCTCGAAAATTTCTTTTAGAAAAACCTGTTTTGCTGGATTGGCCGCCCCTGCACCAAAATACTCCAGACTTTCAGCTCCATAGACCGAATTATCCCATGGAAGCTCATTTTTCAGTAAATCAATTATGTATTCCCTGCTTTGCAAGTAAGGATTAATACCCTGTGTACCAAACCTTAGCGGCTTCTTTCCTTCAGAAATCAGGCACCAGTCGGTCTTTGTACTTCCACTATCTGCAATCAGGTAAGTCTTCATACATATCGTTTACTATACAAATATGCATCAGGAAAAATGAAATTCCTAGGATATAAGACAGAAATCTGAAAAATATAATCTTGTTATACGTAAGTTAACAATCTCATGACTGAAAAATATTATAGCCTAATAAAAAAGGCTTTGGAATGAACTGATTTTCACAGGTAAAGTTTTTCTATTAGGGGAAAAACACCCTATCATGAGTTATAAAAAAAGCAAGAAATGTAATTAATAATTAGAAAAGGGCGACTTTACTCTTTGGGCTTCACCGCCTGTATGTATCAGGTATTGCTCAAACTGACTCTCGTTAAGAACAGCTTTAAATAGAACATCCTTATTTTTCTTGAGTTCTTGTTGCAGTTTTTTCACTACACGTTTATCACTTATTTGCCCAATACTATCTATAGAGCTATAATAACCAAGGTTTGTATTTTTTACAATTTCGTACTGCTTTGCATTTACCACTAGGTTTTGTTGAATCCAGCTTGTTTCACTATTAGCCTTTTGTTCCCATAATTTAAGATTATGAGCCTGAGCAGATGAAAATATGGATAAAAATAGCATTAGTGTAAGAACCAACGAATTGATTATCAACCTATTATATAATTTACCAGTCAAAATCATAAGATTAACTAAAGTAAAATGCCCGCTTTTTTGGTGAAATGCCATTCCTATGCAATCTATGCAACAAATTCCACAATACACTATCTACAGGGTATCATTTTTTTCTAAGATTGGGGCATAGAAATCTATAATTGACATATCATCAATACCCTATTTCTTCCACACTATCTTATCTAGGCTTTCCTGCGCCAATGGATGGTAGTTCTTCCTGTAATTATTATAAATCTTAATTCCCATTTCAGCAGTTTGGGGCGATTTCATCATCTGACCATATAGCGGTTCAAGGAATTTCCTCCTGCCTACCATACTCAAAAACTCCTCCATTTTAGGATAGGCCTTTGTGTAGCCTGCCCTCACTGCCATTATAAACCATAGGTCTGCAATTTCGCTGTTTTCGGAGTTAGAAAAATTATAACCATCATCTAGCTTTTTCATTTGCAATGATGATAGTGCAGGTGGCATTTTGCGCAAGAAATGAAGCCATTCATGGGTAGTCCATTCAGTAGTATTCAAATGGGCAGGTTCTACATCTGCCAAAAACTTATCCCTTTCAGAATCTACTTTGGCAAATCGCTCCTGGTCGGCCCTTGGACAATTCTCAGGAATTCCTGCACCATAGACCCATTGCTTAATATTTATCTTGCTTTTAAGCACCTCCTCATCCTTAAACAAGGCAGTATCCATATAAGTCAAAAATGCTTCTGTGGTTATGGTCTTAAAGGCATATTGGTTGAAATATTGTTTCAAAAAACGATCGAACCTGTCACGACCAACAGAAATCTCCAATAACTTCAAAAAATGGCTACCCTTTTCGTAAGGAATATCAGTAAGGCCATCATCGGGGTCACGACCCTTAAGGTCAAGCTTTAACCATGTATCCTTTTTATTTGAAAGGGTCAATTCATCGACAGCAGTTACCAAATCCTGGTACCCAAGCTCCCACAGCATATCGCTATAACTCTTACCCATCATCTGCTCCATTATCCTGCGCTCAAAATAATCGGTGAACCCCTCATTGAGCCAAAAATCGTTCCAGGTGGCATTGGTAACCAGATTACCACTCCAGCTATGTGCTAATTCATGAGCAATGAGGCTCATCAATGACCTGTCGCCTGCAATAATGGTAGGTGTAGCAAAAGTAAGTTTGGGGTTCTCCATCCCCCCAATCGGGAATCCCGGAGGCAAAACTATGGCATCATACCTACCCCATCTATATTGACCATAAAGCTGTTCGGCATTATCTACCATACGGCCAACCCCGTCAAACTCATAACGAGCTTTGTCAATCATCCCTTTCTCGGCATAAACCCCGGTACGGTCATCAATACTTCTAAAGGCAATATCACCTACAGCCAAAGCCATTAGGTATGCTGGTATAGGTTGGTCCATCACAAACCTGTATACTCCACTATCGTTAGACTCCTGGGGATTCACTGCACTCATCAAGGCCATTAACTCTTTAGGAACACTCACCTTGGCATTGTAGGTAAACCTGATCCCCGGTCCATCTGGGCAAGGAATCCAGGAGCGTGCATAAATACTTTCAGATTGAGTAAATAAAAATGGATATTTCTTGTCGTGGGTCTGTTGTGGGTCAAGCCATTGCAAGGCTCTTGCATTGGGGCCTGTGGCATACCATACGGTCACTGACTGGGTATTTGCAGTAACAGGCACATGTAAAGCACTACCCAGAAACTTAATTGGAGAATCGAGCCTGAAAGCCACCTTTTTACCATCTACCCACACGCTATCAATCGTAAGGTCGTAGGTATCCAGCCTTAAATCCTTATTTGCATTTTTGTTATTGATAGTCCAATGAGCATTCCCACTTATCTTCTTGCCTACCATATCTACCTTTATATCCAGGTCCAGATGCTCGAAAACAATACTATCTCCATTAGATAAAGTATGTACATCTTTTACTGATACCGAATCATTATTAGGTTTCTTATCCACCTTTTTTTTGGAGCCACAACCTGTATTTACCATCAATAAAGAACACAAGAATAGAATAACAAGATTTCTCAACATAGTATATTTGTTCTGCATAAAAACCAATCCATGAATTAAAATGGGAAGGCAGGAAATTTTTAGATTTGCAAATTTGCAAAATTATGTTGACTTAAGCAGGTAAAATTTAATACCAGCAAGAACATATAACCCAATTGACCAAATACACCAATTTAACATCAATTTCAAGACATAAAACCAAATCCAAACACGATTTAAACTACCTTTAATTATGATTGAGGAATTAGACGAACCAGATTTTGAAACGCAGGAGTTTTTCACCTCCGAAACTACCTACACCGACCTGGTATTCATCAATGGTATAAAAACCGAAATAAACTTCATTTGTTGTCGCAAAGGTTTTGCCGACCAGTATTTCGCTGTGAATTTAAGCCGGAAAGGCACATGCATCAATAGCTATACGATGGTAGCAGTGGGCCGTGATGAAAACGGGTTGATATGGCGATTTGAGGAAGATGCTGTTCCTAAGGAAATAAAAAGCAGGGAAAAGGAATTTAGTGAACTTCTGGAGAGTAGGACTAAATAAACTATTCCTTCTTATCATCCCCATGAATATTTAGGGTACGAAGTGCCGGAGCCGCAAACCAGGTTACAGCTACTACCACAATGGTCATACAGCCTCCAAATACCACAGCCGGTATGGTGCCCATCCATTTTGCAGTTACCCCACTCTCCATGGCACCCAATTCATTTGAGGAACTAATGAACATGGTATTTACTGCCGCCACCCTGCCCCGCATGGCATCAGGAGTATAGACCTGTAGGATTGTACCCCTTATAACCACGCTAATAGCATCGAGCAGGCCGCCTAGTAGCAACATTAAGAAAGCTACAATAAAGCCCCATGAAATACCAAAATCGAGTATGGAAATAATATTAGTGGTGCCGAAATAACCACAATAGCCGAAAATAATGGTAGTAATACCAAAACCAGCAATACTCAACATCAGCTTTATGCCTGGATTTGTTTTCAGTGGCATAAAGGACAATATGACTAGCCCGATTACCGAACCAATACCCGGTGCGGCCCTCATCCACCCATAACCAATTTCGCCTACCTTCAGTATATCATCTGCATAAACTGGGAGTAGGGCTACGGCTCCGCCAAAAAGCACCGCAAACATATCCAACGACAGAGCTGCAAGGATAATCTCTGTTTTAAACACAAACCTAATCCCCTCACTCAGGCTTTTAAATATAGGTTCCTTGTCTTTTTTATGAATGGCTTGCTTCGGTATACGTAATAGAGCCAATAAGGAGATTACCTGAATCAAAACAATGCTTATAATACTAACCCAGAACCCCGAAATAGCAATCATAAACCCACCAATGAAAGGACCGACTACAGCCCCGGTTTGCCATGATGCACTACTCCATGTGGTGGCATTGGGGTAGAGTTCCCTTGGTACAAGCATGCCCATCATAGCAAATGATGCAGGGCTTAAAAAGGCACGCAATGCTCCTCCCACAAAAATGCCGAAATAAATTAGCCACACAATCTGACTAACTGCAATGTGCTGCTGGATATTTGGCCATGCTAAACCCACAAAAAAAGCTGATAGGAGTAAATAACCAATGAGGCATCGGGCCAAAAGGCTTTTTTTCTCAGATATATCTACAAAATGACCGGAAAAGAAGGAAACACCAATGGCGGGTATTACTTCCATCAAGCCCAACATACCCAAGGCCAACTTATCGTGGGTGAGCTTGTAAACATAATAGCTAATAATGGTATTCTGCATGAACAACGACAGGATAACTGTAAACCTCAACAGCATATGGTATCTGAAATGAGGGTACTGTAATGCCTGGTTTCTCTGTAGAAATTTCCCTAGTGGTGACAATGAATTAAATTTATGGGTGCAAACCTACATGAAAAATGAAATTTCTCATCAGTGTTCCTTATTTATCTCTTTGGAAAAGGATTATTGAATGACGAATCAGATACCGATAAAAGACTTTTTAATCCTAAAATCTCATCTGGCACGGTTTTTGAACTTATCAAGGTAATTAAATATTAATTTTATGAGCAAGAAAGCAATAGTATCCGTAATAGTATTCCTCTTCGCTGATGTTATACTATATTTTTTGAACGGTTGTATGTAATTCATTATCAAGGTAAACCATCCAACCAAATGGGTAAATGCCCTGAAAAACATTAAAATTTGTTGCTCCCTATCTTCTTACAACCAATTGCTACAATGAATAGCATCCAAATGCTTACATTGTAGCCAATAAAAAAGGTTGATTAATTTAAAATTTTCTGCTTAAAGCAAGATTGCATATAATAACTTTGCGGGTAGATGAATAATATCACGCAGATTATTGGAACAAGTATTGTCCAGGCCTTTTTAGAGCTTAAGGCCAATAAGTTGCGTACTTTCCTTTCTCTTCTAGGTATCACCATAGGTATCTTCTGTATCATAGCTGTGAAAACAGTAGTAGATAGCCTTAAGAATAATATTCAAAAAGAAATGGCCTCACTAGGCTCAAACGTCCTCTACATAGGCCGGTGGCCATGGATGGATGAGGGTGGCGAGTATAAATGGTGGGAGTATATGCGCAGACCTAGCATGGGGCCTACTGAAGTGAAAACCATTCTTGCACAGGTACCCGATGCTGCAATAGCTACCCTTTGCCTCAATACCCGACGTATGAATGTGAAGCACGACGACCTGGAGGTGCAAAATATTACAGGTTATGCAGTGTTACCCGACTTCGAAAAGATACAAAGCATAGATATTAATTTAGGCCGCTACCTAAGTACATCAGACCTTGAAGGTGGCAGTAATGCCGTAGTATTGGGTAGTGAAGCCTGCAAAGGGCTGTTTCCTGGCAGTCTTAACCCCTTAGGGAAAACAATTTCATTCCATGGTAAAAAATTCAATGTAGTTGGTGTATTGAAAAAAGCTGGCGAAAACATGGCGGGTTTCGATTTCGACAATTCGGTTATTTTCTCCTACTACATGGCCTCCTCATTTGTAAATGTAAAGTCACTCAATTACGACCCATTATTGGCAGTAAAATCTGCCAATGGCAAGGATGTAGATGATGTGAAATACGAAGTAGAAGGCGTATTGCGCAGAATTAGAAAAGTAAGACCAGGTCAGGGAAATAATTTTGCCATCAATCAATTAAGTCAGGTATCTTCTCGTATAGAAAGCATTTTTGTTAGTATCAACATAGGCGGCTTTTTCATAGGTATCTTCTCTCTTATTGTGGGTGCGTTTGGCATTGCCAATATTATGTTTGTAACCGTAAAAGAACGCACAAAAATAATTGGTCTTAAAAAAGCTATTGGTGCCCGCAAGGCATCAATTATGTGGGAATTTTTATTGGAGGCTATTGTTTTATGCCTTGTTGGCGGTGCTATTGGTATTATTGTAGTGCTTTTGTTGAGTTACTTACTCACCTATGCATTCGATTTCGAGGTAAGTCTATCATTTTTCAATTTCTTTTTGGGTATAATGGTTTCGGTGGTAGTAGGTGTTCTTTCAGGTATTATTCCAGCCTGGTCAGCCTCCCGCCTCGACCCAGTTGTGGCCATAAGGTCGAATTAGAGATGAGCATTTTGATAATCTACTATGCTTAAGTAAGAATTCAATAAATGGTAATTCACGATTAAGTGGAATGAGATTTCACAATGTTGACTACAATACAATTACTCTTTTTAACTTTTGAATTTTTACTTTTGACCTAATTCACCGTTTTAACTTTTGACTTTTAACTTTTGACTTAATAACAATGAAAAAGAAAAGGGTTTTAGTACTCGATAAAGAAAAGATAGGGCATATCCTCAGGCGTATGGCTTATGAAATATGGGAGCGAAATAGTGAGGAAAAAGAAATAGTGCTAATGGGTATAGAGCGGGGAGGAAAAATCCTTGCTGACAACCTTGTGGGTATATTAGAGGAGATTAGCCCAATAAAAATAGTGAGTATACCTATTACTATCAATAAAAAGAACCCACTGAACTATGCTCTAGATGTAAAAGAAAACCTCAATGGCAGGTCAATAATATTGGTAGATGATGTGGTAAATTCGGGAAAGACCATAATGTATTCCCTCCATTCGGTATTATCCTTCGATCTAAAAAAGGTGATGGTGGCGGTATTGGTGGATAGAAAACATAAGTCATTCCCAATTTCATCAGATATTGTGGGCCACACCATTGCTACCACCCTGCAGGAACATATAGAAGTAGAAACCAAGGGCAAAGAAATTATGGCTGTATATCTTGAGTAGGAAAAGAATTTGGATAATTTTATCTAATGCCCCAACTACATATTTAACACTTTCGACATGACTCTTAATTTTGTCTTTCTACTTTATACTTTCGACTTTATACTCTGAAAACGTTTTAACTTTTAACATTTGACTTTTAACTTAAAAAAAATGCCTTTTACATTACTGATACATGGTGGGGCCGGCAATATTACACCGGCAATAATGAATGCTGAACAGGAAGAACAATATAGGGAAGGGCTAAAAGATGCCCTGAATAATGGATATGAAATATTGAAAAACGGTGGTTCATCGGTAGATGCTGTGGTTGCGGCCATAAGCACCATGGAGGACAACACCTTGTTTAATGCCGGCAAAGGGTCGGTATTTACAAAAAAGGGCCAGAATGAAATGGATGCCGCTATAATGGATGGTTCAAATCTTGCGGCAGGTGCAATAGCAGGTGTAAGGAATATTAAGAACCCTATTGCTTTAGCCCGTGAGGTAATGTTGCATTCAGGACATGTTTTCCTGAGTGGCAATGGGGCGGCAGAGTTTGCCCTTAGCCAGGGAATTGAAATGGCGCCTGATGCTTATTTCTTCAATAAATCCCGTTACGACCAGTGGTTGGAAATAAGGGATACTAATTATACCCAGCTAGACCATAAGGGCGACAACCTAAAAGGTGCAGCTGCCCCACTACCCAATCCAGGACATAAATTCGGTACTGTAGGTGCTGTTGCAGTAGATATGCATGGCAACCTGGCTGCCGGAACTTCCACCGGAGGTATGACCAATAAGCGTTTTGGCCGAATAGGCGATAGTCCTGTTATAGGTGCCGGCACCTATGCCAATAACAATACCTGCGCAATCTCCTGCACTGGCCATGGTGAATTATTCCTAAGGGCTGTGGTGGCCTACGATGTTTCCTGCCTGATGGAATACCGTGGCTTATCAATCCAGGATGCCTGCAATATCGTTATCAAAGAAAAACTGGTAAAACTAGGCGGCGAAGGCGGCCTTATTGCTGTAGATGCCCAAGGCAACTATGATTTCTGCTTCAACTCAGCCGGTATGTACCGAGGCATGAGAAATAGCGAGGGTAAGGAATTGGTTGCTTTTTATGGGTTGTAAGTAACACATCGAATAAAACATAAAATAGAAAAGGTGAGTAGAAATTATCTCTACTCACCTTTTCTATTTTAAGCCAATTCTTTATTACTCCACCTTCAACACAAACGGCATAGCCATCATAGCTTTTCCATTCATTTTTGTAAGGCCTTTTAGTTTTTCATACCACTCATATCCTTCGCCTAGTTCAGATTTTACAGCCGACCTAATTGCTTCATCTGTACCTGTATTGGCACCTAATTTCTTGAGTATATTGCTTAGTTTATCTGTAGGCTCAGGATAGGTTACTACCTTATAATCCTTTACCTTTGCCAGACTTGCTACACTAGCTATAGCCCTGTCCAACCCACCAAGACCATCGACAAGACCATTGGCAAGAGCATCAGTACCTGTCCATACCCTACCCTGTGCTATGCTATCCACATCAGCAGGTTTCAACCTTCGGCCTTCTGATACATGCTTTTTAAACAAGGCATAAATAGTGTCTACCGAGTTCTGCATGCGCTTACCTTCTTCAGGAGTCATTGGCCTTGTTGCTGTTGGTATATCAGCATATGGTGCGTTTTTAACCTCATCAAAAGTCACGCCTAGCTTATTTTTCATCAGCTTATCCATACTGAACATCATACTAAATACACCAATGCTACCTGTAATAGTATTGGGCATAGCGAAAATACTATCGGCATTACTAGCAATATAATAACCACCAGATGCAGCATAGTCGCCCATTGATACCACAAGGTGTTTTTCCTGCTTCAATAATTCCAACTCACGCAAAATAACTTCTGATGCCAACGCACTACCTCCAGGCGAATTTACCCTGAGTACCACTCCCTTTATTTTATCATTCAGCCTCACCTTTCTTATTACTTCGCTAAGGTCTTTAGACGCTATCTGCACCTCGCTGTTCGATTCTCCATCTACTATATCACCTTCAGCCATTATCACAGCTATCTTATTTTCAGCCAGTTTGCCATCATTTTTTTCATTTGAGGCATAATCATTCATGCTGATATATTTTACATCCTTACTTTCTTTTTGTCCGGTTTTAGCTCTTACACGCTGTTCTACCTGGTCCCAATAAAGCAAACCAGATATCAATTTATACTTCAATCCATCGGCAGGAAACTGCACGGCACCGGTTACAGCCAATTGGTGTATTGCCGCCTTGTCGGTATGGGTAAAATCAGCCGCTGCTTCCAAAAACTGGTTCCACATACCATTTTGGAACGCCTGTATTTGGATGCGGTTAGGCTCACTTATCCTATCTGCCCTGAAGGGCTCTGTTGCACTTTTAAACTTACCTGCATAATATATTTCAGGTTCCAACTCCAGCTTATCAAGCGTACCTTTGAAGTAGGCCATTACTGTGGCAAAGCCCTTCAAATCTATACCACCAGCCGGATTGAGGTAAATACTATCAGCAGCAGTAGCTACAAAATAAGCACTCTGGGTAATATCCTCACCATAGGCATAGATAAATTTACCTGATGTTTTAAAATCGGCCAATGCATTTTTCAGTTGTTGTAACGTAGCCCAACCATTAGGACCTGCACTCAGCTTCAACATAATACCCTTGATGCTGCCGTCAGTTTTTGCCGCCTTTAGCGCCTTAGTAATATCATATAGTCCTGCACCATATCCACTACTATTACCATTAAGCATTGAAAATGGATTTGTAGCTCCTTGCTCATGGATCTTTTTCGAAAGGTCGATCATGATTACATCACCCTTCGATTTCTTTACATCCTTATCCATCAGCGTCTTTGATGCGCCTACTATCATACCAATTATCAGTCCAATCCCTATTACCCCGGCTACTATAATGGCCAGTAATGAAGCGAAAAATGACTTAAAAAATTCTCTCATAAAATTGATTTGTAATTATTGAACAAAGATACAGACACCCATATATTTTGCAGGGTGAATTTTAGGGTAAGTTTTTTTCAGGCACAACAGTTTAGCAGATTGACATGAATTTTGATTTAAGCCCTAAACTTTTTACTTTTAATGATTCAATGAAGCTATCCCAATTCAATGCCCACCAATGGCCTCCCACCCGTTTCCTGTTCGCACAGGCTAAAAAACTGGTGATTCCCGGTCTCAATGGGGCTACATTATACGATTTGGGTAGTTTCTTTTACCATGAATTCTATAACCTCAATCTTTTTGAGAGAGCGGCTGTTGCTACCTACAATTTCCTGATGGCTATACCCTCCATTTTTCTGTTTATTTTCTCACTCTTTCCCTACCTACCATTTAAGCATATTGACAAGACCATTTACAACGTTATCCAACTAATCACACCAAATCGCAGTATTTACCTCAATGTAAGGAATGTAATTGCCGATTTTTTAGCCAAACAACACCATAGCTCCTTATCATTTAGTATTCTATTGGTTATCTACTTCTCATCAAGCGGGGTTGCAGGGTTCATGGCTTGTTTCGATAAAAGCCAAACATTGTATAAGAAACGTGATTGGTTCCAGCGCAGGTGGTCGGCAATAAAACTCACGTTAATGCTATTGGTGCTCAATACAGCAATTATTACCTTATTAATCCTGCAAAACATACATCTTAACCCAATTATTAAGTCTGCTTTTCATAGTGTTTTCCTAATAAAGACGATCAGTTTCGTATTGCTTATTTTATTGATTTTCATGGCTATATCGCTCATCTATACCTATGGGCCATCACTCACTCACCGATTTCCTTTCATCAGTAAAGGATCGTTTTGTGCTACCCTCGCATCTGTTACTGCAACCCTCATTTTCTTTTATCTGGTCAATAATTTCCTTAACTATAATCAAGTATATGGCTCGTTAGGCACACTAATTGCCTTTATGGTTTGGGTTTGGATTAATACTGTTATAATTTTGCTGGGCTTTGAGCTCAATGTAAGTTTACATTCGGGAAAACTGTCAGGGAAAAGGATGAATAAATGAGGAATTTAATAAGTAATGTGAACTATTTGAAGGCAATATCCAATCGCCCTACACAATTCTTGCGTCAAATCTTCATCCTCCTACTCATCACATCATTCTTTACAGCCTGCGACCAAAGTGAAAAAGTACCCGAGAATGTAACCTTTACCCAACATGTAGCCCCCATACTCTATAAAAACTGTACCATCTGCCACCGCCCGGGAGGCAATGCCCATTTTTCGTTGGTGACCTATGAGGATGCCCGCAAAAACGCCGGCTCAAATGCCTTTGTGACCAAAGAAAAAATGATGCCCCCATGGCCAGCCGACCCTCACTATACCGAGTTTATAGGCCAGCGTATGCTAACCGACAGGGAGATTAAAATATTGGGTAAATGGGCCAGCGAAGGTGCACCAATGGGCCCTGCCGATGCCCTGCCCAAACTACCCCAATACCCTATTGGTTCCACCATTGGCACACCCGACCTAAGAATACCGGTAATACCCACTCACCTACCTGCAAATAGTTTGGATAAATTCCTGCTGGTAAAAGTACCCTATGAACTCCCAAACGACACTTTTGCTGCCCTTATAGAATTTATGCCCGGCACCCATAATGTGGTGCACCATGTAAATGGCGACTTTGTAAAATATAAAGGCGAAGAAAAGACCAATGTCTTCGAAGGGCAAAAGGTATTTGATATGGTATTTGATACCACTTCTCTGGTGGGTGCTTTTAAGCAAATGGGCTTACCCAATGATAATGGCACATTCCCCCATATGCAAAAGTCGGTGGTAAACTACCTCCCTGGGGCGGCAGGACAATTATACCCTACCGATATAGGTGGTTATTACCTGCCCCGCAAAGGTGTATTCCTGCTCAATGATATCCACTATGGTTTTACCCGAAAGGAAGACATCATTGATAGTTCCTACATCAATATCTTCTTTGCCAAACTCCCACCTAAACGCCCGGTACAGGAGTTTCAACTAGGCACGCTTAGCTCATTTGGCAATGCACCGGTAGAGCCCGATATGAATATTGAACCGAACACCGTAAAAAATGTGTGGAGTAAATTCAAGGTACCCGAAGATATATCTATATTAACTATCAATCCCCATATGCACCTGTTGGGAAAAAGCTTTAAGGCATATGCACTGAAAACCAATGGCGACACCATCAGGCTTATATCCATCCCCCGCTGGGATTTCAGTTGGCAATATTTTTACACCTTCAAAAAGATGGTAAAAATTCCTGCCGGCAGCACCATAGTAGCCGAGGGCGTATACGACAATACCCGCCAAAACCTCAATAATCCCTTTAGCCCACCCCAGCTCATCACCGACCAGTCGGGCAGTATGAAAGCCACCGACGAAATGTTCCAGTTTATCGTTACCTATCTACCCTACCAGAGTGGGGATGAGAATGTAAGTTTGGAGAGGAAGTGATGAGGGGTATTACCTACATAAATTAAATATTTAGCCTCCCATATATCCACTCCAGCATTTCAGGATTTTGCTCATAATAATCCCTCACAAACCACCTTACATGTTCATCATCTGTATTGGCAATGAGCTTTATTTTCGCCTTAGCCTCAGGTGTGCCAATATCATGTAATGCCCTTATACATTTGCGCTGTAAAGCACGAACTTCGTCCCAATCATAAATTATTAGGGAAGCTTTGTATAGGCTGTCCACTATTTCAGGGCCACCAATATCAAACCAAAGTATCGTAACTATATCCTCCTCTTTTTCATGCCACCTAAAAGATAGGAGGTGGTCTAGGACTTTCAGGTAGGATTTATCTACCCCGTCACTATCTGCGGCTATAAGCAAATACTCAACTATGTCCCTATCTTTCAGTTTGCAGGCTCCATAAAAGCAATCAATTATCTCCTGGGTATATTCAAATTTCCCAGAAAAGAAACCAGAAAATTCTTCAATGGTTATTTCATCATTTACTGCTTTGGTAAGGTTTTGTTGGAAAGTCATAGGGTATTTTGAGGTATCTAATTATGTGATTGAATCCTACCCTTTCTTCCCCTTAGTCTCCAAAGCTTTTTGCCTCACCACAACCCATTCATCAATATTCACTGTAAAAGGCATATTTCCTATTTTCAGAATTGCTTTTTTATCCCGGAACTCTGTTACTGTACCTACCTGGTGGTTTACCTTATTGCGCACCAGATCACCAATTTTGGCAGTGCCGCCAAGGGTTTCATACGCCTTATCGGCCTTGCGGGCAGCAGCTGCATTAGTGTCCACCAGTTTTTTCCTGAAGAGAACACTTTCGGCGGCTTTTATTACGTCCTGCTTGTTTTCGGCACGTTTCCAGTCCTGTATTATCTGTTTGAATTTACGTTCAGTATCACGCAGGTAGTCCAGTTCCTCTTTCTTTATCTGGTTTTGTAGCCTTATCGTTTCCTGCTGTTGCCTTAGTTTTTCTCGGTCAGTAAGCTCGTCATACTTGGTTTTCAGCTTTTCATTTTCTTTGATTAGCCTGGTCAGTTCCTTTTCCTTGTCGGTCAGCCTTACCGATTGTTGCTCGGTTTGGTGCAGCATCTTATCCAGCTTAAAGTGTTCCCGCTGAGTGAGCTGTTTGGCACGTTCTATTACAGCAGGTGGCAGGCCGCTGCGCTGGGCTATAGCAAAAGTGTAAGAACTACCCGGCTTGCCTATAGCCAACTGGTATAATGGCTCCAGCTTTTCCTCATCAAATGCCATTGCACCATTAAAGATACCCCTCACTTTCCCGGCCATCACCTTTAGGTTAAGGTAGTGGGTAGTAATGATACCTATGGCATGTTTGGCCGCCAGGTCTTCCACAATAGCCTCGGCAAACGCCCCTCCCAGATTTGGGTCTGAACCACTGCCTAGCTCGTCAATAAAAAACAAGGTCTTGCCATTGGCAAAGTCCATATAATATTTCATGGCCTGCAAGTGGGCACTATAGGTACTTAGTTCATGCTCTATTGATTGTGTATCCCCAATCTGCACCATTATTTGCCTGAAAATCCCCACCTCCGAACTCTCATCTGCTGTTATCAGCAATCCGGCTTGTGCCATTAATTGCAGCAGGCCTACAGTCTTCATGGAGACTGTTTTACCCCCTGCATTGGGTCCGCTTATGATGAGTATGCGGTTCTGCCTATCGAGGGTAAGATTGAGGGGTATGGTAGGCCTGTTATTCTGTTTGTGTATCAGGAACAATAATGGGTGATATGCTTTTACCAGGCTCAAAGCCGGGTGTGGGCTCACACGGGGCATATTGGCATTCATATCCAGTGCCAGTAAAGCCTTAGCCCTTATATAATCGTAAATGCCACAAATATGAAAATACCCCTCCAGCAATAGCGAATGTTGCGATAAGTCTTTGGTAGCCTGCACCAGTATGCGGTGTATTTCCCTCGACTCTGCCCGCTCCAGCGAAAATATCTCATTATTGAGCTCAATAGTTTCTTCGGGCTCTATAAATACCGTCTTTTGGGAGTCACTCTCGCCGTGTAGAATCCCTTTTACTATTCTCTTATACTCAGCAAGCACTGCAGCTGTGCGGCGGCCATTCAGAAAGCTCTCAGAAATATCGGCCAGGTAACCAGCCTTATTTAGTTTACGGATTACCCCATCAAATGTACGCCTGGCCTCATGCCTTGTCTTACCCAGTTCCGACCGTATGGACATCAATTCCTTAGAGGCATTATCCCTCACAATACCACTTTCATCAATCACGGCATTTATCTGCTCATTGATTTTCTTTTCGTAAGTAATACCCTTGCATATTGATTCAAGCAATGGGAAAAGCTCGTTGTGTTTTTTAAACCATTGCAGGATATCACGGGTATTAAAAGCCAGATTGGCAAATGACAACAATTGTTCACCCAACAATACCCCACCATGAACCGACAGCAGTTTCATTTCTTTCTCCAGGCTACGGGTAAAATCATTCGGAAAATGTTCGCCTCCTTGTAATATGAATTTGTATTCATTTGTCTGCCCCATCTCCCTTTCCATATGGTCCAGACGGGTATGGAAACGTATATTCACCACACGTTCACGGGCTGCATCGGTACGGCACTTGTGCAGCAGCAGATCGCAAACTTTATGAAATTCAAGAGATTCAGCGGCATGGGCCGGGTATAATAGCATCATTGTGTTCTGTCAGAATTCAAATACCTACAAAGTCTCAATAACAATCAGAAATTGCGAAAAGAGCCAATGGCATTTGGTCTGCAAAATTATAAATAGCAAAGGAGAATGATGAAAATGATTTTGCAGGTTGGGGAATTAAATTATAACTGCCAACAAGCCAGAAAAATATTTTTCACTGAGCTGGATCTTACCTATAAAGAAACTCAAAAACACCTAAATTAGTTCAAAATTCAAAAGATGTCTGAAACATACCAGGTAAGAGTAAAGAAGTATTACGCATCAGATGTTATTAATGATTTGGTAAAAATGGATGCTCTGGAAATAGTTTCAGAGGATGGAGTACCAAATTGGCATATGCATGTAGTTAGTGAGCGTATTGAGGCATATAAGAATACCCCTGGGGCAATTTACGATTTTGAGGAAGTATTGGATGAAATTGAAAAATCCTTAAAATAATGAAAGCAGTTCTTCTTGATGGTGCTAAATGTGATATACAATAGGCTGCCATACCTATCGTGATAATATGTATTTACTATTCGTATTAATAATTATTATGCTTTTTAGCAATTTCACGGTTTGAGTTCATGGAATAACTAATGTATACATTACAGTAAATAAAGAGCCCTAATGCAACTATTGGCACTAAATCATCTATTTTAATATTAGAAAATAGCATCTTTACTTTTTCAAAATAGGTTACCAAATCGATAGATTAGCTCAAAATTTCAATATTTAGTACTATTGATAACAATGGGCCTCATAATTCTTAGAGGCCCATTGTTTCATGAAATCAAGCATGTTTATTAAACCGAAATCAACTAGGATTACCAAGTAAGTGGTAATTTCGACCTGCGCATAGTATTAATTGTAGTATGAGGCCATTTTACTTGTATTGGCTTACCATTAGCACCATGACCAGGGAACAACAAATAAATGAATTGGCTGTATTGTAATTGCCATGTACCATCTGCCATTTCTTCAATCCAGAAAGATGCTGAAACCTGAGATGTAGTTACATTATTCTGAATAAATGGTATATTAAGTACGCCACCCGTAGCGTTTCCTGTATCCATTGTAATTTCCCATACGTTTTTGAATTTTTCACCATTAATTGTTGTACTCAGGAACTGGTTAGGATTCATATCAGGAAACACAGGGAAAGGCCTTCCTGCTGGGTTCTCTATACCAGATGTGTACCCTAGTTGAAATGAATCGAAATCGCTAACTGGTTCTGGCAGACCACTAATATCCTTAATTGAGGCTGGGCCAAAATTTGGAACCAACCTTGTCTGTCCTATTGCTAGCACTGAATTTCCATGAGGGATAGTAGCTAGACGAGCAAAGTCTAATACAAGACCATTTGGATTTTCTAGACCAGCCTGGGTATTGAAATCTTTCACATTAAGGAACAGACCTGTTTCCATATGTATAACGTTTGGAGCTTTAAGATCCGGATCGTCACACTGTGTATTACACAGACTGTTAATCTTTTGGTTATACATAAGACCAACCAAATGTTGCACTTCTTCAGTATTGCCATCAAATGGCCCCTTGTTGGCGGCTGCAATCAATACTGGCTTAAACTCAAGAACTTCCGTGTAAGGGATTACTTCAAGTTTAAAACCATTGGCCTTAGATGGAACC
>CANGSR010000003.1 GCA_947456055.1 Chitinophagaceae bacterium
CGGAAATAATACTAACAACTGATGGATCACTACTACTCCATGTGCCACCTGCGCTAGCATCGGTAAGCGTTACGGATGAAGAAAGACATACAGCCAGCGAACCACCTATAACTGCTGGCAATGGGTTAACTTTCACCACAAAAGTTGAAATACAACTTCCCGGCAATGTATAAGTAATAACCGTAGTTCCTGCAGCAACACCCGTAACAACTCCCGTAGTAGAGACCACTGTGGCAATACCTGTTAATGAAGAACTCCAAGTGCCCACACCAATAGCATTACTGAGGGTAGTAGTTAAACCCACACAAACAGAATCTGTACCTGTAATAGCTGCAGGAGAAGTATTTACTGTTGCTGTGGCATAAGCTGCGCAACCTGTACCTAGTAAATAAGTAATTGTAGCCGTACCTGCAACTACACCTGTCATAATACCAGTAGTTGACCCTATCGTTGCTACTGTAATATCACTACTGAACCAGCTACCACCCGCAGTGGCATCAGTTAATGTTGAAGTTAGGCCTTCACATACACTTAAAGAACCTCCAATAGCAGCCAATGGGCTTACTAAAACTGTAGCATAAGCTTCACACCCAGTAGGTAAATGATAAGTAATAATTGATGTTCCAAAAGTAACACCAGTCACAACACCAGTTATTACATCCACAGTTGCAACAAAGACATTGCTACTGCTCCAGGTACCACCTGCAGTTGTATCGAAAAGGTTAGTTGTCAAACCTACACATACACTAAATACACCTGTAATAGGTGATAATGGGAGTACCGTAACGATTATAGTTGCATCGCAACCTGTAGCTAATTGATAAGATATTGTAGTAGTTCCTGCTGCAACACCAGTAACAACACCAGTTACAGGGTCAACTGTAGCTACTGCCATATCAGTACTTACCCAGGTACCACCAACTACTGTATTACTTAATGTGGTAGTTAACCCGGCACATACTATTGGTGTACCTGTAATTAACTCATAAGGATTAACAATAATAGCCTGGTAGGCGGCACAACCTGTAGGTAATAAATAAGTAATGATAGCTGTGCCTGCACTAACTCCAGTAACCACTCCAGTTACCGGGTCAATTGTAGCTTTTGTAATATTGCTACTAGTCCATGTGCCGCCTGCTACTGCATTTGCCAATGTGATGGTAAATGTTTTACAAACCGAGGTAGGACCTGTAATAGGTAAAAGAGGATTAACTGTTATTACATAATAACTGGTACAACCTGTAGCTAATGTATAAGTAATGGTAGCAGTAGCTGATGTTACTCCGGTAATAGTTCCCATAACAACTCCTGTTGTAGAACCCACAGTTGCAATTGTTATGTCACTACTTGTCCATACACCACCACCTACTGTATCAGCAAGGGTAATATTTTGTCCGGCACAAACATTGGTTAGACCAGTAATATTTGAGAAAGGATCAACAGTTGCCGTTGCATAAGCCGCACAACCTGTAGGCAATAAATAAGTAATAACAGTAGTACCTGCACCTACACCGGTCATTAATCCTGTTGCTGGGTCAATTATAGCAACAGAAATATCTCCACTTGTCCATATACCACCAGCAGTAGCGCTTGAAAGACTAGATGTACCGAAACGGCAAATCCTTAAAGTACCTAAAATTGGAGTTAATGGATTCACCAATATTGAGCGGGTCATGATACAACCCGTAGGTAATGTATATGTTATAATTGCAGTACCTGGGTTACCACCAGTAACAATACCACTTGATGTACCTATTGATGCTATAGTGCCATCACTACTACTCCAAACACCACCGGCTGGTAAATCGGTAAGTGTAGTTGACAATGTCTGGCACACATCGGGGCTACCTGCTATAGGTAATGGTAATGGGTTTACCACCAGCGAAGTTGTAGCAATACAACCTGTTGGCAGGGTATAAGTAATATTAATATTACCACCTGCTATACCGGTAACTATACCTGTACTAGCATCAATGCTACCTATAGCAGCATTACTACTGCTCCAGGTACCACCTGTTGAGTCATTACTCAAAGTAGTTGTTAATCCCACACATACATCAAGCGTACCATGTATTACTGATGGGAGTGGATTAACCAATGTGGTATCTATTATTAAACACCCTGTAGGTAATTTATAAGTAACTATAGTAGTACCTGCTAATACACCTGTTAATATACCAGTTGTAGAACCTATAGTTGCAATACCGGTAGAACCACTTATCCACCTGCCACCGCTGCTAGCATCGGTTAATGATATAGTTGAAGCCACACATACAGCCCTGCTACCAACAATAGTTGCTGGTAATGGGTTTACCCTTACCCCTCTGGTTACATAACAAGCACCTGTAGGTATGGTATAGGTAATCAAAGCTGTTCCTGCTGCCACCCCGGTTACAACACCACTCACTGGGTCTACACCTGCAGTTGCTGCATCACTACTACTCCATGCTCCCGGAATAGTAACATCACTGTATGTGGTAGTTAGCCCTGCACATACACTGTCCATCCCCGTTATAGGTGCCGGCAATGGGTCTACCTGCACAATAGTAGTATTGATACAGGAGGTTGGTAGCCTGTAGGTAATAATTGTAGTACCTGCTGTGATACCTGTTACGATACCGCTAAGGGAACCTATTGTACCTACAGAAAGGTTACTGCTGGTCCAGACACCAACACCAATCCCATCAACATCAGCCAATGTAGTAGTGCTACCAGCACATACTGTATCAGCACCTGTAGTAGGTGTTGGTAAAGGATTTACTGTAAATGATTTTGTTACATAACATGGGCCTACTACATAAGTAATTACTGCTGTACCTGCAGAAACTCCGGTTACAATACCTGTAGTACCTATTGTTGCTACTGATGTATTACTACTGCTCCATGTACCGCCAGCAGTTGCATCTGCCATAGGTGAGCTAGCGGTAGTTAAACCCTGACATACTTGTGCAGCACCTGTAATACCTGGGGTAGTACAAACTGGTGTAATAGTAATAACACCAGGGCCTGAAGTATTACAACCACGTGTATTTATAGAAGTTGAAGTACCATAGTTGGAACCACCGCCACCGCCGGTCCAGTCACCACCGCCGCCACCATGCCAGCCACCGCCGCCACCGCCACCGGCTGATGCATAACCAGCTGAAATACTAAAGTCACCTGCTGAACCACCTGTACCTAAAGCTATAGAATCACCACGAAAACCAGGGTTACCAGCACAAGTAGCGCAATAACCACCAATACCATATGTAGTATAAGTACCACCACCACCACCTGTGGTGCCGCTACATCCATGACCAGCTTCACCAGCAAAGTTGGCAGTAGTACTGCCAAGACCATTACCTCCGCCATCACCGCCACGATCAATATCAGGAGTGCCTGGTACTGCGCAATAAGGGGCAGCACCGCCGCCGCCGCCTGCTACAATAACCCTATTGGCCAATGTTGTACCACCAACACGTATATCGGAAGCACCACCGCCACCACCACCTGCAAGGTTGAATGGACCACCATAGTTACCATTGGCACCACCATTATAGCCACCAGCTGCCCTGGCACCAGTTACAGCATCAGCACCCTTACCACCTACAAACAGGTTAATTACCTGCCCTGGCACAACAACTAAAGTGTCCTGAATACATCCGCCATAACCAAAACGGTCGGGGTGGCCTGCTTCACTGGAGTTTAATCCACCGCAACCGCCTTTTGCCACAACATAAAGTTGAGTAATACCTATCGGAACGGTATAAGTCTGCATACCACCTGAATAACTAAATGTAATTGTAGGCGCAACTGACTGTCCAGTTACGTTCACGGTATAACCCAGAAGGATAACCAGAAGAAGTTTAAGGTAATTGTACATTTGTTTCATATCCCTATAATTAATATTATTTTACTAAAATACATTATATACACCATTACAATGCTTTACACTATTAGCTCACCCCCGATTAATACCGGAATTTAACCAATTTTAGCCTAAAACACGAACAATGAAAACGACAAAAATACTTATTAACACACCCATTGCGGATATGTTAACAAATACACTGCTCTAAATTAGCAACAATTTTTATAAATTCCATACTATGAGGCAAAATAAAATTATCATACAGCACTTTTTCCTAATTTCTATTCCCCATTTCCCCCAATTAATAATTGAAAATTAATATTCCGGAACATGTGGCTTTAAGCCCCAAATTGTCATAATATTATAAAATTTTACGGGAAATTTAGCCATCAAACCTGATAATAAAGGCGTATAGAAACGTGTAAATGTTAGGAAAAAGAAATTAAAAAACATTCAAAAAGATGGTTTCAAAGAAACCTAAGGATGCTGCCATTGACAAGTAATGTTTTTATGGAATTTGCTACAAAAATCAGATTACCATCGGGAGGCCTCACCCCTGCCCTCTCTCACACAGAAAAAGCGGGACAGGCTGAATAGGATGCCGTACTCCTGCGTTTATGACAATAAATTTTGGGAGCTTGTGGCAACTAAGGTGGTAAAAGGATTAGGCTGTTGTTTCACTTTCGACTGTTTTACTTTGAATACCAGTCACAGACTGGGTTATTTAGTAGACACGAGTAATCCTTCGGAACACTCGTGCCAGTGGCGATAAGTATTGTTAGCGAAGATTACATAAGTATTATTCTGAGACCACCTGCCAGGATTACAAGCATAAGGAAACCAACTAATATATAAGTATAATAGTCGGAGCCATAATATTCCTTCCAGGTAGTTTTCAATTTCATTAATACGAATGTACCAATAAAATTGAAAATTCCAAAATAATTAGCTGATAATTAGGGCATTATGTCCGCACACAATTAATATTTTAACAAAAATGCCATCGAATTTTAACCAAAAATTGCAATTTTTAATTTCGCAATTCCCATTTTACTTAAATATCATCAATTTCTATTACATTTTCATAATCAGGTCTTATCAACTCATACCTCCTCGCAAAATTGCACCAATGGCAGGTTTCCTTACCACAACCCTTGTCAAATTCATGATTCATAATACGGCCATAGGTATCTTTTAGTTGGCCCCTTACTATCTCCTCATCTTTGGCAAATACTGGTACCACTATCTGCTTATACTCCCCGCTTTTGCTTTTTTGTATGTAATCAAACATCCCCAACTTCACATTCCAGTTACGTTCTTCATAATTTTCGAGCAATAGCTTGTAAAATACCATCTGCCGCCAATAGTCGCCACCCAATGGTTCCTTCTCATTTGGAGGGGCAGTATTGGCCGATGCCGACTTATCAGGGTCACCGGTTTTATAATCCACCACCTTCAGTCCATCACCATAAAGCTCTATACGGTCAATTTTCCCGGTCACCGGCACACCATCCAGTGCATACCGTGGCACCTTAAACTCTATCTCCACATCTTTATGGAAGGTATTTACATAATGGTCGTAATATTCGTTAAGCAAACTATGCCCCTGCTCCATTCTGCGGTCGAACTGGATAGAGGTGAAACAGGAAGCCTCGGAATATAGTGCTGAATTAAAAGAATTGATTACAAATTCCTTATCCGGGAACTCGCCCTTCCTCGCCTTCATTTCCAGGAACATCCGCTCCAGGGCATAGTGCACCGCACTACCAAAGGCCAGTGCATCATTTTTCTGGAAGGGCACTTTAAGGATATTCTCGTAATAAAATGCCAGTGGGCAGTGCAGGAATTTCGACAAGGTGGTATAGCTCATGGTAAACTGCTGCAAGGCACGTTCTATCCATTGGGCATTGGCCATTTTTATCCTAACCTCAGGCACAGGTTGCAATGCCCAGCCCAGGTGCTCCATTATAGCCCCCGATGCCACGGTCTTTTTTACCCGCTCATCAGGCAGGCTTATCTCATCTATAAATACTGATGTTTCTATAGCCTTGCCTGCATTATCATTTAGTGCAAAGGACAGATAGAGGTGTTTCTTGGCCCTGGTGAGTGCCACATAAAACAGCCTGCGGGCCACCTCGGTTTTATAGGTTTTTTCTGAATCATCCTTTGTTAGGGTAATATTATCGGGCATGCGGTATTCATTACCACCACCCCGCTTGCCTTCCCAGAAGTTCTTAGTACAACCTATAATGAAAACATATTCAAACTCATTGCCCTTGGCGCCATGGGCAGTGTAGAAATAGACCCCATTATCGTTTTGTACCACCCGCTGCAAAGCCACCGGAATGTTTTCATCATTCATTTGGCCAATCATCTGCAAGAGCATTACAGGTTTCAGCTTAGAATTGCGCAGATAGCTTTCCTTGACAAACTCAAAGAAAGTATATAAAACCTGCAAATCCCATACATGATTGGTTGTCTTTACCAGATGGGCTACTATGCCACTTTCGTGAACTATCTTCTCTATAAGAAGTGGTAGAGGCAGGCTCAATTGTTCCCGTTCCCACCTGTCCAGATTATTACCTAGTCTCACCAATGCCTTGGCACTTTTCAGGTCCAGCGATTCTAATAAGAGCGGATTAGAAATCAAAAACCGCCACCTGATAGGCCCTTTTTCCTTTCGGTTGGTCTGCATATACAGGGCTAGTTGGGCAATATCGGTAGGCTCAATACCATAATAAGGGGTATGCATCAATTCAAACAGCACCTCTTCCCCATCAAATGGTTTTTTGCGCTCCATATCCAGGTACTTCAGCACATTCAGTATCTGCTCTATGAGGGGTAGTTCCAATACGTTTACGGGTTTCTTTACGTTGAAACCAATACCCTTGCGCTCCAGCAGAGCCATCACATTTTCGGCCTGGCGGTGTTGGGCATAGAGAATGGCAATATCTTTGAGGGCCACACCATTATTTTGCAACCGCTCAATCTCCATCACCAGGTCGGCCTCCTCCTGTAGGATATTATTATATACCGTGATGACAGGTTCTATGGTATTATTACCATTGGCAAACCTATCGGCGGCAGCCACTATATTTTTATCCAGTCCCAACTCGTGAAGCTGGTTGATGAGCCTTTGCTCATTGTTCTGGATAGAGGCCATGGCCTTATTAATAATAGACTGCGATGAGCGGTAGTTGTGGGGCAGAACCACAATATTGATGTTCTCCTTATACCGCTCATAAAAATCTACAATATTCCTTATCCTCGCCCCCTGAAACTCATAGATGCTCTGATCGTCATCACCCACCACAAAAATATTGGGGTCGTCCCAATAGCTGCACAGGTAGTTGAGCAGTTCGTTTTGCGAACCGTTGGTATCCTGAAATTCATCGACCAATATAAACTGGTAGCGCTCTTGGTAGCTTTGCAGCAGGGCAATATTTTGGCTAAAAATATCCAGCACCCAGATAATCATGTCATTGAAATCATACCTGCCGGCTTCCTTCATCCTTGCCTGGTAGTCGCTATACAGCAGGGCAGCAGCCTTGGTTTCCTGCATTTTGCGGGTTTCCTCGTCAATCTGGTTTTGCTTTACATCCCCTTTCTTGAAACCCTTTACTGCTTTCTTATAGATATACTCCTCCCTGTTGGGCAGGTCGGCAAGGTAATCATCAATAGACGTGCAAATAAACTCGGGGGTAAGGTGTTCCCGCTTCATTACATCAAACAGGCGGTTGAGTTTATTGGCATCGAAATAGATATTACCACTCAGTTTCCTGAGGGTATGGCCCGAGGGTAGTTCCTCAAGCATCTTGTATAATAACTCGGTACGCTCCAGGTCACTTATTGGTTGCAACGACCGCATACTGAAATACTCACTATTGTTCTGGATAACGGTATTACAAAACCCGTGAAAAGTAAAGATATTCACCTTGTGGGCAGCAGGGCCTATTATCTGCACCAGGCGGCGACGCATAGAGTTGGTAGCCTCATCGGTATAAGTGAGGCAGAGGATTTCGTGGGGCTGCACCTGTGCCTCACTTCGCAGCAGGTTGGCAATACGCATAGCCAGCACCTCGGTCTTACCCGTGCCCGGCCCAGCAATCACCATCACCGCCCCATAAATAGTATCAACCGCCTCACGCTGCCTTTCATTCAGTTTCTCCAGCCTTATCAAAAACGGATCTTCCCCTAATACCATATACCTTAATAATTAGGACTTGAAGGTAGGTATTGGAGGGGGATTTTGGAGGGGGTGGGAGAATTTTTGTTTTGGGGGAAAACTATGACTACTCAGGTTAAAATAATTCCTTCCTGTATAGCATACTTTTTGATTAATCTCAATAATGGCACAGTATGACTATGGTCGATTTTCATTATTAATTCGAATGCATTTTCATCGGATGTAAAACCGCTATACCGGGATGACCGTGAGCTTTGGAAAAGCATGTGGTAAGCATTCCAAACGGCAATTGGAAGTGGCATAGTTGGAGAATTTCTACTATTGGGATTTAGATTATCATTAATATCCTTATGCCTTGTTCCAATATTTACACCCTTATGTTTTGCAAGAGCCTGCATGATGTGCAATGCGATATAGAAAGTACAGGTAATCTTCCAATCGAAGAATCTATCCGAAAAATTGGTGCATAGATTAGAATGAAAATCAGTATTATGCCGAATCTGATTTAGATGCTTAACCACAGGTTCAAATAATTTCTTCTTTAACTGAAATTTTATCCCATAATTCTATAGGCACGAATTGAAAATAAATCGGGAATTTCTCTGAAAATTCTAAAGCAGAATAAAACTCAAAAAACTTGTAAAACTTCATTCTGTTAGATGCCGTATCTTTTTTCAATGAAATACAATAATGCAATTCATTATCAGATAAGTCAGTCCTTGCGGCTTTCAATACCTGCTTCTTTTGATTATAAATATAACCCTTGGTTGCCCTATCAACAACTTCGGATATCTTATTATCTAAATCAGTACTCATTTTATACAATGCCCCTAATGGGTCATTAAGGAAAGTTAGCACCCCTTGTGCATATGTTGTTTCAGCACCAAAACTTAACATTTCTGTGCTGTGGTCTATTTCCTTGATAGTATCGCTATGATAATTTTTAGCCAATCCTAAAAACGTAATTAAAGCATCATTTGGCTTCAATTCGCTTGGGGAAGTACCTTTATTTGAAATATTTGATGTCATGTGATTGTGGATTATAACCTGTGCAAATTCCTGACTATTATCCTTTGATTGAATTCATATTTTTATTTTAACGAAACAAATGTTTTACCAATTACCCAACCAAATGTTAGTACAAATGTACATACAAATTTAATAACAAAAACTACGCCTCAAAATGTCGATACTAAATACCAAATTATTTCCATATGTTGTCGGTTATTAAATTTCCACAACCTTTTTAGCCATCATCATTTCAGCAGCCATTATTGCACCCTGCTCTACTTCCTCAATTGAAACCAATTTGACTTTCCCAGATTTATAATCATTATACCTTGATTCCATCTCCTTACAAAAATCCTTATCCTAGGCATGAGAATATTGTTGCACTTGTTTGCGTGGTCGTTTCATAAAATTCGGTTTTAACTACACCATCAAAAATTGATCCGCATCCGCCAAAAACGGTAGGGAGGTGCGCACTTTTTGGAGGGTTTCTTTTTCCAGTGTAATGGTATGGCAGATGGGGGTATGGCTATGCTGCCACAGGGGTTCGCCAAGGGGGCCAAACACGCTGCTATCGCCGCTATATATATTTCCTTTGGCATCGGTGCCTACACGGTTCACACCTACTACATAGCACATATTTTCTATGGCACGGGCCTGTAGCAGGGTTTTCCATGCCAGGCTGCGGGCCTGGGGCCAGTTGGCTACATAGAGTAGCACATCATATTGGTCGCCCTGGTTGCGTGCCCATACGGGGAAGCGGAGGTCGTAACAAATGAGCAGGTTGATGCGCCAGCCATTTACCTGGGCTATGAGGCGGGTATCGCCACGGTGGTAGTGTTTGTCTTCACCTGCATAGGCAAAAAGGTGTTTTTTGTCGTAGGTGCCTATGCGGCCATCGGGCTGCACCCACAACATGCGGTTGTAGTATTTGCCATCTTCCTCTATTATCAGGCTACCACACAGAATACAGCGGTACTTTACAGCCATATCGGCCATCCAGGCCACGGTTTTGCCATCCATGGGTTCGGCAAGGCGTTCGGGGCCCATGCTAAAACCCGTACTAAACATTTCGGGCAGCACCACAATATGTTTTGGACCTGTGATACCAGCAATGGTTTCGGTATATTGCTTTAGGTTGGCCTCCTTGTCTTCCCATACTATATCGGCCTGGATGATAGTAATATGTAATTGTTCGCCTGCCATAATAGGCTACAAAAATATAATTTTTGGCTATAAATATTGGTATAGGAAAAGATAAATGGGGCCTTATATATTAAAGGACACATCAGTAAATAATACCCATTAAACCAACTTCATTCGAGATTCCTAGCGGATTTTTATTTTTCCGCTCCATAAGTATCATGATCATTTTGAACACGTCTAAGAAGCTACCTTTAATAGCCAGCTCTAGCTCATGATTTTTGGTTTTTCTATTTTATTTTGGCTAATGTATTATTTTAGTACTTATCACATCTCCAAATAAGTTCAAATCATGCACTATTTTTGGCATTTCTGAAACATCTATTTGTCCACATGAAAATTTCTTTAGGTCATTATCGTTAGAGAAAATTTTTACTGCTCCTCTAACAATGGCTGATGCAGCTAACATGCAATCAAATTTTATTTTTGCCTTTGGTACTTTATTATCTGCTCTATAAACAACTAATTCTTGCTCATTTAATGATTTATGAAGTAATTCAGAGCATTTTTGGGTGGTTAATTCATCAAATGGGACTACTTGAAATCCTTTAGTTGTAAACATTGAGTAGATAACATGCTGATGTTCTGGTGGTGCATAAGATGCAAGTTCAACCAATTGGGGTAAAGGCATCAATATTTTATAATCATTATCCGAAATCCACTGCATAAATAGTTTTGCGGTAGCAATATTATCCTCTTGGCCAGGTGATGCAAACCCTTTTACTCCCCAAATTAAAATTTGGCTATCTATTAATACAAGTTTACTCATTATGCAAGGTAATTAGGGTAATCTCCATGTTTGTCAATGAATGGGTTTAAAAATACGCCCAATTCTGAAAAAGTATCACTTATTGTTTTGTCTCCTAGAACTATCACACTATCAACTCTAAAATCAATTACTCTATAGGTTTTTTTATCCCACCGTGCATTACCTCTTAATCCTACTTCTTTGAAAAGCTGTGAACCAAGTTGAATTGCAATATCTTTACTGACATCAAAAGACAAATTATATTCATTGTTTATTCGTATAGTTGACCTAGTATTTATTTTTTCATTCACTCCTTTTATTTCTCCATAAATGACAGTATCCCCTCTGAATGTAGTAGATTGATTGTATGCAACATCAGTATCTTGATTAAAAGAAGCAATAGTTTTACCATCAACGATAAACCAACCATCACATTGATATTTTTTGGTAAATGCCGTAATAACTCTTAAATCCTGAATACTTGAATTAGGTATTTGATTAAAATTATTTTGTTCAAATGCTGATGCAATTGTGAAAAGGGCAGGCAATACATGGCTCTTAGCCTGATTTGCCAAATGCCGTAATGTTAGACTTTGATTTTGTATTTGGTCAATACTTAGAAATACAAAATCATCACTTATTTCTGGATTATTAGTTTTGATGATATTGGTAATAGCATTCTCATAGCTGATAATCAATTCAGCTATTTCGGAAGCCTTTACCTTTGTTGGGTTGATTCCGTTACCATCGAATTTAAGTTCTACTATTTTTGTGGAATTATCCATTTTCGCAGACAATATATAAAAAATAGGTTTAAAAAAGAAAAAAGACTTACCGCAACTTCAATTCTAATATATTTTTTAATTTTATATAGAAGTACTTCCCGCTACACTTATATTTATTTTGCAAAGATAGTTTATTCAGCTATCAATTTTTTAAAAGTAATCCTTGTGTATGCTGTCTGTCCTATTGCTCCAGCTAACCTATCAACAGTCTTGTTCTTCAGGTTATAAAAACCTTGATTGTATTCAACACAATACCTATGCAAATGATTTATCTAATAACTGGTGAAATACGCTAGTAATGCCCTTTGTAAAGCTAGCCCAAAAACATTCGATGTCGTTGGGTGAAAAACCGTCTTTTACACTCTCATTGCTATTGTGGTTAACAACATAATGTTTGTATATGTCACCTAACTTTTCATAAGACCTTAACCTAGCTGTTACAACAGTAGCATCAGGACTGATATTCTTTTGCAACATTCTAACTAATGTTTCTTTCGTTCTAGCTACCATAGGTTGAACAGTGATTTTGCCACCTTCTTGCAAAATAACTAATACCGCACTCTTGATATATAAAGAATAGACATTACGGATTTTACCGTCCAATTCTAGATCTTTAGCCTTATTTGCAGCCCTTAAAGATTGAGTCTTATTCTTTTCTTTACTGCCTATTTACGTTTCATCCCCCTCGATAGTACTCACTTACAACATATCGGGTTGCGTACTTGCAAACCATTTCACAAATAATGGATAATACAAACCATGCAGTTTTCTCTGTTATGCCCAACTGCTTTGCTAGATTTACGCTGCCTATTCATGTGCTACAGGTTGCTCGCATATCCCCCAATCGGAAAATTCGAAATGGCCTGACCGCCGTAAAAAGTGGTACTGACTACTTCGAATTTTATTACTAAACTTTAAACAAAACAGGCTGCACATCCCCCAAAAGAAACGCACAGCCTGCTCTCCACCCTAATGATACACCACCTGCATACCCAGCCTTATGGCGATATCCCTTTCCAGTTCGGCACCACGGCTGTCCTGCCAGTCGGGCAGCAGGTGCACCTCGTCGCATTCCAGCATTTGCTTTATGTCGGTTCGTACACTTTCATCCCAGCTTAGGGAGGTATTGGCAATGGCTACCGGGTTGACTACCTTGTAACCCATGCTTTTCAGGTGTTCGCCCACCCGGTTGAATTTGTTTTTCACATGCGTGTTTGGCAGGCCGGATATCTTCCCGGCCAGATAGGCTGTTTTATTCATGGCTATTTAATTTTTGTGTGTAAATGGGCCTAAAGCCCGGAAGGGAAATTGAAAAAATACTCAAACAACAAAGCATTCCTGCCTATATAGATATAGGAGCATCAGATAAGGCCTTGCATCTGTAAAATTCACAGAAGCAAGCCAAATAACCGGATACGGATAAAAAGCTTAAAGGAAAAAAGACAAAAGAGTTTTCAAAAATGCGGGCCTTGTAGGGGCTGGATTGCGCCGGGCCACGGGTGTCTTTGCATTGGCCATAAAGGCCACTAGCATTTCGTGTTTTTGTTGGCGCCTGGTAGTGCCTTTTGTCTGCCTTAGGTTATTGCCCAGGGCTATATTGGGTACCCTGATGCTGCTGGGAGTGGAGGTTTGAGTGTTCATTTTTATGCGGCTTTTTTAGGTTCAATATAAAATAGTTCGTCCTGTACCACCTCTATTCCCAACGACACTAATACTGGTACTACATTTTCTTTCTGCCTGTCGGCCAGCAGCAGGTCTTTGGCCGGTTCATCAATGGTTCGTACATAGGCGGGCAACTTGCTTTTCAACTCTGCTACCACCTTAGCCCAATTGGTTCCCTTGGCCAGTTTCAGCCTTGGCGTTCCCAGCCTGAAACCCGCTACTGCATGCAGGGTTCCTATACTTCTTCTTTTGGCAAACAGGTTGTCCTTATTATTGGTGCAGTAGTTCTGCACTATCTCAAACGCCCTGCACTTGCCCTGCGACAGGCAGGTAAGCTCGTCTTCGTATTTCTGAAGCACATCGTTTACCTCCTCCTCTATACTCTTGTTTATTTCAGCTTCCCTGCGTCCTGCACTGGCATAGCGTTCCATAGCTTCTTCAAATTGGCCTTCGGTGATTCCGGCCCCGGTCTTTTTTGCATTTCTTGTTTTCATTTTCAGTTTATTTAAGCTCATCAGCACTTGTCCCCTGCTCACCTGCATGGTTTGGGCAACCCGGAGGCACCTGCTTTATATTATATCAAAAATCAATCCAAACACCAAAATATTGTAAAAATGTTTTACACAATTGGTATACCTGCCATTACCGACAATCAGGCAGCCAATCGGCTCATCTTCTGCAATAAATTGTCTACTATCAGAGTTGCATACTTGTCGTGGCTTATGTCCAGTTGGTTCCACAGTTGGTAGAAGGCCATTGCCTCGGTGCCACTTAGAGCAAGCACATATTCCTCCTGGCTCCGTCGCAACATATCCCTCAGGTTTTTCTGCAACTCCATCAGAAATTCACGCAACAGTTTCTGGTGTTCGTTTACGGGTGTAAACTCCTCCATCATTTCGTCGCATATTTCCAGCAGGGCCTCCACCCTTTGGCAGCTTATCTGAACCCTTATGCTTCTTTTCTTAGCCATACATTTACTGCTTTAAGAGCCTTGTTGTATTTTTCCATAAAGTCCATATCATCGGAGTAAATGAGGTCATAGGCCCTTTTCAGTCCATACAAAATACTGGTATGATCCCGGCCACCAAACAAACTAGCTATCTGCTGCAAGGTGATGGATGGGAAATGCCTGCGCAAAAAGAGCGTTCCCAGAAACCTCAATTCGGCTATAGGGCGGGTATGCGTCTTCATGACATAGCAGGCAGGGCTCATATTTAGTGAGTTAGCTATTATGCCCATCATTTCCTCGGGTGTAACAAAATCGTTGCCTATTGGGCACAGGAGTAGATTTACCTTCATACCGGTTTTATCCTGTATGGTGCGCTGGGCCGAGCGGGCTATATGCCTTGCTGTGCTTATCTGCTGTGCTGGAATGTAATGCATGTTCATATATTCTGTTTTTTGTTTGTTTCTAATTTGGTTAAAACTTAGGCGGCTACCTTCATATGGGTATATTCACCTATCATGTTTATGGCTGTGTGCAGGTTATTGCTGCATTCTTCATTTATATGGGCTATTAATTCTTCTTCATATACCCCATTGGCTTTGCAAACCATTTCCACATCTTTTGGCCCAAGGCTGCCCAGGGTGATGAATCGGCGCCCTATACTTTTGTAGATATCATCATAACCCACTTTTTTCAATCTTACCCCATCCACAATCCTCGATGGCAATTCATCATTACCCATTATTACCACACCTGTTCTGCCACCAAAACTTGTTGACAACAATACTATCAGGTGCAGTACTCTATCCTTAAGCAGATGGGCATCATCAAATATGATAAGTGGTTCTTCAGCCTCACTCAAATGGTTGCCGAGTGTGGTTATCATTTCGGGCATACTACCTTTTGCCTCAATACCGGCAGCATGCAAAAGGGCCATCATAAACGACTTGCGGTTGTAGTTGGCATCGCATGCTATGTAGATGGTTGTGGCATTTTCTCGTGTATACCTGCGAGCCGTAAAAGACTTGCCCAGACCTGTGCCAATGGCGATTCCATAGGTCATGCCATAATGTTGTGCATCACCAAAAAGGATGCGGAGCAGCAAGTAGGCACAGGTATCGGCAGGTTGCAGTTCCATAATATCCTGTCCGGTATAAAAGCCTACTTGGCGGGCTATATGTTGCCACAAGCGGTCGCTGAGTAGCTCCCAGTTATTGTTTTTAACCTGCGAAATAGTACTTGCACTTATGTCGTGCAGGCTATTGGCAGCAGCAGTTTGTGATTCAAACGTGTTAACGTAGCGTATCAACGCTTCCCTTACTTGTCTCTTCTGTTCGTTTGTCATATATAACTCATTTAGAGGTTACTGATAGTGTTTGGGTTAGTTATGAGTTTTCCCGGCCAGCTCCACCAAAGTTTTTATCAAATGATAAAACCTGCCAAGACTTAAGTTGTGATTAATTACCTGTTTTTTGTCATTTCATGGATTTCAATAATTTTCGACAATAAATTTGGCACAAATCAAATTAATACGTATTTTTGATGCCTTATTGACCCGATTACAAGACAAAGATAAGTCAACTAATTTGACATTTCCAAATTTTGTGTAAATAATTTTTTAAAATTTACTGTATGCATTTAGCAAACAATCTAAAATATTTAAGAAAAAAATCTGCCAAAACGCAGGATGGGCTTAGTGTTGCGCTGAATATTGGTCGTACAACCATTGCTAATTATGAGGCTGGAATTAGTGAACCGAATGTGGAAACTCTTTTGATGTTTTCCAAATTTTATGGAGTCACCCTCGATGAGCTGATGTCAAAAAATATGGAAGCCGCCGACCCCATCATTTCCCGTGCTGCCCTTAAGGCTAAAGAGAAAGACCAGTTGCTAAAAGCTGCATTTTCGCCTAAGCAAGACATGGGTTATAGCAGTATACCTAAGGTGGTAACAGTAGACAGCAGTGGTAATGACAATATTATCTATGTGCCTGTAAAGGCCCGTGCAGGATACCTGCTTGGCTATGGTGATGCCGAATTTATTGAAACCCTACCCACCTTCCGCCTACCGGGTTTGAACAATTCTACATTCAGGATGTTTGAAGTTGAAGGCCCGTCAATGGCACCCAACGTTCTGAATGGTGACCGTATAATAGGCGAATGGGTTGATGCGTTGGATAAAATAAGGGATAACAGGGTATATGTAATAGTGCACAAAGGTGGGGTAGCTGTAAAAAGAGTCATTAACCGCCTTGCTGAACGTGGCAAAATCTACCTAAAGTCTGATACTATAGCCCACAGGCACGAATTCCCAACAATTGAAATTGATCCTGCCGACATCAATGAAGTATGGTATGGACGTATGAAAATAAGCAGCGACTTTAGCGAGCCAGCCGAAGTTTACCACCGCCTTGCCGACCTGGAAATGGATGTAATGGAAATGAAACGATTACTCAAAGGATAAACTTTTGAATTATAATTGTTGACCTAATCAATACTGCTTTTGCAATATTGATTAGGTTTTTTGTTTTTAGGGATTTCAATCCAACCAAAGATGCTCACTAATCTTAGTAGTTTTTGGTTAACCCAAAATTAAACATGAATAAATCTTTCTAAATTCAGCCAATATTTAGTTATTTCGATAATTATTTCTGAAAAAGAATTGGTGCTTTGAAAGAATTCTTCAATAAACAGATTTTTATTAATGGGATGGTTTTTTCCATCCCTGTGAGTTTGCTTATTTTATGGCGAATGACCTATAGTGAGAATATTGAATTCTTCAGTATGGAGTCATTACAAGCCTATGCTATCCTGGTTGTTGCCTTTTATTTTGTCTTTATCTTCCTCCTATTTATCCTCTTCCTGCTAGGCAGGGGCAAATAATTACTACTTACGTTCTCTGGTATCAATCAGGTCCTGATATTCAGGATGTTCATTTACATACTTTGTCACAAAAGGACAATAGATAATCACCTTCAGGTTGCTGGTCCTAATATAGTCCAGCACAAACTTTACCAACTCACTACCCACACCCTTCTTTCTACCCGAGGCTGGTACTATTGTATGCATCAATACCATACTACCACGCAGCCAGCGGTATTCCAGCCGGGCTATTTCGCCATCTTCCAATATTGTTTCAAACCTGAATTCCTTTTTGTTGTTGGTAATATTCATTGTTGTGAGATTGGTAGGCAAATGTACAGGACTCTCATTAAATCTTAGCAACAGGCGTATTATTCAGGCTTTCTGTAACCAACCATGCAATGAATTGGGCAAATGGCTCAATGTTTTGGTTCACGCTGGCTTGCTCTAGGGCATTCATATATACGGCTCTCTGCTCCACGGGTATTACTGTCCATGGGTAGCCACCTGATGCCAACATTACGTTCATCAGAAATCTGGCCATCCTTCCATTTCCATCCATATAAGGATGGATAAAAACAAAGATAAAATGCCCCAGAACAGCCCTAACCGAAGCCTCTGTTTCCAGCTCCAATAGTTCGAAAAATACAGGCATGGCATCACGCACGGCATCGGCATTCAAGGGTACATGCTTCGATTGGCCTATATAAACCTGGTGGTTTCTATAACCCGCAAGATCTGATGGTTTCAATAATCCGGCAGTTACACTTGGTGAAAACAATCCCCTGAACCAATCACTATGTTCCCTATCGGCAATGGTTCCTGCATTTTGCCCATCCAGTATATTTTTAATACTTCCCTTTACTATTTGAAATGCATCCAGATAGCCCTTGGCAGCCATAGCATCACGGTGTTTACGGTCATCCTCATTGGCTATAAAATTCCATTTACCACTTTTCACCTTCTCAATCATCTCAGGGGTTACCTTGTACTTTTCAATAGAAAGTGAGTGGTAAGCATCTGTTACATAGATATCTTCTATACTTTTAAGATAGAGTTCTTTATCAGCCTGTAAGCCCGGTGCAGCAGGAAAACAATTGATAACCTTTGTTCTCCATTCATTCCAAATCAAACGTATTCTGTTTCCATATGGCGAACGCTCCCTGTTGGACAGTAATACAGGACTGGGCGTAAGGAAAGGGTCTGATTCCCTTACATCGTAATCTGCACTTTGCATGGTTTTCAATATATCATCAGCTATCCTGGGTAGGTTTACATTTCTAAATGCACCAGCAAGCCTGCCTGCCACCACCGATTTCCCTCCATCGAGCAATAGTTTAAGTATGTCAGATGAATCCCTGACCATTGATAGTGCAGTTCTTGCATCGGTAGGGTTTTGCTGAAAAGTATTTGCTGAACAATTGATTAATGCTGCGGGCAGGGTGTATACCCTCATCCCATCTAATTTAGTAATATCATTACTTAACTGCAGCCTTAGGCTGAAAAGGGATGTATTAAAAAGCAAATCAGATTTATTATTATTTGCCTCCGGCGACCTTACTACTAATTGATTCGGTACTGTCCAATTACCTGCATACAATAATAAAGATTGCTCTGGCGAAAGACACCAATTTTCTTTATAAATATAATCGAGGTATTGCTGGCAAAACAACCAATAGGAGCTATACCATGAAGTGCTATCACCCAGGCTTTCTTCGGGTGATGAAATAATAAACCAACCTTTAAAAACCTCTTTTATAAATCCTCGCCCCAAAAGACGCTCCCTGTAAGTTCGGGAAAGTGAAGTAGCAGGAATGGCCACCATACCAGTATCCTGCAAATCTTTTAATTGCTCTAACGATTCTGCCAATTTCTCTGCCGGTGTAGCCATACCGCAAAGTTAGAACTTTGTACCAAATTTCTTAAATAATGTTGTACTATTTTTCTTAGATGATGCTGTACCATTTCTCTTAAATGATGCCGTACCATTTCTCTTAAATGATGCCGTACCATTTCTCTTAAATGATGCCGTACCATTTCTCTTAAATGATGTTGTACCATTTCTCTTAAATGATGCTGCACCATTTCTCTAATAAGACGTTGTACTATTTCTCTAATATTATGCTTTAGAGATAATCATCAATTAAATTGGTGGGCAGAATGACAGTCTACAAAACAACACACAAGATATAATGTTCAATAAATCAGACAATAAATATACTATTGCTCAATTTTATAATCAGAAAACTGGCAAAAATATTTCTAAATTCCAACCAATAAACCAGAAACGACTATCTACTAAGTGCTATATACTAACTACCAAAGACCTAAACAACCGGCTTCAGCTTAAACAATAATTGCAAATCCTTGTCCTGGGTGAGCTTTAAGGATAGATAAACCCTTTTAGATTTATCTACAGTTACTTCAGTTTTGGAAGTGTACACCCTGCCATTCTTAAAGGCCAAAGCAATCATAATAGCCTTTGTCCCAACCGGGATATTGGAGAAATAGTTTCTTTCATTGTACTCATACACATCAGTCATTACACTATTGATATCGGTAAACGCCAAAAATACTTCTGCACAAACAATGCTGTCCTTAGGGTCAATACCATAGGTGAGATTGGTTAAATTTTCCTCGCCCAGAAAACGGTCGCAATTGATATACCCGAAACTCTGGATTGCCAATTCATCATAAACCATAGTATGCAACGAGTCTGCCTTATTTTTACCTATCCTTAAATTCTTACCTTTTCCTGTATCACTCAAAGCTGCTTTTTTGAATTTAGCTGCACTCATTTTTCCTGATTTCAGGCCTTTGAGCATATTCGCTGTATCCTTTTTCGCAGTGCCATCTTCGCCCATTTTGGCAGTAACAGTAAATTTTTGGGTACCACCTACCCAGTTCATAGTTCCGCTGCTGTCTTTTCTACCATAGAAAACCGACATATCCTTTGAGCTCAGTTTAGGAAACTGAATCTTGAGGCTATGGCCCATTTTGAACTTTATCTGCTCACCAGCACAGGTCATATTGATATAATAAGCCCCGCCCGACTCCAATGGCTTGCCATCAGATACCGTTTGCATATAGTTGTTTAATAGTTCTTCCTTGGTGGTCATTTCTTTCAGGTCTACATTAATATCCCCTACCACAGGTTGGCCATCCTGCATTACAAAATCGGTAGGGTCTACGTGTATCAGGGTTCCATGAGAGCCCTTGAGTACCACATTTTCCTTAACAGGAACTACCAGATGCTGCATAGGTGTCTCCCTGGTTTTCATATAGTGGCTCAGTTTTGCCAACTCTTTTGCTACATCAGGAGTTAATTTTGGGGGTGGGGCTGCAATTACTTGTTTGGTACTGGTATCTTTGGGTGGTTCGGGCGCTTGGGTCACCTTCTCCTTAGGGTTATTACATCCTGCTGCGAGGCATGCAAAAGCCATAAAAACCATTGTAGCGAATTTCATAATTGCTCTTTTTGGGCCAAAAAATTTATTTACATAGCACTATTAATAAATCATATTCCTGAACTGGATAAGTATAGATAAGTTTACCACAAAATACTACATATCATTCACAAGTTACAATATGTTGCAACAAATTAGTGTTTTCTGGTTCCGTAGAGATTTAAGACTTAATGATAATGCGGGGCTTTACAATGCTTTGCGCTCGGGAAAGCTTGTTTTACCCATCTTTATTTTCGACACACAAATCCTTGATAGCCTGGAAGATAAGAAGGATAAACGGGTACAATTCATACACAATGCATTGGCAGCCATGCACCAGCAACTATTGGGTATGGGCAGTGGGCTTACTGTATTGCATGGCACACCGCTGGAATGTTTTAAAATATTAGCACAACAATACACCATTAACCAAGTATTCACCAACCACGATTATGAGCCCTATGCCCATAAACGTGACCTGGAAATGGCCAATTATTTCCACCAAAACGGTATACAGTTTAATACTTATAAAGACCAGGTAATTTTTGAAAAGAATGAAGTACTAAAAGACAATGGCGAACCCTACACTGTCTTTACCCCTTATAGCCGCAAATGGAAGGAAAAGCTAAATGATTTCTATTTAAAGCCTTACCCTTGTGAAAAATATCTTGGGCAGTTTTTACAATACCACGCTCCCAATATCCCTTCAATGGCCCATATTGGCTTTATACCAATAGACCCAGGAACCGTTGCCCCGGTATTAAATGAATCTATTGCAGCCAATTACGACAAAACCCGTGATTTCCCGGCAATCGTTGGCACTACCAGGCTTAGTGTTCATCTAAGATTTGGCACAGTAAGCATTCGCCAACTCGCCGCAGCCGCACAAAAGCTGAATGGCACCTACCTCAATGAACTCATTTGGCGTGAATTTTACATGATGATACTATGGCATTTCCCTCATGTGGTAAATGGCAGTTTCAAAAAAGAATATGATAATATAGTTTGGCGGAATAATGAGGCCGAATTTAAAGCCTGGTGCGAAGGCCGAACAGGCTACCCAATAGTAGATGCAGGGATGCACGAACTGAACCAAACAGGGTACATGCACAACAGGGTGCGAATGGTAGTGGCAAGTTTCCTTACCAAACACCTGCTAATAGACTGGCGATGGGGTGAAGCCTATTTTGCCGAAAAGCTACTTGATTTCGACCTCTCGGCAAATAATGGTGGCTGGCAGTGGGCTGCAGGATGTGGTTGTGATGCTGCACCCTACTTCAGGATTTTTAACCCATATTTACAGACCCAAAAATTTGATGCCGACCTCAAATACATCAGGCATTGGGTGCCCGGATACGAACAACTTACCTACCCTCGCCCTATCATAGACCATGCAGTAGCCCGTGAAAGGTGCCTGAAAGTATATAAAGCCGGATTGGGTAGGTAATATTTACTTATCCAACCTGCGCCTTTACATCACCTTCTATGCTGCGCAATTTTTGCTCACAGTAGCCTATCAGCTCATTGGCTGCCTTTACCTTATCGGCAAGCTCGTCCAGCTTTATGGTATCGTCTTCAATTTGGGCCACTAGTTTTTCAAGGGCCTTGTAGGCTTCATTATAGCTCATCTCCTGCATTGTTCTTAGTCTTTTTGGTTACAGTACTTGTTAGGGTTTCATTCATCAACCGGGTTTCAATCACATCATTTTCACTAATCTGCGATGGGTCCACCATTATCCGGCCATTCAGGGTTACAATAGCAAAACCCTTATTAAGGATGGCTGTAGGGCTGGCCATTTTCACCAGCCGCTTCATTGAGGCGATATTGTTCCATGCCCGCTCCACCATCTTATCGGCCTTTTTCTGTATCTGGTCTCTATAATAAGCTATCTGGTTTTCGAACTCAAAATTATGGTCTATAATATTGGCCGCCACCTTAGTAGGTGTCTTTTGTTCACGGGCCATCATATCTACAATGCTGGTATTACGGTCGTGGCCTATACCTGTAAAAATAGGTACAGGGAACGCCGCTACAAGCCTTGACAAATCATAATCTTCAAATGGTTTAAAATCAGTTTGGGAACCACCACCCCTTACAATTGCAACTGCATCAAACGGGCCGGGGTGCTGCGCCACCAGCAATAGCTGCTCCAGTATCATTCTGTGTGCCGTATCGCCCTGTATCTGGGTAAGGAACTCCGTAACCTTAAAGGCATAGCCATGGCGGTTATTGGCCAACTCCTGTTTCAGGTCACGCTGGCCATCACTATTGGGGGCAGTTATCAGGGCTATGTTTTGGATAACCAGGGGTAAGGGTAAGGTATTGTTATAGGTACGGTACCTACCATCCACCAGACTTACAGTCTTCGGATTTTCCTTTACCAGTCGCTCCAGGGTTTGCTGCCGCTCCATCTCCTGAGTGCCAAGGGTGTAGGCCACATCAATTTGCAGCACATCAAGGTTAAGCCCGTATTTAGGATGAAACCTTACCAGTACATTGCAGGTAATCTCAATACCATCAGCAAATACCTGCTTTGTATGTTTTTCAAAAGCCTCTATCTGCCCGTATGAATTACTCCAGAATACCCCACGCAATTCAGCAATGGTATTCTTGTTTTCCCGCTCAATGAATTTCAGGTAACACCTACGGGTAGATGTATATTTCTTCACATCGCTCACCTCAGCCTTTATCCAGAATGTATGGCCTTCAAACCGCTCATCGAGCGTATCTGTTATTTCATTGGCCAGTTGGGATAGTGATATTGTTGGAACCATTTTTTTATTAGTAGAAAGACGTAAGTAGAAAGTATAAAGACATATTTTGGAAAGTTTTAGCTTGGGTTTTATATCCCCCGGTTTTCCAGTAACAACGAAATTAGACGATGAAAGGGATAAATAAAATAAGTCAATAAAAATGTGGAAAACGAAATGTTTTGCCAATAGATAAGGTCTTGCAACAAACTACCTCAGTAGTTATCGTATTTAGCTAAAAAAGTAAACCCTTTTCATATTGCTTGATCTAAAGTAGAAATATCGATCGCTACAAAAGCCCACTTTACCTTACCCCTAAAATAAATCGTAATCCCTTCTTGCTGCATTAATTCTTACACCCAGGTAAAAATACTGTGAGGTAAGCGATCCATCAATTTGGCCTGTAGTGGTATAGCCATTATTATCTATGCCTGCACCAGCAGTGTATTTACGATAGGTACCACCTAAATCTACAAACAGGTTTCTACGCACCTGATAAGAAATATTCAGGTTCACCATCGCACAGTTTGACCTAATACCATTGATCATTTTCACCCCATATATACTTTCAGCCGACCTATAAGTATTAAAGATATTGTTACCGAAATTTACCCCACCGGTATCTACCCCTTGTACATAATAAGTAGCCTTAGCACTAAGGTAGAGATTTTTCCTTGGTTGGTACCTTATGATACCCATAGCTTTGATAAACCCACAACCCAGAGGGTCGGCCATGGGTTGGTTATAATTGGTATAGTTGGCAAGGGTATCTTTTGCTGAGTAGGTATAAGGCCTTACCACATCCAGTTCGCCCTGCAAATCGAGGTTACGTATACCAAATGCATCAAAATATTTCCCACCCATCTGTACACCCCATTTATTACCATACCAGTTCTTACTACCAAACAGCTCCTTAGCCCTGAACTCATTAAACATCAACTGTCCGTAAAATTGAAAATGTTTTGCAGCCAAAATCTTGGCACTCATACCAAGTATTGATTTGTCACCCTCACCATTAAACCTGTTCACCGCAGTTGAAAATATTATGGGGTTCAGGTAAGATGCTTCATATACATTGGGACGATCAAAAACTTCAGCTTCAAAGAAACCCAGATTGAGCCACCTGTTTGTATTCCAGCTCAAATAATGAATTGTAGAGAATTTATGGTTTACCAATCCATCTCCTAATGCCTTATCATATTGTGGGGTCAGCTCCAGGTACAGGCATTCATAATTCAGCCTCCAGATCCTGGTCTGGATCTGCATATAAGGCATACTAGATGAATTATCAGTAAGGAATAAACTGCTAATGCCATCACCAATAAAGTGCTTACCATTGCCCAGGGTAATATTTACATGGTTCTTTACCGCTTCAAAATTAATATAACCTATTGCCTGCATGTAATCGTAGGCCCCTGTTGGGCTAGCCGGATGCATGAAATAATCTGCCCCCGGAATAGATTGGTGCTCTTTGGTAACGTACTTATTCACGAAATAGGGATATTGCTCCTGATTATCGGTAATGGAAGTATAGAATGCCACCTTCTTAGAAATATGTCCTCTTATTTCTGCCCCACGGCTCGTGAAATAGCGTAGACTCTTTATTTCACTTCCCGTTGTTGCACCAGTATTATGTTGTTGCATTATAATATTATCCGATACAGGATTTACCACCAGATAAAGCCCATCTGCATTTACATGCAGCATATCATACTGCTTTTTATAAAAGACATTGAATATTGGGCGTTTAGAATCAATGGCTCCATCAGGATTCACCCCTTCAGATGTATAATTAATCAACTTTCCGGTTTTGCTGGGTTGAGACCATTCCCCATTTTCAGAGAGCATTTGTTCCAGGTTATAAAGGTCTATCTGGCTCAATGCTTGGGTATTAACTAATGTACCGGCATGATTACTGGTATCACTATTTTGTTGATTCCGTATTTCCTTGTTTTTCAGAGATTCAAGAAACCTCACTGCATTCCTCCGTGTTTCGGCCTGGTCGCCAAGTGCTATGGTATCGCTCAATCTACCCGACCTTGTTTCAAGCCTGTCCAGCAAAAGATGGTCTTCTGAATTGAGGGGCAGGAAAGTGCTTTGGGAATAGGTGTATTGAAATGAACAGATAAGCACAGATACCAGGCAAGCTTTTTTAAGCATAAAGTAAGTTTTGCAGATGTGTATGAGTTAGATTTGCAAAATAACAAAAAATTACCGGGTCGGGACCGGTTCAATCTGTCTATATGTTACCAATACTAATTAAAAATGCTACGATAGTAAATGAAGGTAAGAGCCTTGTACAGGATGTTTTGGTTCGCGGTGGAATCATAGAGCGTATAGATACCAACATCACCATACAGGGTAATTACCAGGAAATTAATGCAGAGGGCCTTTACCTATTGCCCGGTGTTATAGACGACCAGGTGCATTTCAGGGAACCCGGTCTCACCCACAAGGCTACAATAGGTAGCGAGGCCCGTGCGGCTGTGGCAGGTGGCACTACCTCCTTTATGGAGATGCCCAATACCAACCCACCCGCCACTACCCAGGACCTACTGGAAAATAAGTATGCCATTGCCGCAGCCGGCTCGGTTGCCAATTACTCCTTCTTTATGGGGGTGGCTAATAACAATATTGAAGAAGTACTTAAAACCAATCAAAAGAAAAATGAAGTCTGTGGGGTTAAAATCTTCATGGGCTCAAGTACCGGCGATATGCTGGTAGATAATTATGTTACCCTTACCAGGATTTTTGGGGATTCTGAATTACTGATTGCCACCCATTGCGAAGATGAGCGCATAATAGCTGCCAACAAAGCCCTATACCCTAACCCCGACAATGCTTCCTTCCATCCATTGATACGTGATGCAGAGGCCTGTTTCGAAAGTTCATTTACAGCCATACAACTGGCTATGAGGGGCAATAGCCGCCTGCATATTCTGCATATATCTACAGCTAAGGAGTTGCAACTGTTTAGCAATATGCTGCCTCTTGCTGAAAAACGGATTACCTGCGAGGTATGCGTACACCACCTGCACTTTACAGCCGATGATTATGCACAATTCGGTAACCTCATAAAATGTAACCCTGCCATAAAAGGCCCTGAGAATAAGGCTGCCCTATGGGAAGCCCTGCTCGATGACCGCCTAGATATTATTGCCACCGACCATGCCCCACATACCTGGGTGGAAAAAATACAACCCTACCAGTCAGCCCCATCGGGTATTCCTTTGGTGCAGCATTCTCTATTGCTCATGTTGCAATATGTGCAGCAAGGCAGGTTATCAATAGAAAAAGTAGTAGAAAAAATGTGCCATGCACCTGCTATATGTTTCCAGATATCTAAACGTGGCTTTTTACGTGAAGGGTATTTTGCCGATATGGTTTTGGTGGATATAAAGGATAAGACCCTGGTAAGCAAACAAAACATTTTGTACAAATGCGGATGGTCGCCTTTTGAAGGACACACTTTTCCTGCATCAGTAGTGTACACTTTTGTAAATGGCGAAATAGCCTACCACAATGGCAAAGTGAACGATAGTGTTAGAGGTAGGAGGTTAACCTTTGAGCGTGGATAAACTTCGCTTAGAGGGACGTGATATTGAATAAACGACCGAAACGACCACTAAACATCCACTAAACGACCGAAAGGACCACTAAACTACCGAAACTACCGCTAAACTACCGCTAAACTACCGAAACTACCGAAACTACCGATTTTGAGCTTTTTTAGTAGATTACAATAGATTTGTTATTCAATACCAGGCACTGTATTAATTCTGAATAATATGGCTGAAGACCAAAACATAGAATATAAAGAATCATGGCGGGATGACTACCTGAAATGGATTTGTGGATTTGCCAATGCCCAGGGAGGAAAAATTTTCATTGGTATTGATGATAAGGGTGTAGTTACAGGAGTTGAAGATTTTAAAAAACTACTTGAAGATATACCCAATAAAGCCATTAGCCATCTTGGGTTGATGCTTGATGTAAACCATCTTACAAAAAACAAAAAACATTTTATTGAAATATCAGTTCAGCCGAGTAGTGTACCTATATCCTATGCAGGCAGGTACTATTATAGAAGTGGCAGCACTAAGCAGGAACTGAAAGGAAATGCATTGCACCAATTTCTAATGAAGAAAATTGGTATGTCATGGGAACAACGGCCAATTCCAGAAGCTACCATAAAAGATATTGATGAAAGTGCAATAAGAAACTTTATACAAAAAGCATATACAAACCATCGTATTGCCGATAATGCAAGCCAGACCGACACTATCACATTACTTAAAAACCTTGATTTAATAAATGATAATGGCGAGCTTCTTCTGGCTGCTTTGCTTTTATTTGGCAAAAAACCTACACGTTATTCCCAGTCAGCGTATTTTAAAATAGGGAAGTTTGGTAAATCAGAAGCTGACTTATTGTTTCAGGATATTGTAGAAGGTAATATCCTGGAAATGGCCGATAAGGTGATGGCAATTTTGGAAAGCAAATACCTAACCCGTCCCATATCTTACAAAGGACTACTCCGGATGGAACCACTGGAATATCCCGAACCTGCTTTAAGAGAAGCAATACTTAATGCCATCATCCATAAAGACTACTCTGAAACAACTGTTTTTCTAAGTATCTACGACCATAAACTAACAATCTGGAATCCTGGTAGGTTACCTGATTCATGGAATGCAGGTGTACTTAAAGCTCCCCACCATTCCCGGCCCCGCAACCGATGCATTGCCGACGTTTTCTTCAAAGCCGGTTATATTGAATCATGGGGAAGAGGAATACGTGTTATGCTGGAATCATGTAAAGAGGCGGGACTACCCGAACCAATTATAGAAGAGTACCTTGATGGTGTCCAGGTTACTTTTCTCAAAGACACTTATTCCGAAGAATATTTACGTACACTCGATATTAATGAGCGTCAGGTTAAAGCCGTACTATATGTAAAGGAAAAAAAATCTATCAAAAGTTCAGAGTACCAGTTGCTCAATGATGTTGGAAAATCAGTTGCCACTGATGAACTTAGAGACTTGATTGACAAAAATATTTTGGAAAAACAAGGTTCTACCGGGCGAGGAACGAAGTTTGTTCTATTAATAAAATAAACTACCGCTAAACTACCGAAACTACCGCTAAACTACCGCTAAACTACCGAAACTACCGCTAAACATCCACTTAACGACCGAAACGACCACTTTTAAGAATTTTCCTTCAATGCAAAACGACAAAATCACATTAAAAGACCTGGCCATCTTCACCCCCGACGGGAATGAAGATGTCTTTGCATTGATGAACAGAACCACTACCCAGGTGGGTAGAGACATGCTTAGGAAGCATATTCTCAACCCACCCGATACTTATGAAAACCTGCTTGAGGTTCAGGATGCAATAAGGTTTTTCTCAGCCCATCCCGAAGTTTGGCCAAAGATTATCCTCAACGGCACCATCGTTATGCTCGATAAGTTTTTTGAATCGGCTGATAATGTTGCTGAACCCCCTACAGGGCTCACCCTCCTATTCAATGCCTTCTTTCAAAAAATACTTAATAAGCAGGAATACTTTTTTATTCAGTTTTCATTAGCCCACCTTTCAGACTTTTTGAAAGGTTGCATACAGCTTGCGGAGATTGTCGGCAAGCCCGGAGTTCCACCCTTGTTGGCACGAGAATTGGAATTAATAAAGCAGGAACTGGAGCACCGCCTCACGCCCGAAATAATTGCCATTACCAAAGAGACCAAATACGCCGACTTATCCCAACTCAATTACCGTGCCCGGCGGGAAATGAAAAACACCATTTACCGGCTTATCAACAGTTATGCCCGTCTGGATGCCTGGCAATCTATGGCAAAAGCTACGGTGGAACATGGCTGGGTATTTCCCGAATTACTCCCTATGCTACCGGTATGTTTTGATACCCAGGGACTGTATCACCCCCTACTCAAAAAGCCTGTTACCTACGATATTACTTTCGACAATTCACGCAATTTCCTCTTGCTCACCGGAGCCAACATGTCGGGCAAAACCACATTTATGCGGGCACTTGGGCTGGGGGCAGTTTTGGCACATTTGGGTATGGGTGTACCTGCCAAAAAAGTAAGGATTAGTTTTCTCCAGGGGGTCATTACCAACATGCAGGTTGAAGATAATATACTGAGGGGGGAGAGCTACTTTTTTGCAGAAGTGCAACGTATGAAGCAAACTGCAGAACGCCTATTAAAGCGCCAACCGCACCTGGTATTGATGGATGAACTGTTCAAAGGAACCAATGTGCACGATGCTTGTGAGTGTACAAGGGCGGTGGTAGAGGGCCTGCTCAATCACCCCAACCACCTGATGATTTTATCCACCCACCTGTATGAGGTAGCACAGCAGTTTAGTGCCAATAATAAAATCCAGTTTTCATATTTCATCACCCGCATGAAAGATTCGGGGTATGAATTTAGTTATGAATTAAAGCCCGGAATTTCGAATGACCGCATAGGTTACTTAATTTTGCAAAAGGAAGGCGTGATTGAATTGCTCAATAGTAAAGCATAAAACACCTCCCACTCCAAAACCAATTACAACATATGCCACCCAAATTAAAAAGTCTGATAGTTATAATCGTTTTCCTGGGAATCATAATTCTACCTCTTTCCTATGCGCTTTATAAGGAATACATCCTCAAGCATCCTGCTGAAAAGACACTAACACCAGCAACTACCGTGCAAAATAAATAAGCCAATATTTCTAAATGAGGAGATACCTCATTTTTAGTATAATGTTTGATAAAACAAACATTTTAATAGAATTTGTCTGTTTATTACAACTATAGCATCACCTCTATTTTTTAAAATAGCGCACCATTTGGGCATTTTGACAATTCCATAAAATCCATGAGTAAACAATATTAGTACTCGGCTTCGTTTGCCCTAGCGGAGCAGCGTACAAACTAATGTTGTCCTATCCTGTAATCCACACCGTAATACACATCATTCTATTCTCTAGTATATCCATTGTTCCTAAAAGCATATAAAATACCGTACTTTTGTCTGGTATATTATACATTATGAAAGAACAGGTTGTCCTTTTACCCAAGGCCCAAAAAATGCTTAGCGAAATGGGTGAGAACCTAAAACTCGCCCGCCTCCGTCGTAAATTAAGTACCACCCAGGTAGCCGAAAGGGCGGGTATAAGCCGTGCCACATTATGGCAAATTGAAAAGGGAACATCCACAGTTTCGCTTGGGGCCTACTACCAGGTACTGTTTGTACTAGGCCTGGATAAGGACATACTGAAGTTGGGAGGCGATGATGTGCTAGGCAGGAAGTTGCAGGATGCCGGACTGCTGGTAAAAGAACGTGCACCTAAAAAGCCTAAAATCTAACCACCAAATAAACCAATGGCAGAAAAAAATACAAGCCGCAAAATAGAAGTTTTTGCCCACTGGCAGGGCATGCCTGCACCCCAATTGATGGGCTATCTGTATACCGTAAACCCCAGGGGAAAAGAAGTTTTTAGTTTTGAATATTCTGAAGCATGGCTGAAAAACGGGAATACCCAGGCCCTTGACCCCGACCTTATCCTCTTTCCCGGTAAGCAATACCTGCCTGATGACAAGCCCAATTTCGGTCTATTCCTCGACTCCTCACCCGACCGCTGGGGTCGTAATATGATGAAAAAACGAGAAGCCATCCTGGCCCGTAAGGAAGGAAGAAAACCAGCTTTGCTCACCGAGTCAGATTATCTTTTAGGGGTGGGTGACTTTTACCGCAGAGGTGCATTGCAATTCAAAATAGAAACAGACGGCACTTTTGTAAAAGACACCAATGAACCCTGTCTGACTACCGAGCAATTGCCCGAGCTGGAAAATGCCTGCCTGAAGCTGGAACAAGACGAAATAAATACTGATGATGAGCGCCTAAAATGGCTCAATAGGCTAATGCTTGCAGGAGCATCACTAGGCGGCTCACGCCCAAAAGCAGGGGTAAGGGACGAGCAAGGCAGCCTGTGGATAGCCAAATTCCCTACTACTACCGACCTTATTGACGTAGCTGCATGGCAGATAGTAACCCAGGAACTTGCCTTCTATTCAGGCATCAATATACCCCCAGCCAAGTTGAGAACCCTCAACGGAAAGCACCGCACATTTTTAACCAAACGCTTCGACAGGGCTGCCGATGGTAGCCGCATACACTTTGCTTCAGCAATGACCTTATTAGGGAATACTGATAAAACCGATGATCCACTCAGTTATCTCGATTTAGCAGGCTTCATTATAAGGCATGGGGCAAAAGTGGATGCTTCACTGGAGGAGCTGTGGAGAAGAATAGTCTTTAATATTTGTATCAAAAACTGCGACGACCACCTGCGCAACCACGGCTTTATCCATACCCGTGATGGATGGTTACTGGCACCTGCATACGACCTTAATCCCGACCCACTAGGAACCGGATTGTCTTTAAATATTTCAGAAGATGATAATTCCCTTAATCTGGAACTGGCTTTAGAAATGGCATCCTATTTCAGGGTATCACCTTCGCAGGCACAAAAAATAATAGACAAGGTGAAAACGACAGTGGCGAACTGGCGCAAGCTAGCTACTAAATATAAGCTACCACAAGCCGAACAGGATGAAATGGCAAGTGCTTTTTGGGAATAGATAATACCTTTTTAAAGCAAGACAACACCAAAAAAAATGTTTTGACTTTAAAATTTTAACTGTTTTGATTTTTAACTTTTATACTTAAAACCGTTTTAACTTTTTACCTAATACCCGTTTTAACTTTTAATTTTTGACTTTTAACTTAAAAAAAATGCCAGTAATACTACCAGTAAAGGGTGTACACCCACAAATTCCCGAATCTTGTTTTGTAGCCCCAAACGCCACCATAGTGGGAGATGTGATAATGGGTGAAGATTGCAGTGTATGGTTCAATGCAGTAATAAGGGGAGATGTGAACAGCATCAAAATGGGCAATAAAGTAAATGTTCAGGATGGGGTAGTAATACATTGCACCTACCAGAAAACCAAAACACTGTTGGGCAATAATGTTTCCATAGGCCATAATGCGCTGGTGCATGGTTGCACTGTAGCTGATAATGTGCTAATAGGTATGGGGGCAATAGTAATGGATAATGTGGTAATAGGCGAAAACACAATTATAGCCGCCGGGGCAGTAGTTCTTGAAGGTACACAGGTACCAGCCGGTTGCATTTTCGCCGGGGTACCCGCCAAAAAAGTAAAAGACATCAGCCCCGAACTATTAAAAGGCGAAGTAGAACGCATTGCTAATAACTACCTGATGTATAGTGGTTGGTTTAAGTAGGATAAGCGGAATGAACTATTAACGCTCATCAAAATCTATTACTACCCTTTCGGTGCGTGGGTGGCTTTGGCAGGTAAGTACAAAACCTTTTTCTACTTCGTCATGCTCCAGGGCATAGTTTACCTCCATTTCCACTTCACCTTCCATCACCCTGGCTCGGCAGGTGCAACAAACCCCGCCTTTGCAGGCATAGGGCAGGTCGGCTCCATTTCTAAGGGCGGCATCCAGTATGCTCTCCCCTACAAATGGCACATCCATATTAAAGGTCACCCCATCAAGGGTTATACTTACCTTACTTACAGGGCCGCTTGCAGCCTTATGTTCACCTACCCATTTTTCATGCTCGGCCTTAGGCTGGTCGGGCGATGTAAATAATTCTATGTGCACATTATTATTAGGCATGCCCAGGTCCACCAATTGCTGCCTTACCGATAGTATCATTTCCTCAGGGCCGCAAATAAAGGCTTCATCCATTATGCTTACGTCTATCAGCGATTGGCAAAACTGCGCACATTTTGCTGCATCAATACGCCCGCTAAACAAAGGCACATCCATATACTCCCTGCTCAACACATGATAAATCCTGAGGCGTAGCATATACTTATTCTTCAGGGCTTCAATAGCCTCACGGAAGATGATACTGTTTTTAGAACGGTTGCCATATACAAGGGTAAAATGGCTATCAGGCTCCTGCTCCAGCACAGTCTTCATAATGCTCATAATAGGGGTGATACCACTACCTGCTGCAAAAGCAAGGTATTCCTTATGGCCACCTTCTGATTTCCGTGGGGTGAATTTTCCCATTGGGGGCATTACATCTATTACATCACCCACCCTCAGCACCTCATTAGCATAGGTACTGAATTTCCCATTGTCCACCTTCTTAATAGCCACCCTAAGGTCACCTTCCATTGGGCTGGAACATAATGAATAAGACCTACGCACCTCAACCCCTTCAAAATGCCTCCTGAAGGTAAGGTACTGCCCTGGTATAAACTGAAATACATCCTTCAGTGCCGGAGGAACGGAGAGAGATACAGAAACACAATCAGCCGTTTCATTACGGACATCTTTTACTACTAACGGAAAAAATTTGAGCGCAGACATAAATGGCTACAAATGTAATAAAACTATAGCCAAACCCCTAAAAGCAATCTACCAATAGCATTAGGTATGTATATATTAATCAGAAAAGGTTGTAACCTAAGATATTCGCAAAATTGGATAAATAGTTGACGGATTAAACCACGTAAAAAAAGATTACCAGAAATCCCCAATTCAAAAGATCAAAATCGATTTACTTCACCAATTACTTATTTTTTTTAGACTTTATCTTCAGTTTATTTAACCAAATACCCATTTTGTTAGACTTTATCTCAAGTTTATTTCACCAAGAAACAAAAAATATTTTTTTAATTCAAAAACAATTATTTAATTTTGATAGAGATTTGTATACAAGTGTTTCTAATTGCAATTGAAGATCTAACTATATAACCGTGGAAAAGTAAAATATTATTGATAGGTAAGGGATTATTAGGGTGTTGAATTTTTGAAACGAGTTTTTTTGCGTTTTTGTTTTTGGATTGCCGATTTTATCACCCCCATAATAATACACTTATGAATGATATTGATTTAGCAACAGAATTTAGTGATCAAACAATATTAGAAATAACTGGAATTGAATACCTGGTGAAGGCAAAAATTTTAGATATTAATCATATTGACAAGTGGCTGTTTATCTCCAGAAATAATACTGATATTTCAATCCGGGTTAGCGATAAGAACTTAATTATAAAGAGAAGATTAGATTTAGAACATAAAATCATCCATAACGAGTTGTTAATTATACGCAATGAAAACTTAAAATATAAAGGTATTGCTACTAAAATATTGAGTTGCCAAATATTTCATTCTTATCAAAAACGAATAAATAAAATTCAACTTTATGCTGCTGGAGATAAAAATTCAGAAAAATACAACGGATACATAACATGGGGAAAATTAGGCTTTACAATAGAGGAGATTGAAGGTTTTGAAAATTACAATCTAAAATTTACTAAGTTGTTAAAATCGCATGGGAGACAAGAAAAAACACTATTTGAATTACTTACAACTGAAGAAGGTACAAAGTTCTGGTGCGAATTCGGTTTCGCATGGTTTGGGGAATTCAACTTAACAAATAACTCTGTTAACTGGGAAAATATTATTTACTATTGTATAAGAAAATCAAATTTTGACAACATAACTAAAAATCAAATTCTTAATAGTGCAATTTTATTTGGGACTCACTATACTTGGGTTAAGTATTTCGCAAATTTTTTGAAGTAAACTTTAGAGGGAATATAACTGAGTCTCAATTTTTTTTAACTCAATCTTAAGATTGCTATTTTTTATCAAGTTTAAATACTTTCTATCAATATCATTTTTATTAATAATCGTCTGTTCATAGCCATATATTGCAAGATTTTGAATCAAGGAGATTTTATGAAATAATGTCTCCTCACATTCTTCAGATGAAATGTTACCTATTTTTCGACGAGTCGCAACCATTTAAACGATATTTTTAGCAAAGTAAGTATAATTCTAATGAAATCAGTGCTAGGTGAAATACTTTTAAGATTTGGTTAAATAGTTTTAGGATTTGGTTAAATATTAAAGTAAATTAATTTTATCTGAATGCAGGTGTTATGAGAAATATTTTTGATGTAGATAATAGGTATAATTCTAGATTGAGTTTTACAACGTATTTGTTTTCAAATGCGATATTCTGGTTTGCACTATTTACAGTAGAAACATTTAAATATAGTATTTTAATTCAATTCACGTCATCAAATGTATTCTATGATGGAATATGTAGTGTTTTAATAGGATTTCTACTAACCCTCCCATTTAGGTTTATTGCAGGTAAGTTAAATTGGCTTAATGACTTAAGTACAATAAAAGATCTTTATCTAAAAATTATAATCGTATCAATAGTATACTCCATTTTATTCGCCAAAATCAACATAGTATTAGATAGGCATTTTGGCGCAATAAGCAAAGATATTGAGAATAACAGATGGCTTTTGAATATAACAAGTTTCATTTTCTGGGGTAAATATATGATCATATGGACTCTTGGATATTACTGTAGTAATTATTTTGCCAGATTCCGTCAGGAAGAGGTAGATAAGATAATTTCCGAAATGAAATTGTTAAAGGAAAATTTACATAATATGGAGTTGGAGAATAGACTTTTACAGATGGAACAAGAAACAGCAAAGGCCCTCCATTCACGAATGGATACACATTTACTATTTAATATATTAGCAACCATAAGAGCAACTATTTTTGATGACCGTAAAGTGGCATTCGAAATGATTACTAACTTTTCAGAATGGATGAGATTTGCACTAGACCAGAAGGATTTAGTTCTCCTAGAAAAAGAATTAGATATACTTGATAAGTATATATATATTGAAGAAAAACGATTTGAACATAAACTTAAGTTTATCAAAAACTCAGAATCCTTCAATGCATTAGATTTGGAAAAAATATTAATACCACCATTGATTTTGCAAACACTTATTGAGAATGCAATAAAACATGGAATTCGAAATACAAAAGAAGGTGGTACTATTACCTTTTCATGCATAGTTAGTAATAGTTATGTTATATTTAATATTCAAAATCCAGGAAAGTTTAATGAAGAAAATATCAAACCAAATCACGGGATCGATATGGCAAGAATAAGGTTATCATACTTTTACCCAAATAACACAGCCTCAATAAACATCACAAACATAGAAGAAAATCTTGTTTTAACTCAATTTAAAATCCCTATATGAAGAAAAATATTACAGTAATTATTATAGAAGATGAGCCTAGATTAAAAAAAGAGTTAATTACTTTGATTAAAGAGTACCTTACTTCATTTGACATAATAGGAGTATATGACAATTGTGAAGCAGCGTTACATGGAATAGAAAAATTAAGCGCTTGCGTATTCTTAGTAGATATTGGATTGCCGGAAAAAGATGGCTTTACATTTGTAAATGAAGTAAATGCAATCCTAAATACACTCCCATACATAGTTTTTATGTCAGCAGATGATCACAAAATATCCAATATATATTCTACGAAAGGCATAATTATTGACATTTTACTAAAACCTATCAGCATAGATAGGTTACTACTTTTAGAGCAAAGAGTACAATTATTACTAAATATTTAACTATATATGATTAACGTACTAATAATTGAAGACGAACTTTATACTAGAAAGGAACTAAGAGTTTTAATAAAGGATGTTGATGGAATAACCATTGATGGAGAAGCTGATGATGCCGAACAGGCGGAACAATACATTATCAAATATAAACCAAAATTAATAATATCTGATATAAGATTGTTAGATACGACAGTTTTTCATCTGCTGGATCGATTACTAGACATTGGAGTAAGTTTACCATATGTAATATTAATATCTGCCCATGTTCAAGATCATTTTGACGAGGCGATAAATCATAAGGCTACAATTATTGCTTGTTTGCCTAAACCCGTACGTAAAGAAAAATTAATCGAGTCAATTAATCGAGCAAAAAATATTATTGAAAATGATCCTATTGCAGTGAATAAACGAAAAATTACTATAAATCACTTTGCATTTGTATCTTATAAGGGTAGCCGCATTACTCAATCAGGACAATGGTTTTTCCAGATTGATTCAATTAAATATATAGAAGCAAGTGGGGGCAACGTAATAATAACCTTTGAAAAAAATACTTTTAAAACAGAAACGGTTTATACTATTGATAGAGAATATAGAAAAAGAAATTTTTATGAATTAACTGATGAAACCGCAGTCTACCATATGGGTCTAAAAGAAGTTTATGAACGCTTAGATCCAAGGCATTTTATTAGGGTAAGCCAAAGTCATATCATTAATATACGGTTTATTGATAAAGTGCTTTTTGAGGATAATGAGTATACAATTATTTTACAAGGCGGCTACAAATGCCCATTAGTGGGTCCCGCAAGGGTTATTGATTTCAAAAGTTATTTTAGGCTCTAAAACTCACCCCACTACCCTCCTCCTAACCACATCACAGGCTTTTCCACCACCATACGTAACAGATAAGCAGATAACACACAGGCAACTACGCAGATAACCATCATCACATTTCCCGAAACAGGAATCTGCCAATGTGCAGCAATATTTTGGGTAACATGTATTACTCCCTTATGGATAAGGTAAAGACTATAGGATATTGTAGCTATAAAGGTGGTAATCTTCGATTGCCACTTATACAATAAGCTACCAGCACTTATTGCCCCTACAACGATTGCCCCATACCCCAGGGCAACCACAGCAAATCCCCAAACCGATGCAGAATAGGTGAACTGGTCATTACACAAAAATCAGGCACCGGTCAACAGGCCCAATCCCATCATCAGCCATAGGTTACCATATTTGCTTATTCGCCTCCAGGTATCGGGGGCATATTGGTAAAATGCTGCAATGGCTACCCCTATTACTAATCCATCAAGCCGGGTATAAGTAGGATAATAAATACTCTGGTACCAGTTCACACCAAAGTCATCACTATCAACGTGTAAATTATTCCAAATCAGCTGCCTCAAAATCATAGAGGTTAGAAGCATAATTGATAAGAGAACAACCCATTTTTTAATTGTAGTGCAATAGCCCATTAGGATAATTACCAAAGGCAACAACAAGTAAAAATGTTCCTCTACACATAGCGACCATGCATGAGAAAAAGTACCAAACGTTCTAACATTTAGTCCCAGGTTCTGGGTAAATGTTAGGTATCGCCACACAGGTAAAAATTTTTCCCGTTCATGAAAGGCTGGTAGGAAATAATATAGCCCAACCACTACCCAGAACGCAGGCATTATTCGTAGAAATCGCTTTATGAAAAAGGTCTTCAAAGTAATATGCCCTGTCTTTTTCATTTCGCCAAACAACTGTGAAGCTATCAGGAATCCGCTTAAAACAAAAAACAAGTCTACACCAGTCCACCCAAAACCTGAAAACTCGGGCAGCCATTCTGGATGTCCAAACATGGGCATCTGGTAATGATACAGGAGTACCATCAGGATAGCCAATGCCCGCAAATGGTCTAGTCCATAGAGTTTATTTTCGGGTTGTTTTGGCAATGCAGACATTCCTCCAAATGTAGTATTTATGTATATGCCTATTGTATTTGTTTTGTAAATACCCAGAATCCCTATTAATAATTTGACTGGTTCAAAAGGGACACACTCTCGTTATAATACCTTGTTTTGATTTCCCCCATTATTATTAAAGCACTGATGCCAATTAGAATTAATAGTCTACATTTACGCCTTACCGGACATTACATATTATTAATTATATTTACTTATTTATGAAAAAAGGGTTGAAGTGGTTGCTGGGTATTTTGCTTTTTTTGGGAATCATTGTAGCTGTACTTTATGTAATTCGGCAAAACCAAATTAAAACATTCAATGCTAAGTTCATCCCTGCACAATACGAAACCCAACAATCAATATTGGCTTATGCACATGAGAAAAGTATTCCCGGTGAAATACTCGTGGCAAAAGACACAGCAGGATACGCTACTGTAAGACACTTATTTTCGCCCGGAACTATTTTCATATTAGATGCTAAAATGAAAATAGTAGATATTAACTATGGTAACTACAAAGGCTCGTGTTACTTTGACATTGCTAAGTATATATGTGATGATTTCAATTTTACAAAAAGCAAATACACACATGCTATTACAGATACAAGTTTCATAACCGATTTAACTTCATCCACCCAATTTATTACAGACTTTACATGGGAAAAAGCCCAAGGGTATGATTATATAGTTTGCTTTTGTTGGGCAAAATGGATGATCACATCATATACCAACGAAGGTGCAGTGCAACAAATATCAGATTGTATCAGAAAGAATACTAAAAGAAAAATTCTTCTTGTGTCTGTCAATTCAGATTGTGTAACACCTTGGTTTCCATCAACTGTTGAATTACCAGCAAGCAGATAAAGCGCAATCCTATCATATAAGAATAAAATCGTAGAATTAATAGTAAATTAATAAATCACCTGTAAATTTCTGTAGGTATTGACTCATCCTCAGTGCTTTTCAGCCATGCTTCGTTTATCCATCCAAACCTGTACTTTTGCAGTATAGAAACAACACCCAATGAGCGAAGAAAAGTCACTTAATTTTTTGGAAGAAATTATTGAAGATGATATAAAAGCCGGTACCCATGCGGGCAGGGTTCATACCCGTTTCCCACCCGAGCCTAATGGTTATTTACATATTGGCCATGCTACTTCTATTTGTCTCAACTTCGGACTGGCTAAAAAATACAATGGTAAATGCAACCTGCGTTTTGATGATACCAACCCGGTAACCGAAGAAACCGAGTATGTAGAAAGTATAAAAGCTGATATCAAGTGGCTAGGCTTCCAATGGGATAATGAGTTTTATGCATCCGACTACTTCGAAAAACTATACGGTTTTGCTGTAGCCCTAATCAAAAAAGGTCTGGCTTATGTAGATGATAGTACTGCCGAAGAAATAGCTGCTACCAAAGGAAACCTGGTTACTCCGGGTATCAATAGCCCTTACCGGGATAGAACTATTGAAGAAAACCTTCGCCTGTTTGAAGAAATGCGAGCAGGTAAATATAAAGACGGCGAAAAAACGCTCCGAGCCAAAGTAGATATGGCCCAGCCCAACCTGCTTTTGCGTGACCCCCTAATGTACCGTATTAAGCATGAGCACCACCACCGCACTGGTGATGCCTGGTGCATCTACCCTATGTACGATTTTGCACATGGGCAGAGCGATAGTATTGAGGAGATTACCCATTCTATTTGTACACTTGAGTTTATACACCACCGCCCGCTTTACAATTGGTTTATTGAGCAGTTGGGTATCTTCCCTTCACACCAGTATGAGTTTGCACGCCGCAACCTTACCTTTACGGTAATGAGTAAGCGCAAATTGCTGCAACTGGTCAACGAAAACCACGTAGCCGGCTGGGACGACCCACGTATGCCCACCATCAGTGGTATGCGCCGCAGGGGTTATCCACCAGAGGCATTACGTCAGTTTAGTGATACCATAGGTATAGCCAAGCGTGAAAATATTGTTGACGTGGGCTTGCTTGAGTTTTGCGTTCGTGAGCACCTCAACAAAACATCATCACGTGTTATGGCAGTGCTTGACCCGGTGAAACTAGTGGTAACCAATTACCCTGAAGGTACTGAAGATGTTTTTGATATTGAAAACAACCCCGAAGACCCTAATGGTGGTACCCGCAAAGTACCTTTCAGCCGTGAGTTATGGATAGAGCGTGAAGACTTTATGGAAGAAGCACCTAAAAAATTCTTCCGCCTTGCACCTGGTAATAATGTGCGCCTGAAAGGTGCATATATTGTGAAATGTACAGGTTGCCTAAAGGATACTGATGGTAACATAACAGAAATACATTGCACCTACCTTCCCGAGAGCAAAAGTGGCAATGATACCAGCGGACTAACCGTAAAGGGAACCATCCACTGGGTAAGCATACCACATGCCAAAACAGCCGAAGTGCGCATGTACGACCGCCTCTTCAGGGTTGAAGACCCATCAAACGAAGATGGCAATTTTAAAGATTACATCAACCCCGATTCTATGCACGTGCTCAATTCTGTATTTATAGAACCTGCCCTTGCCAATGCGAATGCCGGAGATAAAGTACAGTTTATGCGCAAAGGATACTTCTGTGTAGACCGGGATAGTACCCCTGAAAAGCTAGTATTCAATCGCACGGTAACGCTCAAAGATGCCTGGGCTAAAGAACAAAGAAAAGCCTGATAAAACGATAAAGCCACTCTGATAGGGTGGCTTTATCGTTTTATATCATTCACATCAACAATAGTCTAATCCTTTTTATTCAGTTCGCAACTTTTACCGGCTTTTATTAATTCATATTGTTCCGTAAGCCACTTTGATAAAGCAATCCCATATTCTTTACGTTTTTGTATTGTCCAATTTGCAATATAAGTCGTTGAATGATTTGTCAACTGATCAATTTCATATATATAATCATCGCAATTTAGGTACTCGTTGTTTGTGCCTGGGGCTGAACTAGCATTTTTATTCTTCTTGAAATCGGTAAGCCCATTGGCATAAAACCTGAATGTTGTATCGCTTTTATTTATCAGTAATGATTTGACAATGTTTCCATTTAAAAATCTATGTGGTAAAAATCCACTTTTATTTATTATACCCTCAGCTAATTTTTTAGCCTTCAGTTCATTTAAGTTTAATAAATCTTCTACTGCAAATGGGTAATAATAAGTACCATCACAATCTTTAAGTATACTCCCTAGCGCATCCAGGTGCCTATTATAATGCGCTTTATCAAATTTTAATAGGTATAGCGAAGTCCAAAAACGAACCCACTTATCATTTGGATTTTTTTGCCATTTTATAACAGCCCTAATATCATTTTCATTACCTGTACTTAATTTGTACATTACTTCGGCTATTCTTCCATCTGCTCCTACTTCATCAAAATTTTTTGACTTTATAGTTCCTAACCTCTTAACCAAAATCTTAGTAATACTTGAATCTTTGGTTTTTAATGACTTTGTCAAGCCTGCACTAAATTCATTCCAGTCATTTGTTTCTAATAGAAGTTTATGGAGTCGCTGCTTTTATGTTAAGCCTGCATTTTCGTTGCACCATTTTATATATTGCTTTATTTTCTGCTTTTTGATTATTGGATTCAATCTATTAAATGAATCAGGAACCATAAAGTGAATATTAGTTATATGATAGACTAAATCCTCAATTACTTTATTGAAATAATGTAAATTTCTGTATCCGGCGAAGTCACGGAAATAAGTATAGGTAGGTATATAGCAAGTATCCATAAAATATGGCAATAACTGAACAGCTTCAGCCATTGAAAGTTTCATTTTTAGAATTTCATGGTATGGATTGATGACATTGTATTTCGTTTCACCCTTAAAATAACTCACATTTTGTTTTTCCATACTATCGCATGAAATTGAGTTTTGGGGATAAAAATAAGAAATACCACCAGGTTGATCTATTTGAATGATATTCAGTAAATGAATTCTATCTGCTAGAAATGCTATTTTAGCACTCCTACTCATACCCAATTTCATGATTTGCCATGTTAATGTATTGGGGATAGTAAAGCTTTTGAAATCACCTGTTCTTGATTTTAGTTGATTATATAACTTAATCGCTGTTTCCTGATATTCAAATTTTTTGAAGACAGAACTGGATAAATGAGCTCCATAGATTGCAGAAAATTCATAATTACGCCAGATACTATATGCTGATAACATTTCATTGTAATAAAGAAAACCAAACCAATCAGCGATTGGGAAACCAAACATTTTGTTTTCAGCCTTGTAGTGATGATATGTACGGGCTTCGTTCGAAAATAGCTGTTGACATAAAGTGTAATTTTTGCATTTATATGTCCATAATGCTACTAAGCATACCGGAATATAGTTTTGTCCACAATAAGCAGATCCTATCCTAATGTGAACTGGAACTATTTGGTCAGAATATGTATTTATTTGTTCCAGAATTGCTTCATTAGTATTGCATGGAGTCAATTTTTCAATTACCACTTTTTTAATGTTCAATCTCTGACCTGTAAGCTCTAGGAAGTGATAGTCCTTGGGTGTTTCTTGCACTAACCATCCAGAAAATCTTTCTCTATATCCATACTTGTTCTTTTTTACCTCAACGCTGTACAATGTCATGGAAGGAGTCAAAGAATCCAAACAACATCTCTCTATCTCCCTCAATAAGGGTAAATAATATCTAATCTGCCCCTTAGCCGCAACCGGGCTCTTTACAATGAACAGCAGAAGAAATAGTGGGTAAAATCTGGTAAGCAACAGATTTAATAACCTACGGATATAAGGTATAGTGCGCATGTATGCAAGATTTATACTTAAATATACACACTATTTTATACCATATTATTGGAGGAAAAATTATTTATTTCAGATTAACCTTAGATTTTACCAGCCGCTCATCCATCTGCAATGCCCGCTCCGATTTGATTTTTACTTTCCCAAAATCCGCATGCCTGGGGTTGAGCAGAATATTATATTCCTCCATCATCAATACTGATGGAACAGCCATTGCCATATATTTACCTGACTGGATAAAATTATCTCCTATCAACCTCAAGTAATCGGGTGCAGGGCTTTGGTGCCAATCAGGTGGCAAATGATCAGGTGGATAATAGTATATTGAATTATCGGGTAGATCAATAGATACCATGCAATACCCACTGGGTGGTATGATACCCATATGCACCACAGCTTCCAGCAGGGCCAGGCCTCTGTTCTGGGCCGTATACACCATATAGGTATCCCTATTGTTCCACCTGCCACCATATAGGGCCGCACCCTTGCCACTTAGGTCTTTAATATACCTGCAATCGCTTATCCTGTATACTAACATCCTACCTATGCAAAAATACCATGCTCTATTCTTCCCAGTTCATCCTGTATCATCCTAATACCTATTGAGGTATCCAGGTATTCCTTAGGCTTTTTATTACCAAATGGCACCAACCTGGTATTCATCCATTCCCTGAAATTTTCAAGGCTGCCAAACACTTCTTCCCCCCTGCCATATAGCTTTGCCATTTCCACCATCCGTTCACTTTGGTCTTGCGATAGCTTTTGGCCTGCCGTATACCTCCTTAATGTACGGTCTGATGTATGAACTATTGAGGCCATTTCGGTAAGGGTAAGGTCGGTTATTTCCATCAGGTTATCCATTGCCTGCTTGGGTATGCCAGTTCTTATGATATTGATGAAATCTGTTTCACTTTTCACGCCTGCAAAATCTCTTTTACCTACCATGCCCATCATACCTATTGTTTTCTGGGTAGTATAGGGCATGGTTATATAGAGTGGTGCTGCTTCTTCTACCATTGGCAATGGTGTATGCTCTACTTTTGGGTAGCTCTTTTCTTGGGCTTTGGACGTCTTTTCTTCCATATTATCGGAATTATGACACAAATTTACGGTCATTTGTCCGGTTTTCCAAATTTATCTTCCCGCCACCATACTTATTTCCACTTTTACTCCTTTTGGTAGTCCTGATACTTGCACTGTTTCCCGGGCTGGGGCATCTGTGGTAAAGTATTTACCATAAACTTCGTTTACCTGTGGGAACTGGCCCATATCCATCAGGAAGATGGTGGTCTTTAAGATATTTGAGAAATCCAAACCTGCTTCTGTCAATATTGCTTTTAGGTTCTCCATTACCTGTGTGGTTTCGTCTTTTATATCTCCTTCCACCAGGTTCCCTGTTTTTGGGTCTATAGGTATCTGGCCCGATATGAAGAGCATATTTCCATATTCTACTGCCTGATTATATGGCCCTATTGGGGCAGGTGCGTTATTTGTATTAATGATTTTCTTTTCCATGATTGCAAAAGTAGCGAACGTCTTACATTTGTACCCTATTTATGAAATACTTATTACACATTGATACTTCTACCGATTTGGGAACTGTGGCTATTGGAGGCGATGGCGAGTTGATTGCCATTAAGAATAATGAAGGCGGAAGAAACCATGCAGCTACTATCAATCTATTAATTGAAGATTTGCTGGCTGTAGCTGGCCTTAAGTTCAGTGATTTGAGTGGGGTGGTAGTTTGTGCTGGGCCTGGGTCTTATACAGGTCTGCGTATAGGCATGGCAACTGCCAAGGGATTATGCTATGCGCTTGATATTCCTCTATTTTTACACAACAGACTTACCCTTTTGGCTTATCAGTCATGGAAGGTTCACCAACAAGAATTTGATAATAATGCAGCTTTATTGGTGGCTCGTGAAAAAGAATACTTTTTTGCTGTTTATGACAATAATTTCAACTGCATCATTAATCCTCAACACATAGTTGAAAAACAATACAATGAACTAATTAGCGATTTTTCTCGTGTTTTTTTGATAACTGATGTTCAGGATTCCGAATTTGATAAACTTTCAGTTAATATTGCCAAAAGTGACAAAAATATTACAATTGACGTGAAAATGTGGGTATATTATAGTTTTATTTGCTTTACCGAAGGCAAGGCAGAAAATCTATTTTTATCCGAACCTTTTTATCTAAAACAAGTTTATACTCATAACTAAATGAATGTCAATTACTTACGCACACAGTATCGATTTTATTTTTATACTTTAACATGACATTAACAAGATTGTTTCAGTTTTAAAGTTTCATATCTCCATATTTGCGTATGTTTGCAGAATATTCATATAGATTATATCATAAGGGTATATAGCGAATCAATATTTTTTTATCAATTAACATCGTAAAATTAAATTAATGGAAACGGTATCAGCAAACACTCTGGTAATTCGGAAAAGCGAAGGTTCTAGCGAACAAATTAAATTAGATTACGTAGCTGTTAAAAACGCAGCTATGACATTAAGGGCAATCAATCACAAATTGCGTCAGCAGATTGTTAAGTTGCTTGAGGAAAACAAACGTATGAATGTTACTGACATCTACGTAAAATTACGTTTAGAGCAATCAGTTGCTTCTCAACATCTTGCCATCTTACGTCGTGCGAATATTGTGATTACTGAGCGTGATGGTAAATTCATTCACTATGCACTTAACCATGCTCGTATTGCTGCTGTTGCTAAGTTCGTTAACGAACTAGTTCACTCTGAAGAGAGCGGTAACTAATTTTTAAAGTTATTTTTCTACAAAATAGTCCCGGCAAAACCGGGACTATTTTATTTTATACATCTTTTGATTGTGCTTTCTTTTTATTTACCCGCCTTAATAGTCTCCCAGGTGGTAAATAAACTCTCTTGTGTTGGCCGGTCAGCAGGTAGTTCAGATAGGGGTTCACATTGCGCCAGACTTGTTTGGCAATCATAGGGTAACATTTGGTAAAGTCTTGTTCCCTTTGTTTTCCATGCTATCATTTCATCACTTACCTGCTTAATAACCTTCCCAGGATTACCTACTACCAGTGACCTGGCAGGTATAATAGTTTTAGCAGCTACAAATGTCATTGCACCTATTATACTTTCATCGCCTATTTCGGCCTCATCCATTAGCACAGCATTCATACCTACCAACACATTCCTGCCCACATTTGCACCATGCACTATAGCCCCATGGCCTATATGGGCTCCTTCCTTAAGTGTGATAGTAATACCCGGAAACATATGTATGGTACAGTTTTCCTGCACATTACAACCATCTTCAATCACTATTCCACCCCAGTCGCCCCTTATGGCAGCTCCTGGTCCCACATATACATCTTTACCAATTATTACATTACCCGTAACCGCAGCCTGCGGATGAACATAAGATGAAGGATGAACAACAGGTATAAAACCCTTAAATGAATAGAACATAACCTACCAAAGGTAAAAAAAAGCGGCTTTCAATAGATACTGAATGACCTAATTCAAAAAATATAGGATACCAAAATTGTGAACATTATGATTAATAGGTAAATGTAGGCACAAAAACCGTTTCAGAATCCTGTTTTGAGAGCGTCCAGTTAAGGCCACCCTTTACCTTCGCAGCATAAATTACGTGATAACCCTGAGCATATATATAATACAGCCCCTTTGTTAAGCCCCTAAAAGTAGCAACCGGTATTGTATCAACCATATGTACCCACGCCGAATCATCATAACTTACGCCTGCCGCAGGTGCATCAAGGGTGCCATATTTAATAAATATCTTGCAGGTATCTACATACAAGTTAGCGTGTTCTGGTATAATACTTAATACACCATTGCCCCCCTTACCACCACCTGAAATTGGATTCTGTGGTTTTTCGCAACTTCCCAACACCATCAGCAATATGAAAACTATAAAAGCTACATTCTTCATAGTATCAAAATTACTCAATTTTACTCTAAATATTTGGAGCCTGAAAAATAAAAATTGGAAAGGCGAGTGATCTCAAAATAGATCCATATTACTTATAGTTGGAGAATTACCCAACATAATATTTACATACTAGCTTCAATTATATTTGATACAAATATTACAATGTAAATTTGGGACTGCATCCTATTCTCCCCTAACTTTACAATAATTAAATCTTGTTTAAGAAATTTTGAAACAACTGGTTGCCATATTGGTTATTATAGGTGTTCTGTTACAATCCTTAAGTACGGTTGTAATAGTAGCCCAATATATGGCTAATAAGGACTACATAGCCAAAAACCTTTGCGAAAACCGGGATAAACCCCAAATGCATTGTGATGGTAAATGTTGCCTGAAAAAGAAACTGGCAAAAGAAGCCAAACAAAACTCGCCCACCCCACGAAACCAGAAAAACCAACAAGTAGTTACCCTTTTTTTTTCTGACTATAAGTTGAATTTACAAAGCCATTCATTTTCTATAGTTGCTGAAAAGTACTTCAGTTACAATGAGCTGGGAACAGCTAATTTCCATCATTCAGTTTTCCATCCCCCCACGGTTTAATCAATTTTAAAGTATTGGGCTGCCACAAAATATTGTAGGTAGCTAATCCATTTGTGTACATATCCATTGTACCGCAATCCCCTTTTACCTAAAATTGAATTAAACATGAAACTGAGCAAATTAGTCTTGCTTGGCTGTTGCATGATATCTGTAATCAGTTATGGCAGGCAGACAAGAGACAATCAATTGAATAATGATGAAATAGTAGATACCACTACTTGCGGGCCCTCTTGCAATTGTAGCCAAAGTCAAACTCCGTTGGGCATCATGACCGACCATATACACCC
>CANGSR010000004.1 GCA_947456055.1 Chitinophagaceae bacterium
AATCTGTGTATTCGGGAGTTCCTGCGCCTGTACTGAGGCGGCAAATAATAAACAGGTAATAGCTACCAGTAATTTCTTCATGAGCACTTGTTTTTATAAATAATAAGCGAAAACTTTGCCAAATTTAATTAAACCTGTTAATTTCGGAAAAACTTTAACAATATACGCTTCGTAAATGAAAAAATCAGCATTGTTATTTGTGGTCCTGCTAGTAAGTAGCCGGATTTTTGCCCAGGGAACCTTTTCAGGCGACCTTATGATGAATATGAACTTCTTCCAGAGAGACACTAACATTAAAGCATCAGGCAACCCACTTTACGATAATTACCTTAGTGGTAGTGATGCCTGGCTCAATCTTCGTTACAACATCAATGGTTTTACCTTCACTGCAAGGGCCGATGCATTTAACAATTCAAACCTCAAAAACCCATCTTCCGCAAATACCGATTTCGGACTTGGCGCATGGAGCATTACCAAAGATATGAAAGACCTCACTATTACTGTAGGTTCTATTTATGACCAGGTGGGTAGCGGGTTAATGTTCAGGTCGTATGAAGACAGGGGCTTACTAATTGATAATGCACTGGTGGGTATTGAGTTGAAATACAAACTGACCAATAATATCCAGTTAAAGGGGTTTACCGGCCAGCAGAAAAACAACAGTCAGGTAGCCAATAACCGTTATGGCCCGGTTATAAAGGGATTTAATGCCGAAGGTGATTTTGGTAAGGGCGAAGCTCATTTTGTACCAGGTGTGGGTGTTTTAAACCGCACTTTAGATGGGGCTAGCATGACCAATATTGTAGCAGCTATAAACGCACAGGATCCTATTACTTCACGTTTTGTACCTATGTACAATACTTATGTAGGCTGTGTGTACAATACCCTAGTTTATAAAGGTTTCTCTTGGTATATAGAAGGCGATTATAAATCGCACGAGGCTATTAAACTTCTGGACAATAAACTTTATGACCTTCCCGGCGATGTGGAGTATACCACCATCAACTATGGCCGTAAGGGTATAGCCCTGAACCTAAGTGGCAAGCGTACCCACAATTTTGTAATGCGCACATCGCCCAACGAATTATTATTGAATGGTATGCTCAACCGCCAACCCGTAATTGCTGATATCCGCCCTGAAAGGCTTATAGCACGTTATACCCCGGCTTCGCAAGACATCTCTGAAATGGCCACCAAAGCCAACCTGCTTATTTCGCCAAATGATGTTACCAGCTTCAACCTTACTTATTGCAATATCAATACCCTTGATAATGTAAAACTATTCCGTGAGGCATATTTCGAGGCTAATTACCAGGGCTTTAAGTCATGGGTGATACAATTTGGCACACAGTATTTGGAGTATAATACCACCCTTTACCAGAGCCATGAAGCTTCTACCTTGTTTGCCATTACTCCATTTACCGAAGTTACTTACCGCATCAATGACCACAAGTCCATTCGTTGCGAACTGCAGTATATGAGTACTAAACAAGATTATGGTTCATGGGCGTTTGCAATGCTGGAGTATAACCTGGCACCAAAATGGTCGATATCTGCATCTGATATGTACCTAATTAACCCAAATAATAATTTCGACAATCCTAATTATACTGGTGTTGGTTTTAGCCAAAAATCTAACCATTACTACAATGTATTCACCTCCTACACCAAGGGTGCCAACAGGTTCTCACTGGCATATGTAAAGCAGGTAGATGGTATCAACTGTTCGGGCGGTGTATGCAGGTATGAGCCTGCATTCAGCGGTATGAAAGCAAGTATTACTTCTAGTTTCTAATATTTATTACAAATGGTTAATAAACCGTTTTAAGGACAAACCTTAAAGCGGTTTTATTTTTAAAAAGTCCATAATTTTTTGTTTGTTATTCAAAAAAGAGTAATTTAGATTTATAAACTACAATTATGGCCAATAAAATTTTCCGCAATGCGCTGTTTGCATTACCATTAATGGTTTCTTTACAGGTTATGGCACAGAGTAATGCCACCCTAACCACCGCAACCGGACAAAAGCTTCAGGCTAATGGACTTGCTGATTTTGGGTATAGAGTGAATAATGGCCATTCAATGCCCTGGGCAACTATTGCAGAAAAGGATATTGCTACCATGGTTACACAGCAGATTGATATCAATCCCCTATTGGCAGAAAACAAAGCATTTGCACCAACAAACAGCAATAATAATCTTTATGATGTGCTGCTAAGTGGTATTAAAGACGGAAAAATAAAGGCATACTCGGGTGAGAATGATCATTTATCCAAAGTATTGACACGGGAGGATGTAAATAATATAATGATGAAAGCCAAAGGGCCAATGGCGATGCCTCTATCAGCTGTAGTGAAATCCTACAGGGTTGTTAACCATGTATTGGAATTAAAGGACAAAAAAGGCCAATCAATAAACCGTGTAGTGCGATTAGCCCTGATGGCTACTGACAACCAATCGGCAGGTGGAGCAGAGTTAAAACCACTATTCTGGATCTATTACCCCGAAACAGCCGACTACCTTGCTACTGTCCAGGCACCTGCTGTACCCAACCAACCATCTATGAATTGGTTTGAGGTATTTGAAAGCAGGTCTTTTAAGGGGAATGTTACGGTCTATAATGAAAAGGCTGGCAAGTAGGAATTCAATTCATTTGCTGTTTTGGTAGATTAATAAAAAAAAACAATTTACTACACCTCACCACATTGCCTGCCAATTAAGACTCCTAAAATCTAATAATTTCATACCTAGTGGTTTCACCTTAGGATATTCATATTAAAGCCCTAACGGGCTTTTTTTCGTTTTTATGAAATATGGAATCCCTTAAAACGCTTAAATTGCACTAAACAAATAACTAAAATCTCATGTCAACAAAAGCAGGGAAACAGATACTGAATATGGAATTGATGCAGGAAGATTTCTTTGAGGAAACTGCATTGGTAGGCATAGTTTCGGCACAACCTGCTTACAGGCTCTGCTGGCTCATCAATAACCATTTCGACATCAATTTCATCCGTGACCCGGAACAGGTAATTGAGCTGAAAAAGAAAACCGAAACCATCTATTTTGCCATTAATGTATGTGAAGTGCCCAATAGCAGCAACCGCTACCTGCTCTACCAATTGAAAAATAATGGCACTCTCCTACTACCAGAGACCAAGAACCTTGACTATCTATGGTATATACAAGCCCCCAACCCCGAGGACGAGGCTGCCAAAATAGTGCGTGAACTAAGAAATATCCCCGAAATACAATTGGCCCAGATTTTGGACCCCGAAAAAATACCGAGCTTAAATAATCTGATTATTTAAAAGAAGTCATTTAGCTAAGCTGTAAATAGTTGGCCATTGGGATATAGACCAGGTCTATTCCAAATTCAGCTATCTTCAAGTATATTCCATGTTATTATTATCCCATGCACAACCATACATGAACTGATAATAACTATTATTTTTTTCCTGTAGAAAACAGTAGCTATTGTCATTTTTAGAATTACTAAATCCAAGCTAGTGCTGGTACCAGCTCATGTAGTTATACCCTTTATCGGTATGCAAATTGATATAAAAGGTTTGTTTCGATAGACCCCAATAGTTCCAAACAAGTTGTTTTAGGCGAGGAAGATTGGCTGTATATTTATAGATAAACTGCCTACTATATATACACCCATCACGATGAGGGAAGACATTGCCTGCAAATAATTGAAAAAACCCATAATCACCTGGGGTATATGAAACGTTTTGAGCTCCAGTAATATTTAAGGAATCAAAAAAGGTATTCAAAAGAGTAGGATAAGTACCGGTGGAGTCGAAACATACATAGCCCCAAATGGTATTATCAGGTACTTTTAATAGGGTTGTGGTGGCAAACGAAATATTAGTACCTGAAACTGGTGATAGCTTGTATTGATTATTATCTACAGTTAGCGTACTGCTATTGGTCGTACCCGAAACCAAATTAAGTGTATATGTGCCTGTTGGTAATACACCCAAATCTATTTGGGCTGTAGCCGGACCAAGACTGGTGAGGCACATGGGGGGCATATTTACCTCGCCAAACCTTATGGTGATTACATTGCCTTCCCGCATCATTTGATACTTAATATTGAAATTACAACAAGCATAAACCTTTACTGTAGCAAAATTGAGTATCAAATGCCTCCCAGTGCCTGTAGAATCCAATGTCTCTACCATAGTAGCCTTAATAGCCCCTGCTGGTTCGGCTGAGTCCAGTTTTTTGCGACAGGATGTTGACAACAAAGAGATGAGTGCGATAAAAAGAACAAAACGGTGTGTATTCATAAGGCGGAATTTGAATGTAAGTTAGTAAAAAAAGCGAATCAAATTAGCAATATATATTCTTCAACTGTGATAAATATGCCCTAAAAGGCCGTTGGAGGACCAGAACGACACTAAATTATTAATCGATAGTAAATTGAATACAAATTGCTTATCACTAATTACAACCATTTCTCACCAAGGTTATTAACATTATGTGGATACCTAATTTTTTAGTGAGTATTACTATTACATTAAATTTGTTTGAAATAATCTTTACCAATGGCATTAACTACCCTTAAAGAAGATCTGTTGGCTGAGTTTAGGGAAGAGCGAACAATGATCAATGACCAGATTGAAATCCTCGACCCACTGGCAACATCACTACGTAAACCTGCAGCTATACGCCTGTTAAGCAGCAGCACACTGGCTATTACCGAGTATATTTGTTATTTCACCTGTATAGGTGGGGTTGCATTCATGGCTTTTATGCACATGATTTATCCCTTTAGCCTGTTGAGTGACATTTTCTACAATTCCCTGCTGCGTAACAATATTGGCACACCCAATCTCATTTACCTCACCATAGCTGTTTATGGGCTGGTGGGTATTGGCATATTATTGTCTTTTTGCATTGGCAGGCTGGCAAGGGAAATAAGGTTGAAGAACGAAATACTGAATCAGGCAGGTAAGGATATTAAAACTATAGTAGGACAGCATTTGGAGCGCAAAGCCGCCCTTGATACTGTGGAGCAACGCCATATGCTGGGTTTTTCTGGTATTAACCAGATACCATCAACACCAAAAATACCCGTAAACGACCTGGTGAATGCTGGTTTTGTGGAGGGTATATCAAAGAGGGCTTAACGAAAGCAATGTTCAATAATGTGGGGCAAGCAGGGGTTTCCTGCTTGCTTTGTTATTTTTAACTAATCAAATGCATCTAAAATTTATTAACATGAAAACATTTCTGGCCCTCTTATTGATATTTACCCTCCTAATTTCAATCAATATTTATGGGCAGTCAATACCCAAAAACATAAAGCTTAAAAACTATTGTCCAAATCAAAAATGTACTTTAAAACCAGACGATCCTGCCCACTTCGATCCATACTATAATCATCACCTATGTGAAAATTTCAATCCTGACCAGATTGACTTTAGTAAGGAGTACCTACAACTACAATCAAGATACTATAAAAAGAAACCTAATAGCCTAAAACAGGCATTGAAATATGACTTTAGTAATATCTGGGTTAGTGGTAATTCTGAGCAAAATGGTGTCCTGGGTGAGAAATACCAACGCATACAAGTTCATATCGAAAAGGTAAGCAAGACTGATAGTCAGGGCAAATATTGGGTTATTGGAAAAACTAAGGTGATGGATAATGTCTGCGATTTCAAGGGATGCATATCCATTACGAATGTATCCATGTATGATTCCCGCAACAATTCAACGCATAAAAAAAGCGGCAAGCTTTTGGCCCGGTATATTTTCTATGAAGACAGCACCCAATACCATACTGGCATATTTACCGGGGTTACCGAATGTATGTTTTATTTAGACAGCACAGGAAAACATATGCAGGTTGATGAATCGGCAAGTGAGGCAGATGGTTATTGGAACAGAACCTTTGTTGGTACCTGGACCCAATATAAAACTACGAAGTCTATGAAATGTATTTGGGGAGATTACAGGCTACCCTTCACTTTCGATTTTGATTGTGGCGATGGGGAAATGATGGTGAGCGATAAATACAAAATAAATGGCTGGCAAACTTTTGGCACCGAATCTGAATATATAAAAGGGGCTAATGATAAGATGGAAATAAGAGATAAATGGTGGTTGAGGAAATAATTGACTGGAAATAGAAGGGTAAATTTTGGCTACAAAAATTCCATTTTCATCGCACAATGCACATTGAACCCCGCTGGGGTTCTCCCTCTTTTTCGCCAATTTCACTCCAGATTTCACCTGGGGCTATTCACATTTTAGCCCTTCGGGCTAATGCGTAGCTTATTATTGATAAGCCCTGTAATAACAATAGAGATTAATCTATCAACCTACTCCCCCGGCTCAATTACATTCAGCACATCCTTTATAGCAGCAAGTATTGAGTCATAACTATCCTGAACATAAATGATTAGGGGCTTACCATCTGCACCATTAATATTCATGTAAATCATATTATAATCAGGTGAGGGGTATTCCTCTACTAATGATATGTTCACAACATTTATCAGGCGGCGATTGCCATTGGCTTCGGTAACTTCCACAAAATTAACTTCCGACATTTTTCAGGTTTTTACTGGATATAAAATTACAGCTAAGTTGCCATGTAGGGCAATAATCAATTGTTATGATTTATTAAAAATGAGGGGATGCCTATTGTTATCTTTTTATCAAATCAACCCTTACAAATAAACCTTAGGACTATTCCCAATGTCATAACACCATTATTTTCACATTCCTTAATAGGCTTAAAAATCCAAAACACGGATATGGACCTGCAGCAAAAAAATAAGTTTCTTTATTCAAGGGCGGGGTTTGGGATAACGCTGGATGATTACCTCAATCCACGCCCCATAGCCCAGGTGGTTGAAAGCCTTTTCCCTAAAGCTGCACCAGGCCCGCTGGAAATGATTACAGAAGCTGAGTGGGCTGAAAATAACCCCAAGGCCATCAAAGCTATGGATGATGAAATGGCAAGGAAGGAAAAGAAAAAGGCTTTCAGGCAAAAGACTAAGGAAATAAACCTACTATGGATGCAAGCAATGATTCATACCAGCTTTCCGCTGATGGAAAAAACAGCCCTTTTCTGGCATGGGCATTTTGCCACCCGGCTCGATAATCCCTACTTCGATCAAAAACTGATGAATGTTTTTAGGGTTAATGCATTGGGCAATTTTGGTGATATGCTGCGGGCTGTATCTAAAAGTCCGGCTATGTTGCAATTTCTGAACAACCGCCAAAATAAGAAGGAACACCCCAATGAAAATTTCGCCCGTGAGGTGATGGAATTATTCACCCTGGGCAGGGGCAACTATACCGAAAATGATGTAAAGGAAACTGCCAGGGCTTTTACCGGGTGGAGCTTTGACGAGCAAGGCGAGTTTATTTTCAGGTTCAGGCAACATGATGATGGACCGAAAACGATTTTGGGTAAGACTGGTAATTTCAATGGGGACGATGTAATCAATATACTTCTGGAACAAAAGCAGACTGCCCAATTCATTACCCAAAAGATCTACCGCTATTTTGTAAGTGATGAAGAAGTAGATGCCAAAAGGGTGAATGAACTGGCTAATCAATTTTATGCAGGTTGGTATAATATTGGTCAACTACTTAAAAGCATCTTTTTATCAGACTGGTTTTATGAGGATAAATTGGCAGGTGCAAAAGTGAAGTCGCCTATTGAATTGTTAATAGGTTACCATAGGTTGATGCCTATTGAATATAATGATGAGAAGACAATGATTAACCTTCAGCGTATATTGGGGCAATATTTATTTAACCCACCTAATGTGGCAGGCTGGCCAGGTGGAAAAATTGGATTGATAATTCAACCCTTGCAATAAGGATGAGGCTGCCCGAAGCGTTTTTTCTATCCAAAGAAATTGACCTGGGCCTAAAAGACCATGACCAGGAAATGGGCGAGCTCCATAATGAAATGGCCATGGTGGGTGGGGAAAAACCCAAACAATTCAGGGTAGGCAAAGTGAACGTAGAATGGAAGCCATATGTTGACCAATGGAAAACAATGAGGCAGGATTTGCTACCACAGGCAATTGCTTCCTACCTCCTACCCTGGCAATTAAGTCCAGAACAAATGGCTACCATCAATAGCTTCGCAGACAAGGATAATACCGAAGATTATATCAAAAGCATCTCCATCCTGATAATGGAACTCCCCGAATTCCAGTTAGTATAATTCAATCCCAAAACCATTAATAACAATTTTAGTATGGCCATCTCCCGCAAAGAATTCCTGAAAATAGGTTCCCTTGCTAGTGCATCACTTATGGTGCCTGGTTTCCTGAAGGCGTTTGAATATAGCCCACGGCCTGAACCTGGTAAAAAAAAGCTAATTATCATCCAGCTAACTGGTGGAAATGACGGGTTAAATACCATCATCCCATATAGGAATGATATTTATTACAGAAACAGGCCACAAATAAAAATTACCCCTGATAGGGTGCTGACCCTCAATGATGAAATTGGCATAAATCCCTACCTCAAGGGCATTAAAGAACTCTATGATAAAGGTGAAGTATGCCTATTAAACGGGGTTGGTTATCCCCAGCCCAACCGCTCCCACTTTAGGAGTATGGACATTTGGCAGTCGGGAAGTGGTGCTGATGAGGTATTGAATAGTGGCTGGATAGGCCGTCATCTGGATATAGATTGTGGTGGTTGTAATACCCATAACCTGCAGGCGCTTGAAATAGACGACAGCTTAAGCCTGGCTATGAAGGGGGAAACCCGAAATGCAATTGCCATAAGGGATATCAACCAGTTTTACCGGGCAGCCACAAGCCCATACTTCAGGAAATTATCGGGCCATGAGCATGAACACCAGAGCAAACTGGCAGGTTACCTTTACCAAACCCTTGCTGAAACCACATCGGCCGCAGATTATATTTATGCCCAAAGCAAAATTTATAACACGCTCCAGACCTACCCTGATACACCAATAGGCAAACGAATGAAGACCATCGGTTCGCTCATTATCTCCGATAGTGAAACGCAGGTTTATTATGTTTCCCATGGGAGTTTTGATACGCATGTGAACCAGATTGACCGACAAAGCAAGCTTTTCGAACAACTGGATGCTGCGCTTACTGCCCTTGTTGCAGACCTAAAACAAAACAACCGTTTTAATGACACCCTAATCATGACTTTTTCGGAATTTGGCCGAAGAGTAGCGCAGAATGCAAGTAATGGCACAGACCATGGCACAGCCAGTACAATGTTCCTGATGGGTGGGGCGATCAAAAAAGCAGGTATGTATAATGCCCTGCCAAGCCTTGAAAACCTGGATGATGGTGACCTGATTTACGATATAGATTTCAAAGAGGTATATGGAACCGTGCTGGACAACTGGCTACAGAGCGATTCTAAAAAAGTATTAGGGAAGCAGTTTAAGAATTTGGGGTTTGTTTAGTTATAATGAAATACAAAAATCCTAATCCAAAACAGTAATAGAGGTTACTGGGTGTATTTCGTACCAACCATGCTGAAAATTGAATACATAGGTACCTGTTACTTTTACACGTTTGCCTCGTTGGGGAATTTGCACATCATTTATATATCCCTCACAGGTTTCACGAGCATCAGGATAGGTAACTTCACAGGCACAAACTGGGACAACCAGCAAACAGCCGTATTGCTCACTAATATTCTTATCGCTCAATAAATTCCCTTGGCCGGGGTCGAGGTCCAGGCGGATATGCACATTCCCATCTTCCTGATTTAATACTGAATATACAGTACCTGTTGCGGACATGCAGGTTTTCTTAATAGTGAGCCATTGAGGATTATATACATATTTCCAAAGGCGGGCATCGCAGCCTCTTTGGGCAAATGATGAAGTGCATGATAGGAGAACAACGAAGAAAAGTATAAATCTGATTACGAATTTCATGAGCAACAAATTGAGTTGTAAATGTACAAAAGCAAAATCCCCCCACAATACAGAATGGTAAATATTGAACAATGAACAAAAACCATTTAATCGTTGATAATGACCCATTTAAATAACGGCCAAAAAAATATTAACCGAAAAGCAAAAAAAATTTGTTGGTTAAATAAAATACCCTAATTTTGATACCAATAAGGTTTATAGGGGCTGGTCTATTCTTAGGCTGGCTTTTTTATTTATAGCAAGTCCCAATTGCTATTTCAATTTTTCATCCATTTTTAGATTCCCGATTGCATATAGCTAATACACAAATGGTCAATACCATTACCTATTTATTGCGCAATATATATGTATACAGTCGGGAAATATCAATTAGGATCAATGGTAAACATGTGGTCGGCAAAGAGTCCCTTCTGGGTAATGGCTACAGTGTTTTTTTGCTTCGAATAGACTACAAAACCTACACTATCCAGAATTTCAATATATTGGGTTAAGGTGAATAAACGGCTTTTAATGGGGATAATACCTTCCAACACTGTTAATTCAACTTCGGATGTAATACCGGTTTCTATAAAATACTGCTTCAAACTCAAGAATACGTTATTGAAGTTGTTCATTGCTTTATTGAAACGAGGGTGTGTTTATTTTTCTAAGACGGTACAAAAATAGAAATCAGAATTAAAATTGTAAATAAACTTATTTATCTGATTGTTAATGAGAGAACTTTATATTTGTCATTATACTCATGCAGGCAATATATCTACTAATACTATATCCCACCTATATTCCGTTTTAAAAAGATTTTAAGGAGCGATGATTATATAAAGTCGTTCCTTAGTGTAAATTTGGGTTTAACAGATTAAATGGCGCATAGGCTCCTCTACATAATTTTATTCTCTTTGCTCCCTTTTTGTGGATATGGTCAGGTCTATGATACAATAAGCCGTTTCAACCAGCCTATTACCATGGATTCGTTTGTGGTCAAAAGTGGGTTCAACACCAAGACTTTTATAAAAAAAGTGCAAAATGATACTACCTTTTTCAAGGCGTTCAAAAGCCTGCACTTTGTACCCTACAAAGCCATCAACAATATAAGTGCCTATGACAAAAAAGGCCAAAGGTCAGCGGCTCTATACAGCATTACCCATCAGGTTATAGATAAGAATTGTAGGATAACCAAGGTAGATGTAGAAAACACAAGTGGCGATTTTTATGACCGCCATGGGGAATATAATTATTACACTGCTGCTCTTTATGCTTTCTTATTTTTCGCAAAAGAACCTATTTGCAATGAAAGCGATATTGTAGAAGGCTCACTAAAGCAATGCGGCAAGGGAAAAATGGAGAAAAGCAAGTATGAACTTAAGCAACTCATTTTCAATCCCGGATCTAAAGTAAGTGGGGTGCCATTTATGGGAGATAGGGCATCAGTATTTGATGATGAGGAAGCTGTAAAATATGATTTCAAAATAAGCATAGAATCGCACGATGGACAGGATTGCTATGTGTTTAGAATCCTACCTAAACAAGGCTACGAACATAAAGTACTTTATAATGAAATGACCACCTGGTTTCGCAGATCAGATTATAGTATTATTGCCCGTGATTACTCCTTATCCTACCATACCCTGGTATACGATTTTGATGTAAAAATGAAGGTACGCACCAGGCAAGTGGGTGGCAAATTATTACCATACAAAATTGACTATGATGGAAACTGGCACGTTTTCATGAAAAACCGGGAAAGGGTGAAGTTTACTTGTGATATTGAATATTAGTTCAATAATCCAGAACTAACCTATTTAAACCCTACACTTTCATCAATGAATTTCATCAGGCTTTCAGCGTTTTCCTGCTGTTCTTTTTTCTTGGGATGGCCGGGAGAATTTCTAAAAGGGAAGAAATGGGTGAACATTTTTTTGTCATCTAGCTGGGCTACTGCAGTTTTAATATATCCCGGCCATGGACTACCCTCGGCAGTGGCATCCATGCTACCTAAGGTGCAAATAATGGAAGCATTGGGGTACTTTTCTCTTATCGATGAAACAAATTTCTTGTAGGCATCTATTATGGCCAGCTCATTTGGCATCTTATCCCCAAACCTTATTTTAGTTTGGGAATATTCAGGTTTATTAATTAACCAATAATCGTTTTGGAAAAGATTGATGACCACAATGGAAGGAGTAAACTGGCTAAAATCCCACTTAGAATTTGCATCGTATGGGTCCAGATGGTCATAAATCTCAGGCATTATCTCCGGGCACCAGCTTACCATTATACCAATACCACTGCGGGAGATGCAGTGAAATTCTGCCCCATAGTGACGGGCTGTTATTGCAGCATAGGAATAATAATTATTGTAAAACTTCGATTCCCTTGAATCACCCACCGAATCCTCCAGACTATAACCCGATGTAATGGAATTACCATAGAATTCAATTTTCCTTGAGGGTACAGGTGATGGCTCTAGTATTTGCCCGTTATGGTTAATCTCAAAACCATAAAACCAGGTTTTGCCTTTTGAAATATCTGTAAGCTTATACAATTGTATAGTATGGTTTGCATCAGGCAGTCCGCTTACTAACTCATAGTCTTTCTTACCACTATCAGCCTTAAGCTTGGTGATACGGTTGCTATCTACAATCACATAATAATAGTTATCACCTTTTTCGTCTTTAAGTACTGCTTTTACAGAAGTCCCCTTAAAATTCATAGTAACTGAAGACCCCGACCAATACATAATAGATGCACCTGAACTATGGCCTATCCTACCCATATACCTTAGGCTGGTATTATCTGCGGCAATGGATGGAGACCTTTTCCATGCACAAATAGTGATTACCAGTGCCAGTATTGGTACTGACAATAGGAATGCTAATCTTTTTTTCTTATTAAAATCCATCAGGAAGTCTATTGTTTACAGCTATTCTATTTCAAATTATTTACACCCCAAACTGCGAAAGATGATGGTCAAGGTGTCTGTAGGTTAATTGATACCATTGTTCAGCAGTCATCATTCCAAAAAACGGATGCTCCGTTTTAATTATTAAATCTGAGCTGGTTTTGGTGAAGCGTGTTATTTGCACCAAAAGCCTTTCCTTTTCCTGGTCAAATATTTTGGGGTCAGTAACTACAAATGAGGGGGCTGTAGGCAGGCTGCGCCTCCATGGTTTTGGGCCAAGGGTAGTCCTAAGTGCCATTTTCCCAAAGAGCTTTCCCATAAACAATTGTTTGAGTTTAGTATCACCCAGGGTTGTTTCCAGTGCAATTGCACAATGGGCTAACATCTGCGAAACCGTCATTTTACCCCAAAGTGCTTTCGAATCTGGTTTTAACTGGTTGATCCGGCCAATTATTTCCTTCACAGTGCTGTCTTCTTTAAAATTTTTCATGCAAATAAGTTTTGTCAAATATACATCTTACTCTATAACATTAGCAAAGATGTGCAGATTTGTTAAAAAGCTAACAATACCCTACTTTCACATTCTATTTTGTAACTTTTGTGTAATTTTACCTCATTAACAGACAACTATTATGAATCAATTTAATCAACAGGATTTTACAAACTACACTGTGGTAGACAGCAGGCAAGCATCTGCTACAGGAGCTGTATCACGCAGATTTATGTCCAGCGTATTTACCTGGATGTTTTTTGCGTTAGGTGTTTCGGCTTTATTTGCCTTTTTGTTTTCTACCAATCTCTCTTTATTGCAGTACCTCATCAGTGAAACCGGAAAGGGTCTCAATGGTCTAGGTTATCTGGTTATGTTTGCGCCTCTGGGTTTTGTGTTGCTGATGTCATTGGGATTCCAAAGGTTATCCTCACCTGTAATGACTGCTTTGTTCCTCGCCTATTCTGCTATCAATGGTATTAGCTTTAGCTTTATCCTGCTGGCCTATACTGCGGGTTCTGTAATAGGTTGCTTCGCTACGGCTTCGGTTATGTTTGGCGTTATGGCCGTAATGGGCTATACCACCGACAAAGACCTTACTTCATTTGGTTCCTTATTGATGATGGGTGTTGTGGGTATAGTGATAGCAATGATGGTAAATATGTTCCTGCACAGTGATGGTTTGGGTTACCTAATCAGCATTATCGGTGTGGCTGTATTTACTGGTCTTACTGCTTATGATGTACAGAAACTGAAACGTATTGGGGCCGGTATTGAATACGAAGGTATTTCGGCTAATGACACTAAGAAACAAGCTTTGCTTGGTGCACTTTCATTGTACCTCGATTTCGTTAACCTGTTCCTGATGTTGCTTAGGTTATTTGGTAACAGGAGAAACTAATTCTGTCAATTAGAAAATTTCGTTACAGGCTATTCCATTAGGGATAGCCTGTTTTGCATTTATGGCATAGGGATAAGTCGAAATGCAATACGAAAACCTATCACCTTTTAACATTATCTGGACATAGCCCATTGAAATTATAACAAACTTTTACACAAAATAAACCTATGTAATAAAACGATTGCATTTGTGTGTGATAGGGTTATTCCTATCTTTGTACGAATAAACTGGGCTAATTTTTCTTTATCTAAGGGTGAAACTTCTGTAATAATCAGGCTTGCGATGCAGGCTTCAATAATTATACACTAAAGGATAGTCTTATAGGAATGAAATGGATTCAGTAACCGCTAAAATTGAAATAAACAATTATTTATGCTTAAACGTTTAAGCCTCACAGCTACCTTATTATTCCTTATTTCATGCCTTTCCCTGGCACAAAATCACCACGGAACCATCAAGGGTTTCGTGTATGATAAAAAGACTGGTGAACCAATGATTTACACCACCGTATCAGTAATCAATGCTAATACAGGTGTGCAAACTGATATAAACGGTTATTTCTCATTAACGCTTGCTGCTGGTAGCTATACACTTAAGACGACTGCTTTAGGTTATGACTCTAGTTCAATAACTGTAAATCTGCTGCCAGATGCTACTGTTACAAAAAACATCTACCTTACCCAGAACGTAGTAACCCTAAAGACTGTAGAAGTTACCTCTCATAAAACCGAAAAAGTAACCCGCATCGGTACAGGTGTTACTACTATATCCCCAAGGGAGTTGAAATTATTACCAAGTGCCGGTGGTGAACCCGACCTTGCACAGTACTTGCAGGTAATACCTGGGGTAGTATTTACTGGTGACCAGGGTGGCCAGTTATATATCCGTGGTGGTTCTCCTGCACAAACAGGTATATACCTTGATGGTATTACTATTTATAACCCATTCCACTCTATCGGGTTATTCTCCGTATTCGAAACAGAAGCTATCCGTAATGTTGATGTGTACACAGCAGGTTTCAACGCCCAGTATGGCAACCGTACATCTGCAATTGTAGACATCCATACAAAAGATGGTAATAAAAATGATTTTGGAGGCATCCTCTCAACTTCGCCTATCATGACACGTTTCTTGCTCGATGGCCCAATCATAAAACCAAAAACCGAAGATGGTGCAGGGGTTACCTTTCTGGTTACAGCTAAAAGCAGCTATCTTGATGCTACCTCCAAAAGTTTATACAGCGGATTTGGTGCACCATTTACCACGGGTCTTCCTTATCAGTTTACAGATGCCTATGGCAAGTTAACTTTTAGTGCCAATAATGGTAGTAAACTGAACTTGTTTGGTTTCAATTTTGACGACCGTGCAAACCTCCAAAATGATACTACCCACGAAAATATCGCAGATTACCGTTGGCATTCTACAGGTTTCGGTGGTTCATTCGTAGTATCACCAGGCTCTTCTTCGGCCCTAATTGATGGTAAATTCGCCTTATCGAATTACAATATTTCCCTCAACCAGATTAATGTACCCAATGATACAATACCAAGAACCAGCTCTATAAATGGTTTTGAAGCTGCGATTAACATTACCAACTTCCTGGCTAATTATTCACAATTCAAATACGGTATAGAAGTAAGCGGCCTGCACACTGCTTTAAATTACCAGGGTGCCACAGGTGTTACTACAACCGAAAACAGGGAAAGCACCATGGCAGGATTCTATATGATGTATCGGCAGAATTTCAACAGTAAGCTTGTTTTCGAGCCTAGTTTGCGCCTTCAATACTATTCCGAATTAAATAAAGTATCTTTTGAACCGCGTGTAGGTGTTAAATACAATATGAATGACGCTGTGCGCCTAAAAGGGGCAGCTGGTATTTATTCCCAAAACATTATCAGTACAAAATCGGACCAGGATATCGTAAACCTGTTTACAGGCTTCCTGCTTAGTCCCGACCAAAATATCTATGATGCTAATGGGGACAAGGTAAAAGTAAACCTCCAGACTGCTTACCATTTGGTAGGCGGTATTGAAGTAGATGTAGAAAAAGTAGAATTCAACCTTGAGCCATGGGTGAAATATTTCGGTCAGGTTGATGAAATGAACAGATACAAATTATATGCCAGCCAACCCGACTTCATAGCAGCTTCAGGCCTTGCTAAAGGGCTTGACCTTTCGGCTAAATACAGCACATCAAGGGTTTACCTTTGGGGAGCTATGGGTTACCAGAGTGTAGAATATACCAGTATAGATGGCAAAGGGAATAAACAAACCTACCCTACCCCATTCGATACACGTTTCAATGCGAATGCTGTAGCATCCTATACTGCCGGTAAAAAGAAGGACTGGGAATTTTCAGGAAGGTTCAATATCCACTCACCATTCCCATTTACACAAACACAGGGATTCAACGAAAATATCAATATGACATCCCTCACTACGAACCCACTGCAGGGAAATGGAACATTGAATATAAATTATGCCGATGCAATAAACGGAGGCCGTTTATCATGGTACCATCGTTTGGATGTGAGTGTTAAAAAGCGTTTCAAGACAAGTAAAAAGACTAATTTAGATGCTACATTCTCTATCATTAACACTTATGACCGTAACAATATATTCTATGTAAACCGTATTACTAACGTAAGAGTTTATCAGTTGCCACTGTTCCCCAGCGTAAATCTTACCTGGAATTTTTAATGACATAAATGATGCTGAAACATAACAGGATGCCCTTTACCCGCATGGCAATTTTGGCAATAATAATGCTAAAGGGATTGGTATGTTGGAGCCAGGTGCTAGCCCCTGACCAAACCCGAACCAGGGAACTCTCATTAATAAAAGAACAGTACAATCAAAAACATTATGCGCTTGCAGCTGTGAGTGCAAGAATTTACCTTAATAACTCTGCCAATACTGCAGAGCCAGACAATACTGTATGGAAGGAAGAAGCCCGTTATTTCCTTGTATTAGCTGGCCTAAAAACTGATGAATCCGGTTGTGCTGAAGCAGCCACTAAGGAAATGAAACTCACTACAAATCCTGATTATAGCCAAAGAATTTCTTTCACCCTTGCACAATACTACTTCAGGCACAATAACCTTGTTGATGCCATTCCTCTCTATGAGTCAGCAGGAATGAATAACCTGGATAATTCCGAAATTGGTGATGCTAAATTCGAGCTTGCTTATTGTTATTTTAATAACCAGGAATTTGATAAGGCCGAGCCACTCCTACAATCTATAAGGGAGATAAAAGAAGGCAAATATTATAAAGAAGGTAATTATTACTATGGCCTACTTGCCTATAATCAGAATAAATATAAGGAAGCATTAAAAAGCTTCAACCGGATCAAAGACCAAAAAGAGTATAAAGCAATAGTACCTTATTATATCGCCGAAATCTATTACTTTATGGGTGCGAGGGAAAATGCACTTAAATATGCCGACACCCTTATTACCCGCAACGATAAGTCATTTTATGACAATGAACTTCACTTACTGGCCGCACAATGCCTGTTTGAAACACAGCGGTATACCGAAGCAAGACCCTATTTCGACTATTACTACAACCATGCTGATAAAATAAGGAAGCAAGACCTTTACGAAATAGCCTATTGCGATTATAAAACCAATGAGTGGAAGAATGCGATAGAAAAATTCAAAATGCTGAGTAATGCCCACGATTCACTGGGGCAAACATCTATGTATCTGTTAGGCGATTGCTACCTGAAAATAGGTGATAAGGCAAGTGCCCGGTCTGCATTTAGTATTTGCTCTGAAATGACCTTTAATGAGGGCCAGCAAGAAGCAGCCATGGAGCTATATGCCAAGACCAGCTACGAAACAGGCAATAATGATGACGCTTTAAGGGCTTTCTACAATTTGATAAAAACATTCCCCCATAGCCAATATAAAGACGAGGCGAATACCCTTATATCTGATCTTTTGTTGAAAACCAACAAATTTGAGGAAGCCTTGAAACACCTTAAAGAGGTAAAAAAGAAGGACAACAATTTTAAACTGGTTTACCAAAAGGCGACTTTTTGTTATGCGATTCAGAAATACAGGGATGGCGACCTGGCCACTGCAGCTGGTTTCTTTAACAGCTCCAGCCAAAACCCTATTAATACCGACTACGAGGCCGCTGCCCTATTCTGGAAAGGTGAAATAGCATATCACCAACACCAATACAATGATGTAATTACCTATACCCAGGACTACCTTAGTAAAAAAGGAAAAAATACTGCTGTAGAAAATATTAGCCCATTGGCTACATTGCAACATGCCTACCTTAATATGGGTTATGCAGCTATGGAAATGCAGTATTTTGCTGCCGCCCAAAGCTATTTCAACCATGCACAGCAGGAAGGTGGTAATGATAAATTCTCCGGTGAAATAGCACAACTGAAAGAAGCTGATGCTGTATTTATGCAAAAGAACTATTCACGTGCCATAGTTCTTTACGATAAGATAATAGTTGCTGATAGTGTAAATGCAGATTATGCCCGCTATCAGAAAAGTATCCTTTTAGGTTTATTGGGTAAGAATAATGAAAAAGTAATGGTTCTTAGGTCATTGGTAAATGCGGTACCACCATCGGCCTATGCCAATTATGCACGTTACGAACTCGCTATTACTTATATTGAATCAGACAAATACAATGAGGCCCTTAGCTACCTGAGGTTTTTAACTGACTCAATATCAGATAAGAGTTTTGCACCAAAATCATGGATGAAGACAGGCTTTATTTATCAGCAACAGAATGATAATGTAATGGCCATAGAATCCTACAAGCATGTGGTTATCGACTATCCAGGTTCTGAAGACAGGCTACCTGCACTTGATGCCTTGAAAAGCCTTTACATCCAGAGCAACCAGCCAGCCGCATATACCCAAATGCTAAAGGAAAACAACCTGCCATCAGCTGATAGTAGCTCGGTAGATTCCACCTATTACGCTGCAGCAGAAACTCAGTTTGCCGGCGGTAAATATAGTGATGCCCGCTACGCATTCACCAATTACCTTGACCAATACCCTCATGGCATATTTTCTATAAAAGCACATTATTACCGTGCCGAATGTGCTTTGCAATTAAAAAAATACAAAGAAGCACGTGATGATTATGATTATGCCCTTGCTGGCCCATGGAATGAATTTGTAGAAAACAGCTCACGCAGGGCGGCCAAACTTGCTTTTGATGATAAAGATTATGCAGCAGCTTATAATTATTACATTCGCCTAAGGAATAATACCAATAGTAATCAAATTATAGAATTAGCCTGGGCCGGATTGATGAAGAGTGGATACAATTCAGGCAAATTTACTGAAGCAGGCAGGTATTCCGATTCTTTATTGTGCATGTCTGGACCATCGGCAGAAACCATTGGTGAAGCCCTCTATTATAAAGCCAAGACCCTTCAACAGGCCGATAGCGCTGATGCAGCAATAAAAATTTATAAGCAACTGGCTACCAACCGAAATGATGAAATAGGTGCAGAATCGAGGTACCAGATAGCACAATTACTCTATACACAGAATAAGTTGAAAGAATCGGAAGAAGCTGCGAATGAGACCATTCACCTATCGTCAGGCTACGAAACATGGGTGGGCAAATCCTACATTTTGTTAGCTGATGTACTTGTAAAAGAGAAAGACTATTTTAATGCCAAAGCTCTTTTACAAAGCATTGTGAAGCGGACCAAAATAGCAGAACTAAGGCAGGAAGCTAATAATAGGCTAAACGAAGTGAAAAAACTGGAAAAAACCCAAAGCAAACTAAAAGAAGAATAGAACCAGGACCAAAACCAAGCACCTGAAAAACAAAATATGAATTTACCAGACATGCACATAAAATACCAACTTACCATCTTGTTTCTGTCGGTTGCCCTAATCGCAACAGCACAGCGAACTGTGCCTGCTGATACCACCATTAAGAGTACAACCATAGAAATAATACAATCTTATAAACCGCAGGTAAAACAGGCTCCTAAACCCGAATGGATGCCTGCATTGCCCCCTGCAGACACTGCCCATCCTGTTATTAATTACGATGTACCACAGCAGTCTCTGTTTTACACCTACAGTTCCCTACCCCTCCGCCCACTTGCCTTGGGTAGGGATACTTTATTATTGCCATTCAAAAATTATCTGAAATTCGGAGGGGGTAATTTATCTACTATTTACCTCGACGCTGGCATAGGAAGTATAAGGGGCCGTGATTATGAAACAGGTCTTCACATACATCACATCTCTCAAAATGGCACTATTAAAGACCAGCAAACATCTTTAAGTGGCCTGGAAGCTTATGCTGGTTTACACAAGAATAAAAATGATTTCCGTGTATTACTAACAGGTGGCAGAAACCAATATAGTTATTATGGTGGTGATGCTAATCCATATTATACTGGCGATTCCCTGAAACAGGTTTTCACATCTGTTAGGCTTATGCTTGATATGGCTAACCGTAAGGATACCAACACAAAACTTACCTACCACCCTTCTATATTGGCATCCGTTTACAATGCCAAATACAGCACTAATGAGCTGACCCTTGGTTTCAACGCCCCATTCACCTATTCACCCGATTCTACTTTTGATTGGCTGCTGGGCATAGATGGAGTAGTAACTAATTTCAAATCAGGCCAAATAAGCGAATCAAACAATTTCATAGAAATCAAGCCGGGTATAGCCATGCACGATGGCGACATTACAGGGCATGTATTGGCTGGTTTCGGCCTTGGTAAAGGAAATAACAAGTATATCCTACCCGACATTTTAGCTACTTATTACCACGCCCCTACCGGGCTTCATTTCAGTGCCGGATGGCAGGCCTCTGTAAGGCAGAATACATTTGAACAATTAAGTAGCCTCAATCCTTTCCTCTTATATCTCGATAGTAGTATCTTTTTCAAACAAACACGCAGGGATGAGGTATTTGGGCAGGTACAGGGTAAACACGGCGACCACCTTAGCTATTCAGCGAGGGCATCGTGGAATGCCTATATTAATATGGCCAACTACCTTAATGATGGCATCAGCAATAAACAATTCTATGTAGGTTACCAGAATATCAACTCATTGGGAATTTCTTTATCTATCAGGTATGCCGAGTCTAATATATGGTCTGCTGGCCTAAGCTGTGATATATATAGTTATTATGGCAGTTCTAATGTAAAGATATATGCATGGCAGATACCAGATAAGCAATTGAAGGGTGATGTTATTTACAGCCCTAATAATAAATTATCAATGTCGGCTTATATATCATTGTTAGGTGGTTTGTATGCTAGAAATGTTTCTGGCCAACCCATTAGCATTGATATGAATACCGACCTTGGCGGTAATATTGAATACCTATTAATACCAAGGTTATCCATATTTTTGCAGGTAAATAATATTCTCAACCAGAAATACCAGCGCTGGTATGGTTATGAAGCCTATGGCACCAATATTTATGGTGGCCTAAGGTTGAAATTTTAAATAAATAATGTACTTTTCAGGATTATTATTACTATGGACATAGCGAAATACATCGGGCTGTTTTTATTAAAAAATCACTTTTGTTACGTACACGGCCTTGGCAATATGGAATTGCACAAGAGCCCTGCTACCTACGATGGTAAGGCACTCCAGGCGCCCTCCTACCACGTAAAGGTGACACCCGGCGGTTCTATTGATGATAATCTGGCTAATTTCATAGCTGTTAATGAACAAATAAGCATATCTAAAGCGGCCAATGCACTAAGGGAGTTCAGCATACAAGCCCGTAAGGATATGGCATCGGGCAAGGAAGTGGTGATACCTAATATTGGTAAGTTCAACGAAGAGAATGGTAAAATATCATTTGTAACTGACGCTAATTTCCAATACACACCTGCTGGTATTCCTACTATTAAGAACAGTAAGCAGTTGGAAGAACAAAATTCAAAACCTGCCCATACCCCATCTTTCCCTCCTCCACAAAAAGCAGACTCTATCAATTGGAGTATGATAATATTGATTCTTGTATTGTTGATTATTGTTGGTGGCGGCGGCTATGGTATTTACTACTACATGTACCGTACCCGTACAGCTACGGCACCTGTAGTAATACCAGCAATTGACACAGTGAAACCTGCTCCGGTTGTAGTGCCTACTGTTACACCAGTTATTGATACCACACATAAAGATTCTGTTACTGTGCCACCCACATCAATAGACCCAGCTAAGGACCCATCAGCAAGACCTGCGCCTGCTATGGTTGATTCGCTTACCCCTAAAGACCATAAAATGATAATAGGCGACTACCCAACAAGGGCCAGAGCCGAATTAAGGGTTAAGAACCTGAGGGCTAATGGCAATAAGGTAGATATCATTGACAAGGACTCAACAAACTACCTGGTTTATACTACCATTAGTTGCCGGCCAAACCAAATTAGGCATATCCATGATTCATTAAGGGTATTATTTGGCTTCAAGGGTGTATATATTTATAGATAGTATAGTATCTTCCATTATTCCATTTACAATTCTTTTATTTGGTTATTGACCCAGTGTTTAGGAATTTTACACCTGCATGATTGGACTAGTTTTTAAATCTACAGGGAGCTGGTATTCGGTTCAGGATGAGGAAGGCAATTTTTGGGATGCCCGTATTAAGGGTAAATTAAAAACTGACGCCGACATTTCCTCTACTAACCCTGTAGCTGTTGGTGACAAGGTGATTTTTGAGGTAGAGGATGAAAACGTAAAAACGGCTATCATAAGCGGTATAAAAGACAGGCACAACTATATAGTTCGGGTTTCACCCCACAATAAAAACCAAAAACACATAATAGCCTCTAATATCGACCTGGCATTATTAGTAACTTCCATTGCCGACCCTCGTACTTCTACCGGATTTATAGACCGCTTCTTATTGACTGCTGAGGCCTACCATATTCCGGCCATTATTGTTGTCAACAAGATAGACCTGGTAAAAAACAAACAAACCGATGTTCTTGAATTGTGGAAGCATATTTACGGCCTTGCCGGATATGAACTCTACCCCGTTACCGGAACTGATATTTCTACGCTTGCAAGTCTGGAAAATAAAATCAGGAATAAGACTACCCTATTCAGCGGCCATTCAGGTGTAGGTAAGAGCACCTTGATAAATCAAATGATTCCCGGTATCAGACAGAAAACTAAGGTAGTATCAGGATGGAGCGGCAAAGGGCAGCATACCACCACATTTGCAGAAATGTTTTTACTGCCTGATGGAGGAAAAATTATTGATACGCCAGGGGTAAAGGAATTTGGACTTATAGATTTCGAAAAAGAGGAGCTTTCGCAATATTTCCCTGAAATGAAGGAGGTGCTCAAAAAATGTAAGTTTAATAATTGCCTGCACATGAATGAACCGGGGTGTGCAATTAAGCCCGCCATACACGATGGGCGGATTTCAGAAGAACGTTACCTGAGTTATCGTGCAATACTGGATAGTATTGAGAAGAAGTGGTAGGCTGTTTGTTCCTTATAAATTAACTGCTGGTTAGCCTGTTTTTAATATTGTTAGGATGTAGCTTTTTGTATCTTGCAGCCCATCAATTTGTACTCCAAAGTAATCAAAAACCAGGAGATGAATTCCATAAAAATCACAAAATAATTTCGAATGATTATTTACAATGTAACACTAAAAGTGCAGACCGATGCGGTAGATGCATGGGTAAAATGGATGAAAGAAGAACATATGCCTGATGTATTATCATTGGGAATATTCACCGAAAGTCGCCTTTGCCATTTACTGGAACAGGAAGAAGATGACGGGGTAACTTTCGCAGCCCAATATTTCTGTAATACCTACGCTGATTACCAATCTTATATTGACAATCATGCAAATGCTATGAGAGAAAAAGGATTGAAAGCATTCGCAGGTAAATTCGTAGCTTTTAGAACAGTTATGGAAATAATTTAACGAATACTATGTGCATCACCTTAATGCCTATCAATTACTAATTTCATTACCTCAACTAATTCAAGGGATAAGACTTAAGGGTTCATTCTATATTAGTTGCTAAATGGCAATATTTCGCTCAAAAAAAATATTACTACTATTTGCAACTGTAATAAAGGTGAGTATATTTGTCCTAGTGAGTATTTTAAAATCTTCTAAAAATATTATTTCACAAAAAAACAAACAATTATGAACAAAGCAGAATTGATTGACCAGGTTTCGAAGGATGCAGGTATTACGAAAGTACAAGCTAACGCAGCACTTGATTCCTTTACCAATGCTGTAGTGACTACCCTTAAAAAAGGTGACAGGGTAACATTGGTAGGCTTTGGTACTTTTTCGGTTTCAGAACGTGCAGCACGCAATGGCCGTAACCCCCAAACAGGAGTAGTTATCAAAATCAAAGCAAGAAAAGTACCAAAATTTAAAGCTGGTAAGGATTTCGCAGCAAAAATTGGTTCCAAAAAATAATTAAAATACCTGTCAAACTTTGTTCATAATAAGCTCAACCTAAACCCGTAAAATTATCGAGATAAATATTTATCCATATACCTAAATAGGAAGTATATACTTAGTGTTTGGTGAATACCTAATAATCATTGGGTAGTAGTTTTTTTTATAAAAAACAGGCTAATACATTATTCGCTTTTACCAGCGATTGTACACTTATCTATTTAATGAAAATAAACTAAAGGCAAGGGGTTGAAAGTTCCTTCCTTTTTTTTATTTTTGCAATTAAAACAAAATAACAATAACATGGGAAGAGGTGATAAACGCACAAAAAAAGGAAAAATATCTATGGGTAGCTTCGGCAAAGTAAGACTTGCCCGTACTAAGAAAAAAGCTGCAACCGCTGAAAAAACAGCTTAAAAATAACTTTCACTAAAAAAGGCCTGCTTTCATTTTAAGCGGTCTTTTTTAGTTTGACAAGAAATGTATTAGAATTCATCATCAAACCCTCAATACTTATTAAAAGGCTATTCACCGAATATCTCTTTTAGTTATTATTGTATAAACAACCTGAAGAGATAAATGGCTGTCTTTCATAATCAGGACATTTCAAATAAGCACTTTCTGGTAACAGGCGGCGCTGGTTTTATAGGTTCCCACATTGTAGAATATCTGCTTAGTCACGGTGCAGGATTAGTCCGTATTATTGACAACCTATCTTCAGGTTCCGAACAAAATATTCATTTGTTCGAAAAATACCCCAATTACGAATTCTGGATAGGAGATATCCGCAACCCTGATGTTTGTCTCAAAGCCTGCGATGGCATTGATTATGTTTCCCACCAAGCCGCTTTGGGATCTGTGCCCCGTTCTGTATCAGACCCAATAAGCACCAATGAAGTTAATGTAAACGGGTTTGTAAACATGATTACTGCTGCAAAAAATGCAGGGGTAAAAACCTTTGTGTATGCTTCTTCTTCTTCAGTTTATGGCGATGAACCAGTACTGCCCAAGGTTGAAGAAAAAACAGGCAACCTGTTATCTCCATACGCAGTTAGTAAAATGGCTAATGAGCTTTATGCAAAGGTATTTGCTAATCTATATGGCATGAAAATAGCCGGTCTTAGGTACTTCAATGTATTTGGTTCCCGCCAGGATCCTAACGGCCCATATGCAGCCGTAATACCGCTATTCGTAAAAGGTATTCTCAACCAGTCTCCGGTATATATTTATGGGGATGGTGAACAGACCCGTGATTTTACCTTTGTAGAAAATGCTGTACAGGCAAATATCAAGGGGATGCTTTGCGAAAATGATGCTGCCTATAATAATGTTTACAATGTGGCTGTTGGTAAGAACTTCTCAGTGAATTACTTATACAAGGCTATAACCGAGATACTTAATATCAACCATGAAGCTATTTACAAAGAACCCCGCAACGGTGATATCCACGACTCATTAGCCGATATTTCTAAAGCATGTAATTTGCTCAATTACCAGCCTACAACCCATTTTTTAGAGGGGCTAAAGCTTACTGTAGAATCTTTCTCAAAAAAATAAAAGATACTAAAAGTAGCTTCTTTCCCTGGTGATTGTTTTTAGAAGGTTTTATTTTATACTATCTTTATGATGCGCTAATGGTGTATGTTTAAATTGCCTTCGTCTGCATCAAAAGAAAGAAATTATGCCCGATTCTAAGATAAAAATAATAATCCTTGATGATGAAAAGGAGGCCTGCAATAACCTTAAAAACATCATTACCGAATACATTGACACTCAAATAGAAATAGTAGGTATAGCTTATAATACAATACAGGCTGGTAAATTAATAGACGAGTTTCAACCAGATGCTGTATTCCTTGATATTGACATGCCTACCGAAAATGCCTTTAATTTCCTTAGCCGCATTACGCCATTCAATTTTGAGGTAATCTTTGTTACAGCATACGACGATTATGCAATTAAGGCCTTCAAGCTCAATGCAATAGACTATATTCTAAAACCTATTAGTATTGTTGAATTGAAAAATGCAGTTGATAAGCTTTCAGAAAGATTAAATGCAAAGAAATTAATTGCTTCTAAAGCCAGCACTTACACTGATATAGGTACCCTTATAAATAATAGGGCCAAAAATTCGAGAATCACACTCAAAGATGGCAATCATATAGAAGTAATAGAGTTTAGCGATATCTATTTTATCGAGGCCCAGGGGAGCTATTCAAGAATTCTGTTTCAGAAAAACAATAATGCAAAAGAAATAATAATGAGCACTTCTTTGGCTGAATATGAAGAGATTTTCCCAAAAGATTTGTTTTATAGGATTCACAAATCCTACCTTATCAATTGCCGGCACGTTAAGAATATTATTAAAGATGAGTTTTGCCATGTGGTCATTAAAGAATTCAATCTTCCTGTAAGTCGCAGGAGATTCCCCCTTTTGGTTGATTTTCTGAAAACCAATGAATTCTATTATGCATAGGCTTATCATAGTTTTCAGCTTATTAATAATCTCCTTATCCATACCCCTCCCCTCCTTTTGTCAAGACTACCCCATGGTACACTTTACCATGGCCGATGGCTTGCCCAGTAATACCGTGTATGATATTTACAAGGATACCAAAGGCTATTTATGGGTTTCTACTGATAAAGGTATCGCCCGTTATAATGGCATAAGGTTCGAGGTTTTTACCACCTTCGACGGATTGCCTGATAATGAAATATTCTTTTTCCAGGAAGATTATTTTGGCCGTTTATGGCTGGCTACTTTTAATGGCAATCTATGTTTTTATAAAGATGGCATGTTCCATACTGCCCAGAATACACCTTACCTCAGGATGGATTTCAAAACATCTTTCATCAAAAATATCTTTCTGGAAAAGGATAGTAGCATTAGTTTCATCTTTTCCGAACAATTGAAATTCATCAATATAAACAAGGACATTACCCATACTTATCATATTGATTCATCAAATGGACAGGCAAGTATTTTCTATTTAAAAAAACTCAATGACACTTCATTTGCTATTTCATTTGGCAATAAAACCTACTATTTAAACGATAAAAACAAGGTTACCAAATCAGTAATAATTGAAGATTCATTAGCTACCAATTATATCTGGATACAGCATAGCGATTACTACTTTAATGACCGTATCATTAAAAATGGACATAATAGCATTATTCACAGATTTAAGCCAGGTTTTACTTCCACCTACGACTTGCATAGAGCACTATTAGCTGATGGAAATATATACCTATGTACCAATAATGGCGTTTTTGTAAATGATACAAACCATATCCTTGCAGGCAATAATATATCATGTATTAATCAGGATATTAAAGGTAATTACTGGTTTGGGTCTCTTGGCAACGGCATCTTCACCAAATACTCCAAAGGCACACAATTATTCAAAAACCACTACAACGAAAAGGTAAAATACAGTGTTAACATTAAAAACCAGTTGTTTTATATCACCTACGACAATATGGTCTTCACATTCAAAAATGGCAAAAGCACCCTATTATTCAATTATTTTGGTTTTAAAAATGAGAAATACCAAAAAGGAGTAGAACCAGCTTATTATATCGACACTAACTATAAATATTACTGCTTCTACTACAATGAATATATTACCATTGAGAATATTTTAGCAAGGCAATTGAGTATTAAACGCCTTAAAAGCTCAAATAGCTTTAACGACATTAAAGCACTATACCTTGATGGACCAACGATATACCAACAAAACAGGGTAAATATTTTCAGGCTCGATGCAGGAAACCTCAAACCAGGTGATGACTATAATAATTTAATTCATCCTCTAACGGACGTAAGGATTAAATTAAGGATTTATGCTTCCGGCAGGGATGTAAACAACTACATATGGTATTCTACTATCAACACTATCAATAAAATAGTTCAGGATACCCCTATTGATCAGAAACAATTCCGGAATATAGCCTTCAAATCATTTATTCTTCACTACAATTATATGGTAGGATATACCCATGAAAACCAAATGATTGTTTGTAAAGATTATGATAAGGACATCAAAATAGATTCAATACCTTTCCAAAATTGCATCTGGAATAAGTTCTATCCTATCGATAGAACCCATCTTATTGTGAGTACCAATAATCTATATAGGCTAATCACATTAAATGAAATGGGAAATGGGAAAATCGCATCAGTTACGGCTATTGAAAATCCGTATATACCCCTTTTGGCAGAATCGGTAATTTCCGACACATCAAATTGTTACTTCTTTAAGGATGGGGATATTACAAGTATAAGTATTAAAAGTATACTGCAAAAACCAGAACCACCTGAAATCTATTTTGGTGTCCTGAAAACAAATAATAAAAGTTTTAATATTGGTAAGGTTTTAGAAATCCCCTACGATGATGCTAGGAATATGCAGATAGTATTTTCGGCCTTATCTTTCAATAGCAAATATGTACAATACCAATATTCATTTTCTAAAAATGCCTTAGTCAGCTGGACCGATCTTAATGGAGAAGAAATTAGCCTGGTGAACCTGGGCTACGGTACTTATAATATCAAAGTAAGAGCCAAAACTATTTCTAGCAATTACTCCACCCCCATCCAGTTTACACTTGTTGTTTTAAGACCCTGGTGGGCTATGTGGTGGTTTTTATTAGTATGTATTGTTATTTCTGTAAGTATGGTTGTCTTATTGGTCAGGACCCGGATCAGGAATGCAATCCACAAACGGGAGAAAGAACATAACAACGAAATAAAATTCATGAAATCGGAATACAAAACCATGAATGCCCTAATGAACCCCCACTTTATTTTTAATACACTCAATAATGTGCAGGGTCTTGTGAACAGGAACGATAAACTGGCCGCTAATGAGTATTTAAGGGTGTTTGCCGACCTTATTAGGCAAAACATGCACAACATTACCAAAGAGCTGATACCGCTGCAGAAAGAGATTGATTTGGTGAACAACTACCTAACCCTCGAAAAACTCCGGTTTAAAGAACACCTTAATTACGTCATTAATATTGATGACGATGTAGACATTACCGACATTAATATCCCACCACTTCTAATACAACCACTCGTAGAGAATTCCATAAAACACGGCATCCTGCCAATGGAATCCGAAGATGGCAGTATAGAAATTAACATCTACGAAAAAGAACACATCCTGCATATAGAGGTCAGGGACAATGGCATTGGATTTGACGCATCAAATAAAAATAAGATAGCCGGCCATGAGTCTTTCGGACTAGAAAATATCAGGAAACGTATTGAACAGCTCAACATAATCCAGGATATGAACTTATCATTTACAATCACCGAGATACCCGCTGCTAAAAACAATAACAGATGGACTATAGTAACAATACTGATACCCGAATAGCTAACATTTTTCTCACTCCCTTAGCAGTATTTCCCCGAAGACATGGTAGTTTTTGACCGTTAATAAACTTTTACGACCGTTAGAAAACTATTTTTGATTAAATAAGCTGGTAAAAATAGATTGCACCCTGATTCGTTACCCACCTATCTATCCCATCAACGCCCCTTAATAACCTTGCTTATTTTCTCATGGAAAATATTCCCCCAAACCAGGCTAGCACCTGGTTTTTTTTGTTTCAATTATTATTCTTACAATATTGGTTAGATTGCCTTGGGATAATTGATTGGGAAGCTTCAAAAAAAGTAGTCCCCCCAGGAAGAAATCAATTTACAGCCCTATTTATCATTAACATAACTTCAGAAATAATCCTTGCGGATTGTATCTTTGTTAAGCTGGCATTATTGATTTTTATGCAAATGTTCAGATTTACCAATTTGCAGGTCTACAAATATAATCTGTTGGAAAATCCTTATACCCGGCTTAATTCTTAAACCATAATCTATACGTTTTATGCTTATACAGAATATTAAAATAGCCGCCGATGCCCTGGTGTTCAGCAAGGGTGAAGAATTGCAGATACTGCTTATAAAACGCAAAAACTACCCTGATATAGGCAAATGGGCCTTCCCGGGCGGGTTTGTTGAGGATGATGAAGATCTCGAAGCAGCAGCTATCCGAGAGCTGGAGGAAGAAACCAGCCTCAAGGTTCCTTCTATGACCCAATTACACACCTTCGGTAAGCCAGGGCGTGATCCAAGGGGCAGGACCGTATCTGTAATACATTATGCTTTTACCAATGCGGCAGAAACTACCGTGGTAGGCCAGGATGATGCTGCACATGCCGAATGGGTAAATGTAAAAGACATTACAGACATGGCTTTCGACCACAAAATGATTTTGGATTTTGCGTTGGATGTGCTTGCCGGTCAATTATAGTATTAATCTACCTACTTCATTACCACCTGAATAGTCTTCCGGGTTTCCTGTCGAAGAAGAATAGATTTCGTTTTGGTTAACTCAAAAAATACTTCATTGGTAAAATGGCGTATCGTTAGCAATTGCACATGCTCATTGATAGCCACTTTGTAGTCGAGGTTTAATGACTGTATAAGGGCCTTAACTTTGTCCTCTCTGTTATCTATACAAGCTACAAAACTGATAGCCGCATTTTGGATAATATTTATCTTGATTTTCAGGTTGTGGAAGATACCGTAAATTTTGCTTAGGTTATCTTCCGTAATAAATGAGAAATCTCGGGTGGTAACCTGTATCAACACCTGGTTTTCTTTTAATACAATTATTGGCGGGTAAGGGGTGCTACCCACCTCCGCTTTTATTACCGAGCCTGTAAGTGCCTTATCCAGAAAGCACTTTACATATAGGGGAATGTTTTTATTCTGTAGTGGTTTTATGGTTTTAGGGTGTATAATCTGCGCACCGTAGAAGGCCATTTCAATCACCTCATTATAGGTAATTGCTTCAATTTTTACGGTATTCGGAAACAGTTTAGGGTCGGCATTTTGCAGCCCGTTTACATCTTTCCAGATGGTGACCGACTCCATATTCAGCATATTGGCTAGTATAGCCGCAGTATAGTCACTACCCTCCCTACCCAGGGTTACCGATTTGTCGGTTTGTGTAGAGCCTATAAATCCCTGTACCACCACTACCTTATCCTGTTTTAATTTCCTGCCAATTGTGGCTTCAGCCTGGAGTTTTGTGAAATCCCAGTTTACCACAGCATCCCTGTAGGTATCATCTGTTCTTATCACATTCCTTATATCCACCCAGCTATTGGTGATATTGCATTGTTGCAGGTATATGGCAAAAATATGTGAGGATAGCAGTTCACCTATGCATACTATCTGGTCGTAAGAATAATCATATTTCGAACTGACTACATTTTTAACAGCCTTTTCTAGCTCTTCAAAGTGTGGTTTTAGTTCCTTTGTGGCAATAGCATAGTGAGTTTCATCAAGCAAGCCTTTGGCATAATCCAGGTGTTTCAATTCAATACCCTGGGCTAAATCAAGGGCATCATCAATTTCGCCCGAGCAGGCCAGGTTTACAATGCGTTCCAACGCATTGGTGGTTTTGCCCAGTGCGGAGAGAACAACCAGTAATGGTTGGTCAACATCATTAATGATAGGTATTAACGCCGCCATTCTGCCGGCATCTGCAATAGAAGCACCACCAAATTTATAAACCTGCATAAAATTCAAATATTTATTACTCCTAAACCGACACTTTCGACCCGAGTGCAAATATAAGGGGATGTGGGTAATTGATTAATTGCAAAAGATAAGTAGTTGCGATTTAATGCATTTTTATACTGCTTCCTATTTTGTCGTCGGGTAGGATGCTTTAATATTTTGATATTGGTTTTAGAATTTGGAAACTATTTTTAAAATTTGTGATATTATATTTAAATATAATATTGTCGTATGCAGGCAGGTAGTAATGATAAGGAAATGAATAGCTATTTCATGCAATTAAGCGAGTTTTTTATTAGGAACTTTGATTCTAAAAAATCAATTTCATCCCCATTCATTTTCCCTCCCCCACTTTTCCTTATTTTCTTTAACTTCGTAATCGTATACTATTTTCTATAAGTCTATGAAGAAGAGCCTGATATCTTGTTTGCTACTATTGTGGTTTTTTGGTGCATTGGCACAAAGGAAATGTGGTATTGCAGATGAACGGAATGCCATGATTGCACAGGACGCTTCATGGATTCAAAAATTTGAAAATCAACGTATTTCCCTACAATCCATTGCTGATCAATATCTGCAACAGCATAATTCAGGTGGCGAACATAAGTCTACCACCATACCCACCATACCGGTTATCTTTCATATTATGGTTACCAATGCCCAATTGGCCCGTATGGGCGGTATGGATGGTATACAGATGAGGGTTGATTCACAAATAGCAGTTTTAAACAGGGACTACAACCGGCAAAATCCTGATTCCCTAGTGATTCCTGATTTATGGAAACCACTTTACGGCAATGCAGGTATCCACTTTGGGTTAGCGCATACCTCACCCATGGGCTGGAATAGCCCGGGATATGAATTGAAAATTATTCCCGATTTGCCCGGTGGTTTTAATGCCGGTTCGGGTGGGAATTATGGTGAGGCAAAATACGATTCTACAGGAGGGCTTAGTGCCTGGGACATAAGTAAGTATATAAATGTTTGGTGCTATAATTTTGCTGATGCCTCAGGTTACCTGGGGCTGACCTATGCCAAATCGTTTACCACTGCAACTACCCGCAACCAGGAAGGTATAAGTATTTATTACCCCGCTCTTGGATGCCAGGATACTGGCAATACATTGTTTTTCCCCTACGGACATAGTTTCAGGTTAGGAAGAACACTTACCCATGAAATGGGGCATTATTTTGAGATATGGCATACTTGGGGTGATGATGGCTTTGATGAATGCCCATGGACTGCCCTGAAAAGGGACGATGGCATTGCCGACACCCCTCCACAGGGTAATTCTACAGCAGGAAACCCTGTTTATTCGATATCGGGTGGTACAATCAACGATGTTTGCAAAGATAGTATGACGGTAAATATGCAGCCTATTGGCTATGCCTGCCTTGATTTCATGGATTATACCGATGATAGTGGTATGCATCTGTTTACACCCATGCAGGCGGCTGTGATGGCCTCAATGGTTTTGCCGGGTGGGCAAAGCTATTCCTTAACCCAGCATCCCGAATTATTACAATATCCTGCCAATACTGGTATTGCAGGTGTAAAAGGAGACTTTAATTTTATTATATCACCAAACCCTACCACAGGTCTCATTTGTGTTTCATCATCACAAAAGATTCAAAAACTAGAGCTTTACAATGCAATTGGCCAGGAGATAAGGCAAACACCCACCCCAGGCCAGCAAGAAAACTATTATTCTATAGACTTATCAGGATTCAGTAAGGGTATTTACTTCCTTAGGTGTAACTTTGCATCTGGAAGCGTCATAAGTAAGGTGCTTTTGCAATAGGTTATAAATTGGTGTTATGATTAAAGGACATCCCCTCCCCCTTCGAAAGAAATGGGGAATGTACACGCTTAGTGAATTGGCCTTTGGAGCAATTTTGAGGATATGAATTTGCAACGTGTAGGCTTTCAACTTTTGACTTATAAATTTTGCATTTGCAACGTTTGCGGTTTTTTGACTTTTTAATTTTAACTTTTGACTTAATAAAAAAATGTCTTTCAATCTATCTGAGGTAATCAAGAATTCTAATTTGGATAAGGGGCTGCTTGCAATTGCAGAAAAGGTACAAAACCGTGAGCGGATAACTGATGCAGAGGGTTTGCTCCTATTTGAAAAAGGGGAACTGGGTTTTGTAGGGGCTTTAGCCAATTATGTTGCACAAGACCTACACCAGGGAAGGGTATATTTCAACCGTAACTTTCATATTGAACCTACCAATGTATGTGTATTTACATGCAACTTCTGTTCCTATTCACGCCAGTATAAGCATCGTGATGATGGGTGGGAATTAGGCATGGAAGAAATGCTGGATATAGTGCGCAAGTACGATGGTCAACCTGTAACAGAGGTGCATATAGTAGGCGGGGTACACCCAAAAATGAATCTGGAATTTTTCTGCGAATTAATCAGCAAGATAAAAGCCCATAGGCCGGACCTGCACATAAAAGGATTTACTGCGGTGGAACTCGACTATATGATCCGCAAAGCCAAACTGACAATTGAGGAAGGCATGCTGAAACTTAAGGAAGCAGGCCTGCAATCTTTGCCAGGTGGTGGTGCAGAGATATTCCATCCTGATGTTAGGACTATTATATGTGAAGATAAGGTGGACGCCGATGGATGGTTGCATATACATGAAACAGCACATAAGCTTGGTATGCACTCTAATGCTACCATGCTTTATGGCCATGTGGAAAAATACGAACACCGTATTGACCATATGAGGAGGCTACGTGAATTGCAGGACAAGACTGGTGGATTTAACTGCTTTATACCCTTGAAATTCAGGAATGGGGATAATGATATGAGCCATATCGCAGAAACTTCAGTAGTAGAAGACCTGAGGCTGTATGCCATATCCCGATTGTATATGGATAATATCCGCAACCTGAAAGCCTACTGGCCTATGCTGGGCCGGCAGACCGCCCAACTCACCCTTGCCTTTGGTGTAAATGACCTTGATGGTACAATTGATGATACCACCAAGATTTACTCAATGGCTGGCGCAGAAGAACAGAAACCATCACTAAGCACAGAAGAGCTTTGCGATATGATTCATAATTCAGGGCGTATACCAGTGGAAAGGGACACACTGTATAATGAAATTAAGGTTTATACGGCTGAGGTGGTGTAGGTGGGCTAAGTTATTCAAATAAAAAATCCGGCTTTATGCCGGATTTTTTATTTGAAACCAATCTCAGTCCCATTACTGATGTACATCACGTAGTTGCTGGTTAATCACATGTAACTTTACAATAGTTTTTAATGTTTTTAAACCAAAGGTATATATGGAAAGGATGTTTTCGGGTAAGGTAGCAATAGTGACAGGTGGTGGTTCTGGAATTGGGCAGGCAACAGCAATTTTATATGCTGCCAATGGGGCAAGTGTAGTAGTTTCAGACATTGATGAAAGGGGTGGGCATCATACCTTGGCAACAATTATTGGTCATGGTGGTAAAGCCATCTTTGTGAAAGCGGATGTAAGCAACCCTCATGATTGTGAGCATTTGGTGAGTGAAACCCTAAAAGCTTTCAGTAAGCTGGACATTGCCTTTAATAATGCTGGTATAGGCGGCGAAAGCAACCCTACTGCCGATGTGAGCATTGAGGGTTGGAATAAAATAATTTCGGTGAACCTGAGTAGCGTTTTTTATTGTATGAAATACCAGATACCTGCCATGTTGGCCAACGGAAAAGGGGCAATAGTGAATATGGCCTCAATATTAGGATCTGTAGGTTTTGCCAATTCCATAGGTTATGTTGCTGCCAAGCACGGTGTCATTGGGGCTAGCCAAAATGCGGCTTTAGAATATTCGGCTAAGGGCATCAGGATAAATTCAGTAGGCCCTGGTTTTATCAATACTCCATTATTAACTAATGCAGGTATGGATGATAATACTAAGCAATACCTTGCAAAAATGCACCCAATAGGCCGACTTGGTGAACCAAATGAAGTGGCTGAACTAGTGGTTTGGTTAAGTAGCGATAAGGCTTCATTTGTTACGGGTAGTTATTATCCAGTAGATGGTGGATATCTAGCCCAATAAATATAATAAAGGAAGCAGGGTTCACCTGCTTCCTTTATTATATACAAAAATTAAAATGGTCGCCGTAATTATTGAAGCCGAAATACAAAATCATTTAAACCCTGCAATTTTATCTTTTGAATTTTGTCTTTTGACTTCCCAAGGTTTTAACTTTTTACTTTTTACTTTTTACTTTTTACTTTTTACTTTCCTACGGAATATTAAAAATATGAATTGACTGCTCCTTATAGGTTTGGTATGCTGGTTGGCTGGCATCAGCCTTATCTGATACTACAACTATTTGTGTCGCACTAATAAATGAAATACCTTCTATATTACCATAAAGTTGGTAAGTGCCGGCACCTACAACACCAGTGCTACTGCCATGTGGAAATTCATAAGCCGTTCCACCCGTAATAGTCCATGAGGTGCTGCTCAATGTGCCTATCCATAATTGACCATCTTCCTGCGAGGTAATTGCCACCTTTGTACCATAAACACAAATATCAGAATAGTCTGTAAATGTTACTGACGATGGCAGGGTAATGGAATCAACTAATATCCAGTGTCCCGAAGTCTTTTTAACCACAGCAATTTTTCCAGTTCCTTCCACCAGACCCAGTAGGTAATCTTCCCCACCACGGTAAACCCAGGCTATACCTTCAAAGGCTTTATTATTGGTAGCAGAGGTGAAATAGTAATCCACCCATTTGTCGCTTTGGTAGTTCATAGATGCATCATATTCCCTTACCCGTGGTTGGTACACGCTGCCATTGTGCACGCATTCTTCTACTACAAAGAAATTTGGTGTGCCATTATTATCATAGGTAATGCCTTCGAAATTAGAAGAACCAGAACCAGTACTCAGCAATGAATTGTCAGAACTATTAATAGGTAGGGTACTCTTGATTTTGCCTATTTTATACCTATTGTCGAAGGCTACGTAAAAATAGCCACCTAAATAATATACACCACTAGCCTCGAAATCATCACTACTATTATAGCCTTGTAGCAATTTGTAAATTTTAGCTTCGGCTATAGGGGCGGCAAGCATTGTTGCACCGCTAATCCTTCCAGCAGTTTTGTGTGTTTTTACTTCTTCAGCACAAGCTGTTTGTTTGGTAACAGGATTAGTGCTTACATGGCTTTTGCTGCATGAGCTAAGGATGAATGATGCTGCAACGATGGTTGCCAAAATGGGACGAATGGTCATGATATTCTGTTTGGGTGCAAATTCCAACCATAATATCTTTAAATGCAGTTTTGGGGGTTAACTTATTATTACTGCAATATTAAATTTTATAAATGAAATTTATATGCAGTTAAGCCTAGCTTTCAGTAATGGGAGTAATATATAAATCAAGGGTAACGAAATTGTAAATACTATTTTACTCTTCCAAAAATGCGGTATATTTGCCGCCCAAATTATATTATGAATTTCAGACGCATATTTGTACTTTACCGCATACCTATTGCAATTGGATTAATCGCCCTCGGATTTTTATTTGGATTTAAAGTAACCTGGTGGATTGCCTGGATTCCTTTCCTGGTATCTGCCTTGATGATTACCGCCTACTTCCTTATTGGTCCTATGACCCTTATCCAGGGGTACATGGAAAGTGGTGATATGGAAGGTGCCAAAAAATTATTGGCTACTGTGAAATACCCTAATTTCTTATACAAGCCTGTTCGTTCTTCCTATTATATGTTACAAGCCAATTTCTCCACAATGGGCGATGACCTTGACCTTGCTGAAGCACAACTAAGGAAGGGTCTGGAAGGCGGATTACCTGAAAAAGAATATGAAGGAACTGTTTATTTGCAACTGGGTGCCATAGCACAGAAAAAAGGTAATACCAAAGAAGCTTATGAACACTTGAGAAAAGCCATCAGTATAGGCCTGCCTGATAAGGATAATGAGGCAACTGCCTACTTGCAGCTTTCTGGTATTTGCATACAGAGAAGGGATTTTAGGAATTCTAAAATATATTTTAATAAGGCTAAGGCATGTAAACCTACCAATAAACAGGTGGTAGACCAGATAAAGGAAATGGCTGGTTATATCGCCCGCTTACCCGGATAGTCATATTTTATTTATAAGAAATAATGAAACGAACTTTTGTCCTACACTGGCAAAAGTTCGTTTTGCTTTTGGGATAATCCCTGTTGGATGACTAAAATATTTTATGGTTAATTTGCATGTGTAATTTATCTATATTGGGCATGAAGAAAAATTTCGGTATCAGGATAAAATGGTAGGTGTTAAGCCGCTTTTAGCCTTATTATTTGGGATTTATGACCTGATTTATGTTTGTTTCTTTTAAAATCATGTGGTTATTTTTTGTTAAGAAGTCATTTTTTAGTATGTTTACCCTGAATTTTAGAAAAATTATTTCTTCAAACAAGATTTAGCTCATGAGAAAACTTTCTTTACTATCAGTGATTGGTATTATTGCCAGTAATAACAGTCATTCCAAAACCATGCAAAGATTTATTTTAGCCCTACTTCTTTGCTTCATGGGCTATACTGGTTTTGGAGCTGTGATTGTTACACCGGGTTCAGGTGGTCTCAGTATTTGTAGTAATTCAGCGTCTACCGGTATTGCTCCTGGCTTTACTACATTGGGTACAATAACAGTAACAGAAGGTAATAATGCCGATTTCGTTACCGGTGCCGACCAAATTGTGCTGCATCCACCTACGGGTTGGCAGTTTAATTCAGGTTCATCACCTGTTCTATCATTTTCAGCAGGTGGTAATATCTCTGCTATTGCAAGCGGCGGTATCACTGCTACTACCTTTATTATTAATATTACATCAGGTGGTACTACACTTGCAGATGCGATTACAATTTCTGGCTTACAATTACAAGCTACTAGCACTTCTGCCGCATCAGGATATGTTTATGCGCAATCATCTTCAAACGTTGCTGGTATTACAACGGGGTTTTCAGGTACAAATTTTGGTGATGCCTCATTGCTTACAGCATTAACTCCATCAGTAAGTATAGCAGCTGTTCCTTCAGGTGCTATTTGTTCAGGTACTAGCGTCACATTTACTCCTACTCCTATTAATGGCGGTACACCTGCTTATCAGTGGTTTGTAAATGGTTCTTTGGTGGCGAGTGGTTCTACATTTACCAGCAGTACACTAGCAAATGGTAATACAGTAGTTTGTACTATGATACCAACTGGTTGCGCTGCACCCGCAAGTGTTAGCTCTAGTACTACAACAATGTCAGTAAATGCTTTACCAACAGCCGTTACAGCAAGCGGGAGCGGTACTTTCTGCGGAAGCACAACTATTACTGCTGCAAATGGTGGTAGTGGTACCATATATTTCCAGGGTACAACATCAGGTGGTACATCTACTGCAATCGCATCTTCTTCACAAACAGTTTCTTCTTCAGGTACCTATTATTTCAGGGCTCAGTCAGCAGCAGGTTGCTGGGGTACAGAGGGTAGCGTTACAGTTACCATCAATGCTTTACCTACAGCAGTTACTGCAAGTGGTGCTGGTATTTTCTGCGGAAACACAACAATAACTGCTGCTAATGGTGGTAGTGGTACTATTTATTTCCAGGGCAATACTACAGGCGGTACATCTACTGCTACTCCTTCAGTTTCACAAACAGTCGCATCAACTGGTACTTATTATTTCAGGGCACAATCGGCAGCAGGTTGCTGGGGCACAGAGGGTAGCGCAAATGTTACCATCAATGCTTTACCAACTACAGTAGTTGCAAGTGGTGGTGGTACTTTCTGCGGAAGCACAACTATTACTGCAGCAAACGGCGGAAGTGGTACTATTTATTTCCAGGGTACAACATCAGGCGGAACTTCTACAGCTACTCCATCTGCTAGCCAGATAATAGCTTCTTCGGGTACTTATTATTTTAGGGCACAATCAGCAGCAGGTTGCTGGGGTAATGAAGGAAGTGTTACAGTAACAATCAATCCTATTCCTACAGTTTATACAGTAACAGGTACTGGTAGCTATTGCGCTGGCGGTACTGGTATAGATATTAATTTGAGCAATTCCCAGGTAGGTGTAAACTATACCTTATTAAGAGGTGGTGTTTCTACAGGTATTGTTTTAGCAGGTACAGGTAGTTTCTTGGATTTTGGTTTCCAGACTACTGCTGGTACTTATACAGTTTCTGCTGCCAATGCTGTTAGCGGTTGCTCAGTAGTTATGAGTGGTAGCGGTGTAGTTACAGTAAATACATTACCAACTGCCTTTACCGTAACTGGTGGTGGTGGTTATTGCGCTGGTGGTGCAGGTACAGTAGTTGGCTTATCCGGTTCTACTTCTGGAATCAATTATCAATTATATGTAGGTGGTGTTGCCACTGGTTCATTAGTTCCAGGTACTGGTGCTGCAATCAGTTTCGGTTTACAAACTGCAATAGGTACTTACACGGTAGTGGGCATCAATGCAACTACTGGATGTACCAATAATATGACAAGCAGTGTTACCATCTTTACCAATGCTGTTCCTGCAATATTCACAGTTACAGGTGGTGGTACTTATTGCTCAGGTGGTACTGGTGTTGTGGTTGGTCTTTCTGGCTCTACAGCTGGAGTTAACTATCAATTATTTGTAGGTGGTGTGCCAACAGGTTCTGCTGTTGCAGGTACTGGTGCTGCTATATCCTTTGGCTTCCAGACAACAGGAGGTACATATACAGTAATAGCTACCAATGCTTCAACGGGTTGTACCAGCACAATGGGTAGTAGTTCAGTGGTAACAGTTAATGCGGCTCCAGTAGCTTTTAGCGTTACCGGCGGTGGTGCTTATTGCTCAGGTGGTACCGGCGTTGCAGTTGGTTTATCATCATCAGCTTTAGGTTTCAACTACCAATTATTTGTAGGTGGTTCACCGGTAGGTGGAACAGTTGCGGGTACAAACTCTGCACTTTCGTTTGGCTTGCAAACAACTGCCGGTGTTTATACTGTAGTAGCTACAAACGGTCTTACAGGTTGTACTGCTACTATGACAGGTAGTGCTACAGTAACAGTAAATGCTTTACCAGGTTTGTTCACTGTAACTGGTGGTGGTGCTTATTGTTCAGGTGGTACTGGTGTTAACGTAGGTATCAGTGGTTCAGCTGCTGGTATCAACTATCAATTATTCAGGGGTGGCGTTGCTGTAGGTGCACCAGTTGCAGGTACAGGCGCTTCATTCAACTTCGGTCTTCAAACAATTGCCGGTACATATACTATAGTAGCTACAAATGCTACTACTTCATGTACTAATAATATGACGGGTAGCGTAACTGTATCAATAAACGCATTACCTACTTTATATTCAGTAACAGGTGGCGGTGCTTATTGCACAGGCGGTACTGGTGTTAGCGTTGGTCTTTCAAATTCTGACATTGGTTTCAATTATCAGTTATTCAGGGGTGGTGTTCCGGTAGGTTCTACTGTTCCAGGTACAGGTGCTGCATTAGATTATGGTTTACAAACCATTGCTGGTGTATATACAATAGTAGCTACCAATGCTACTACACTTTGTACCAATACAATGACAGGTAGTGCTACAGTAACTGTAAATGCATTACCTACAGCATTTGCTGTAACAGGCGGTGGTGCTTATTGCTTAGGTGGCACGGGTGTTGCAGTAGGCTTAGGTAATTCAGTA
>CANGSR010000005.1 GCA_947456055.1 Chitinophagaceae bacterium
ATATAGGCTTTGCGGTACTTGCCAGCCTCGAATGCAGGTGAACCCATATATACCTCTCCACTAGTCCAAGCTTTATGCTTGGTCTGGTTTCCAGCAAGCGTCTCGCTTGCGAAACAAAACACATATAAAAACTCGGTTGGGCGTTAGTCTTCAGACTACGTCCCGGTGGCAGTCAGTCTCCCGACTGACGTAAACGCATTAGGTATTATACTTCGCAATTCGGGAGAATTGCATCCTCCACGACGTAGTCGGAGACTTACGCCGAACCAAACTTTATGAAATAATTAAGCTTCCTTACCCCTTATTCCCCTTTTCCAGTTTATCCACCCTTTGCACAAGGGCATCAAGATTGCGGAAATGGATATAGGCTTTGCGGTACTTGCCAGCCTCGAATGCAGGTGAACCCATATATACCTCACCCTTTTTGGTGATGCTTTTTGATATTCCCGACTGTGCGGTAATGATGGTATTATCAGCTATCTGCAAATGACCTACTATGCCCACTTGTCCGCTAAACATGCAGTTCTTGCCTATTTTGGTGCTGCCGGCTACCACATTGCATGCTGCCAGGTAGCTGTTTTCGCCTATTTCCACATTATGGGCTATATGTACCAGGTTGTCGAATTTCACACCCTTACGCAATATAGTGCTGCCCAGAGTGGCCCTGTCGATAGCGCAATTAGCACCAATCTCCACATCGTCTTCTATTATTACATTGCCTATCTGGGGTATTTTACGGTTGCCTTCCTCGTTTTCAGGTGCAAATCGAAAACCATCACTCCCTATCACCGTTCCCGAATGGATGATGCAATTCTTCCCAATTATGGTATCTGAATAAAGCTTAACTCCTGCAAACAGGGTGGTATTATCGCCTACTATTACGTTTTCTCCCACATAAACCTGTGGGTATATTTTCACATTATTGCCTATTTTGGCACCATCGCTTATTACGGCAAACTCACCTGCATAGATATTCTCGCCCACCTTGGCCCCATCAGCTATAAAGGCCATTTTAGAGATGCCCGATTTATTCAGTTTCACCTGGTTATACATTTCCAACAGTTTGGCAAATGCATTTCCGGGGCTATCCACCCTTATCAGGGTAGTGCTAACCGGGCCGGTGAGTACATAGTCCTTGGCTATAATCACCAGGGTAGCTTTGGTAGTATAGAGGTAGTGGGTGTATAATGGATTGGCCAGGAAAGATATGGAGCCAGGCTCGCCTTCTTCAATCTTAGATAGTTTAGATATTTTAGCTTCGGTATCTCCTTCTATTTGTCCGTTCAAAATTCCGGCTATCTGCCTGGCAGAAAATTCCATGTTACGTATTTATGTCTGTTTGGGAAAATATAAAATCGCCCCAAAATAGACATAATCCGTTAAACCCGCTACTATTTAATAGTGAATTAATTGGGGGTTGGAAATAAGAACTGTAAGTGCTCATGACTTGTATAATATCAGCTTTGCAAACCAATTTCAATATACAAGAGAAATGGAAAAACCCGAAGGGTTGATATTATTATAGAATTGAATTTGCCACCCTTTCAGAACCCTGAAGGGGTGACATTATTTTTCGTTGTTTAATTGGATAATGCGAATTAATTGGGATTAGGTTATTAATATTCAAATACTAATCCCCACAATACCCTACTTCGCTGATTTCTGTATTGCCCCGTAATCTTTCAATACATCCTTCAATAATTCTATCCTCACCTTAAACCAATCTTTGCTTGTATCTGCTACCGGCACCTCGAAATTCTGTGCAAAGAAATAAGGGTAATACCTGAAATCGCTCTTATTCATCGATTCCTTATTCTCCTTCACATGCTCAATACGCTCTGCAAAACCCACCACCCAATAGATACATTTGTCACCCGAAAAACCAGTACCTGTTTTGTAATATAGATTATAGTCGGGGGTTTCCTCCTGCAGCATCATGGTTTTTACTATGCGCTGGCTGCGCTCACTAATTGGGAGTTCAGCAAAATACATCTTTTTCAAAAAGCCCATTTCCTCATCAGGACTTATCTGTAGGGTATTATTCAGCCAGAATTCGTCAATACGGCCTTCTATTTTCATATTGCCATACTTCATAGTATCAAGGAAATGCTGCATTTTGGCCGGGCCAATCCTGCGGGCTATTTCTTTGTAATAGGGTACGCAGCTCACCTTTAGGGCCTCACGCATACTCATATCCTTGTCCCATTCAGGCCTTCTTACCTGGCTATCCCATTTTATTACCAGTTGGTCATCAGGTGCCACAGCAGTTTCAAGCGCAACTAATGAATTAAATACTTTAAAAGTAGAAGCTGGCAGGAAACGCTTGCTACAACGGTCCAGGTTATAATAATGGATAGACTCATGGTTATTGTCACGCATTATAAAGCAGGCATCCTTAATTCCCTTATCCTGGTAGAACTTAGCCCAATCTATATGTTCCTTAATTCGTGATTTGGCACATGAACCTAAGAGGATAATTGCCAATACGGCCAGGAGACTATTTTTCATCATGAAAATTTGCTGATTGAACTGCGAAGTTAGGTATTCTACCCGAAATCGGGGATTTATTGGTATAAAACACAAAATCCAAAATGTGGATTTTGTGCGTGTGTTGCCGCCCTGAAGGGGCAAAATCCCCTAGCCCAGGGCATCGCCCTGGGAAACGAAAGGGGAATAATCTATATTTGGAAAATACTTGGCCAACGACAAAATTGAGCCACTAAATATCACCCACCTAATTCCTCTTATCTATCCCCCAATACAATTTCTGCCTCAGGGTCTTCAGGAAATTATGCTCGTCTGGCCTTACCAGCGACACCTGGAAACTTTCACGCTTCACGGCAAGCTGCACATTGTTTTTAATAATTTCGGTACGGGCATCGAGGGTACATAAAAACGATTCACTCCGGCCCTCAATCTCAAAGGAGATAACATTATTATCAGGTACTACTATTGGTCGGGTATTCAGGTTGTGGGGAGCAACCGGGGTTATTACAAAGCTTGATGTTTGTGGAAAAACAACCGGGCCACCACAACTTAATGAATAACCCGTAGAACCTGTAGGAGTAGAAACGATCAACCCGTCGGCCCAATAAGTATTCAGGAATTCCCCATTAAGGTAGGTATGTATTTTAATCATTGATGAGGTGTCCTGCCTGTGGATAGTAAACTCATTCAATGCAAACGGTGCACCATCAAACAATGGTACACTTGAGTCAAGATGTACCAGCGATCTTTTCTCAAGGGTATAACTACCCCTCACCAGCGATAATATTGCTCCCTCCACTTCTTCCTCGGGTATAGCAGCCAAAAAACCCAATCTGCCCAGGTTAACACCTATCAGCGGTATATTAGAATTGCCCACGAAGCACACCGCATCCAGCATGGTTCCATCTCCACCCAGGGTGAAAAACATATCGGTATGTGGTGGCAGGTCTTTCTTACCTGTAAACACCTTTGGTGGGGTAGGGAATGCTACATAGGGGCAAAGCCGCTCATAGAATTCTTTATAAAAAACAAGGTTCAGTTTATGTTGGTCAAGTAATTTAAGAATATGCAGGATGATTGGTACATCCTGTACATCAAAAGTCCGGTTATAAAGTGCGATTAGCATTTTTTATGAAGTATAAAGTCGAAAGTATAAAGTCGAAAGACGAAGCTCAGTAAAACAGTGCTAAGTGCTTTAATAGCCAAAAGTAAATAGTATTTGGTAGATAGCTATGGGTTTTAGTGGAAAGGATAAATTATTATAATAAAAATAATATTCGAACAGGGTTATTCACTATTGAAATGGATGAATAGCCCTGTTTGACCCAGGTCGTTTTGGGTCATTTCAAGTCGCAATTTCACGTCGTAGAAGGTAACAATGTCTATACCTGCACCATAACTATACATCAATCTGTTCCCTGTAGTAGTATGCCAGCGTGCAGGATTGTTGATATAGCCAGCATCCGCAAATACCTTTGGGTAGATATGCAATGGCATAGCCGTAAAATACTTTATTGGGAAATGCCAGGTAGTTTTGAATATTTCCCGTTTCAAGTCCAGGCGCAAAAGACCGTAATGGTCGCCATCTGTAACATAATATTCATACCCCCTCACGTAGTCGGTATTAGTACCGAGTCCCCCCCTGAAGAAGTAGGGGATATTGGCAGACGATAACCTACCCCTGAAAACCACTGAGCTATATAATTTATTAGTGATTTTATTAAAGATTCCAGCCTCCAATTGTTCATAAAACTGCGATTGGATACCTATTAATCCCATCCTTGCTACTGCATTGGATACTACCTTAACACCCTTTAATGAATAGCTCCAGTTATCTACCCCATTGTATTCAAACCGGTAGGATAATTCTAATAGTTGCGCATTAGTGCTTGCCTTGCTAAAGAAGTCATTATTCAGTTTCACCACGGTATCACCCACATGGTAATCCCGATACATAGCCTGTACTATATGCCTCGACTTATAGGCTGGTCGGTACAGATAACTGATTCCGGCATCTAATTGCCTAAAGATTACCGGACCTGTATAAACACCCACATAAACCAGTCTGTCTGAATCGGTATTGAAATAGGTTTGCCTGCTTTGGGTAATACTTGCCGACAGACCAAGCCCGCTGGTTTGGTTATTATTCACATAGGGGCGGGTATAGTTGATGCCTAGCTTCTGGGTATAGCCAGCCTCTAGAGTTACAGCCAGGGTCTCAAGGTTGCCCCTGAAATTTTTATCGGTCAATGTAAAACCAGCACTAGCCCGCCTCAGATCATGGTTTTGTTTTACCCACCATGTATTAAGGTTTCTATCGGCAAACTGAAGGATGGCAGTAGGTATATAATACCACCGCTCCTTTAGCTCTATATGCCAGATAATATCATTATCCCTGCGCTCCACATGCTGAATAACCTCATTAAAAAGTTGAAGATTCAGTAATCGTAGTTTATTGGCCTCTTTTATAAAATCTGTTGAGTCGAAGGCTACTTTATCTCCCTCGTGTATAGTCAATTCCCTAAGTATCACACTGGTACGGGTCACTTTGTTACCCTCAATCACTATTCTTAACACATTTACCAGGGGGCTTAAATCCTGGCTTTGGTAATACTTAGATGGCAGACGCCTGGTAGTTTGTCCCATGGCATCTGTACAACAAATAAGTAGCAATAATAAATAGAAATACCTCATTACAATTCGGGTCACAATATAAAGTGTTTGTGACTGAATGTACCATTCCAGTGGGGTTTTATATGGCATACTGTATACATTAACTATATTCCCCACTTCCTTTTTGCCTGGATTAAGGCTTAAAATAAGTAGCCCCGGCCTTTAGGCTGGAGAATATAATTAATTTTAATTTGGCTTTAGCCGAAATCAACGTGATTGTGGAAATGGGGTATAGATATATTTGATTATCCCACTGCTTATTTCACCCTTGCCCTCCATGGTATCTCGTCAGCCTTATTAATATGGCTAATATACCTGCACAATACAAACAGATAATCAGACAGGCGATTTAGATAGGGTATAATTAAAGGCTGAACAAATTCCCCTGTTTCATGCATGGCTACACACAAGCGCTCGGCCCTGCGGCACACACAACGGGCCACATGGCAGGTAGAAGATGCAATATTGCCTCCCGGCAATATGAAAGACCGCATTTCGGGCAGATGTTCATTCATCTCATCTATGCGCTCTTCAAGCCAGGTAATATCGGTATCATGTAGGTCGGGCAATTTCATTTTTACATCCTTACCAGGGTCTGTAGCCAGTTCCGAACCTATGGTAAACAGCCTGTCCTGAATTTCTCGTAGTTGATTGCTTATTTCTTCATTTTTAGCCAGGTCATTCACCATGCCTATATAGGAGTTAAGCTCATCTACAGTGCCATAACTCTCAATCCTGATATGGTTTTTATATACCCTTAGTCCACCTATAAGGCTGGTACTACCTGTATCTCCGGTTTTTGTATATATTTTGAACATTTTTTAAAGTCAAAAGTTAAAAAGTAAAAGTTAAAACAGCATTTTAGTCGAAAGTAGAAAGTATAAAGTAGAAAGACGAAATTGGAAAATAGATAATCATGATAGATTTAGTGAAAACAATATTCAGGTCACAAGTATTATGTAAAACAGATGCATTTGAAAATGAAAAATTGAGATAGGAGAAGTTGATAGTAAAACAGTTTTCTAAACGAATGTAAATGTATTAGTTGTCGTAAACCAATGATTGTTTGTCAATACTTGCTATGAGTAGCCCCGGCCTTTAGGCCGGGGAAAAGGACTAAATTTAAATTGGCTTTAGCCAAAATTCTCGCACAAATGGTTCAAAATCAACACAGGCAAACGCTTAATCGATTCAAAAAAGCTCATTCCACAATACTTATCTACCTATCTTTATTAATGGCTATTTGCAAGCATCGGATTTTGATTAGTATCGGTTTCCACATGTCCATCCCTTATCCTTATCACCCTGTGTGTATACCGGGCAATATCCTCTTCATGGGTCACCAAAACTACAGTATTGCCCTGCTCATGAATCTTGCCAAACAATTCCATTATTTCAATAGAGGTCTTACTGTCAAGGTTTCCGGTAGGTTCATCGGCAAGCAATAGGGATGGATTATTAATCAATGCCCTAGCCACGGCCACACGCTGGCTTTGTCCACCCGAAAGCTCATTGGGTTTGTGATGGGCACGGTCGCCAAGGCCCACTTTTTGCAGCATAGCCATGGCTCTTTCTTCCCTTTCCTTTTTGCCCGCACCTGCATATATGAGGGGTAGTGCCACATTTTCCCAGGCAGTTAACCTTGGTAACAGATTGAATTGCTGGAAAACAAAGCCAATCTCCACATTTCTTACATCAGCAAGCTGGTCATCGGCCATATTACTTACATTCTTACCGTTAAGAACATAGGTGCCACCTGTTGGCGAGTCAAGGCAGCCCAGAATATTCATCAGGGTTGATTTTCCCGACCCTGAAGGCCCCATAAGCGCCACATATTCATTACTGCTGATGAGCAGATTAATGCCCTTAAGAACAGGCAGTTCCTGCTTACCCAGATAATAACTTTTGCGGATGTCGTTCAGCCTGATAACTTCTTTCATGTTGCTGCTATGCGATTTCAAAAATACACTTAATTTCAAGTCAAAAGACAAACTCATCTAAACTTTTGAAATTGGTGAGGAATTGGAATACAAAACTCCATGTTCCATATAAGCCTAAGCTCTATCCAAAACCTGTCTTTCTACTTTTGTCTTTCTACTTTCTACTAACTACTTTTGTCTTTCTACTTTCTACTAAATACTTTCTACTGAAAAAATGGTCTCCTTCCCCAATTGCAAAATAAATCTAGGTCTCTACATCACCCGTAAACGTAATGATGGGTATCACGACCTTGAAACCGTATTTTATCCTGTAGGATTAAAAGATGCACTAGAGGTAGTTCCTGCCCAGGTCACAACCTTGTACATGAGCGGACTGGAAGTAGCTGGTAACCAGGCAGATAATTTGGTACTTAAAGCATGGCAATTATTGCACGACTTGTTCCCTGCCAAAGTACCTACTCTGGATATTTACTTGCACAAGGCTATCCCTATGGGTGCGGGAATGGGTGGTGGGTCGGCAGATGGGGCATTTATGCTGCGCTTGCTCAATGAGTATTGCCAACTAGGTCTTTCTGCTAACGAATTGATTCCTTTGGCTTTAAAATTGGGTAGCGATTGCCCATTTTTCATTTTGAATGCACCCCAGTTTGCCACTGGCCGTGGCGAACAAATGTCACCGGTAGAAATCTCTTTATCAGCTTATAGTCTTCAATTGGTTTGCCCAAAAGTACATGTATCCACAGGCAAGGCATTTGGATTAATCACACCCCGCCCTGCACCCTATAATTTGAGGCAAATTCTATCCCTACCTATAGATCAATGGAAAGATACAATTTCGAATGATTTTGAGGCTCCGGTTTTCGGCCAGCATCCTGCTTTGGCAGCAATCAAATCGCAGCTTTATGCACAGGGAGCTATCTATGCATCTATGAGTGGCAGCGGTAGTACCCTTTTTGGTATTTTTCCTAAAGGAGTAATGGCTGAAATAACTTCTACACTAGAATTTGAAACCAAATATATCCGATAAATTAATGAGCCCAGCTTACCAATATTTCCAAAACATTACCAAATAATAATGTTTTGGATAAGGCAGGCTAAGTACTTTTGCAGGGCGAATAATAACAATCAAAAACATTTTTATGAGCGATACAAGTGCACGTATTATACCTCTGGGTGGCAATCCGGAGCAATCAAATTCAACCAATGGTGAGTTATTGATACCTTTCCGCAGGGGAGACAATTGGGGATTTTGCAAGCAAGACAAGACCATTGTAATCTCAGCAAAATATGAGAACTGCAACCCATTTTCAGAGGGTTTGGCAGCGTTTATGCAGCACGAAAAATGCGGTTATTTAGATGCTACAGGCAAGGTTATCATCCCGGCAAAATGGGACTATTGCGGCATGTTCAAAGAAGGATATGCCGTAGTTGAAAAGAAGAATAAGTACGGTTATATAGATATAACAGGGAAAGAGGTTATAGCGATGACTTTTGATGATGCCGAAGATTTTATTGATGGTATAGCTATAGCAGCTAAAAAAGATAAGTACGGTTTTATTGATAAGACTGGCAAGATAGTAGTTCCGCTTAAATTAGACCTGGTTACACCTTTTCATAATGGCATTGCCTTTGTAGCTAAGGGTGATGAAGAGTTTTGCATAGATATGACAGGTAATGAAGTGCCTGCTCCTGAAACTGTATACTTTGATGGTCTTGCATTGGTATTGAATGATGATGACCAATTCGGTTATGAAGACGAGAGTGGTAAACTGGTTATCCCTCACCAATTCGAATGGGCTAAAGATTTTTCAGAGGGTCTTGCTGCGGTATGTATAGATGATTTGTGGGGCTTTATTGATAAGACCGGAAAAATAGTAATACCATGCCAATACGAAGAAGAAGTTGACGACTTCGCAGGTGGCCTTGCAATGGTGGAAATAGATGGCGAACTAGGCTATATAGACAAAAACGGTACCGAGTTCTGGGATATGTAGTCGGAGAGATAATATACTTAAATGGGTTGCCTGGTTTCATAATCAGGTAACCCATTTTTATTGTGGCTCATTAGCAACCATCAATTGCATGAGTAGCTGTATTTCATCAGCCTTTTCCTCGTCACGTTTATATCTGTAACAAAGTGCTAACTCTTCCAGCATTTTATAGATAATGCGCTTGGAAAGAATGGGGGCATAAAATAACTCCGTTCCTTTTACATTAATCTTCTTCAGGTAGGTTTCTACATCCTTATGGGTATATATCATCCCACTTATAGGGTCGATATAAAATTTTACCTGATTTATTCCCTCCGATTCAAGGCTGAAGAAACTATGAAGCGTATCGATATAGGCGAAGATGAATTGACGAGGCACATCAACAGCGAAAATCGGTATATCCAACACATCGCACAGAGCCAGATATAATATACCTATACTGTAGGAGTTACCTTGCCTGCTTTCCAGCATCTGGTTTAGGCAGAAGTGTTTTGGCTCACGCTCGGTCAATTCATGCCCGTTGAGCTTGTAATAATTATAAAGTATGCTATTGATCACATTTGCTTGCTCCAGGGGGGTAAGGTAATTATTGAGCTCCATCCAAATATTGCGGCGCATGTGCTCAAACTGGGTAAGGATATAGGCAAGGCTTAGGTCGGGATACTGGTAACGGGCTATTAATATAGCACCTTTCAATAGGTCTGGGTTTTCGGCTTTGCTCCAATTAAGGAAATCCTGTTGTAGCTCATTGAAATGTACCCTGTGTATGAGTAACTCAATGCGGCTCTGTATTGATTCATCAATCGTATGCTCCCACAGTTGCTCCAACTTTGGGATTATTTCCTTTCCATAATCCATTAGCTTATTGGCAACAGTGTCATAGACCTCATTATCGGGGTCGTCAATTAATCTCAACAATGCGCTTATTTCGTTATTGGACATAGGATTGCCAAATATAAATAGTTAAACCGAAATAGCACCAAACCTGGCCCCCTGAAAAGTAAACACGAAATGCACACCATGGGGATAGCCTTTTATGAGATAAGAAATCACCTTATTATTTCTTATCTCTTTACCAATAATGCCCCTGTAAAAATATCATGTTCACCCTCTGATAGTTTTAAGGCATTCAGCTTCACCACGTAATAATAAGTGCCATCAGGCACAGACTCACCATTGCTTTGCCTTCCAAACCAGTCATTATTATAGTTGCTTTTCTGATAAAGGGAATTACCCCATTTGTCAAATACTTGCACACTATTTTTAGGGAATTTATCTATGCCTTCCACCACCCATGTATCATTTATCCCATCACCATTGGGGGTTATAGCATCATGCACTATTATACCACATGCCTCAGTCCTTACCCTGAAAGTATCAGTAGCCACGCATACAGAAAAGGTTCTTACTACAAAGTAGGTGCCGGCATTAGTTACCGCTTGTTCATTGCCGGTGTTTCCTGTATTCCAGGTATATTGCCAGGCATTGGGCGAATGTACTTGTAGTTTTATTTGAGTAAACTCTTCAACACAGGCCATGGTATCAGCAGGTGATATCGTAGCAACAGGAATAATTACTGATAAGCTATCCCTAAAAGTACAACCATATTGAGATGCTATAAAGGAATAGACACCTGATTGCGCCACTAAAAACGTATTGGCAGTTGAACTATCCTGCCAGATATAACTTACCCCATTATTGGGCAAGTAATAGTAAAATGCAGCACAGGCAACAGTATCAGGTGCCAGAGAAAAATGCAGGTTCTTTGATCCATCCTTTATCTTGAAACTGTCTATATGTACCAATGCATCACATCCCTTCCCTGATTTACACAGCACCCAGTAAATGCCGGTATCGCCTATAGGTAATACTGTATCAGTATTTGATGTATTCCAATAATAATTGGTAAAGCCGGTACTCGATTGTAATAAAAGGCTTGAATTGGTGCAAAGAAAAGAATCAGATAGCATTGATGATGAATCGGATGGAGGGTTATTAATCACCTTGAAAGTATCAGCCAGATAAATGCAAAGGCCATGGCCGACTACAATATCTGTGCCTGCATTGTGCACCATTAGGCGATCACTGGTAGCCCCTGTATTCCAAAGGTAGGTGTCGAAACCTGATGGAGCCTTAAGTAATAAACTATCTCCTAGGCAAACCACCTGATGCAGGTCCATTGTGTCAATACCCAACTTATGCCTGTATTTGGCAATAAATACATTTTCATAGGTTGGTATTAAAGAGTCGCCACAAGGCAGGTAAACCGGGGCAGCAACATCTCCACAAAGAAAAATATTCCCTTTATAATCGCAGACCATATCGCAAAAATCATCCCCGCCGGATGCGATGCTTGTGGCCTCAATTAGATGCCCCGCCGAAGTGTAACCTATTAGAAACAGGTTGTCAGCATGTATTGAATCCATAACCAGATGGTAGCTATCCAGGAAAAGGTCGCCACTATGAAAGCCATTTACCCACACATTATTACAAGGGTCGGTGGTAATACCAAATGCCATCACATTGCTATCGCTCATTATGTTTTTAAGCCATGCTACCTTACCACTACTATCTAATTTTAGTAAAAAGCCACCTACAAATGCACCAATTGGGCAGTAAGCTGTATCATTACCAAAAGCCAATACACCAAGAATTCCAGATATATAGATACTCCCTGCATTATCAGCTGCGCAGTGTTGTACCGAAACACTAAAAGATACATCACTATGCCTTACCCATATCTCATGCCCGTCCAGGTCGAAACGGGCAATAAAAGTATGTAAGTCACCCGAAGCGGCATCACTACCATCTATCACATCCCCTCCATTAAAACTAAGGTTAGATGATTTGGTTTCACCTGTTAGGTAAATATGTTTATCTGGTGTTATCGAAAGCCCCATAGCTAAATCCTTGTCGCTACCAGAAATTCCCTGCGCCCAAATGACATTACCCAATGTGTCGAATTTGGCTAGAAAAATATCAGTGCCCCCAAGATTATTTAAATGAAATGTACCAATAGTGGGATTGTTATTATAGTTGCAGGTTATGTATACGCTTCCCTTATTATCAATGGCCATTGCGCCAAGATTGTTATAGTATATGTAATGACCAAAATTGGTCTGTAAAAAATCTCGTCTCATTTTTACATCGCCAACATTAGTAGCCCATAGGAAATGGCCATCGGGAGCAAACTTAGCCAGGAAATACTGAGAAAGAGTATCGGGCACCCCTGTATTTTCCAGTAGGGTATCACCGATTCCAACAGCGTAGTTATCATTCAATGCCAGGATATACACATTGCCCCATGGGTCTGTGGCAATACTTATGGGGGCAGCGGTACTAGCTCCAGTACCCCATAAATAATTGCCTAGCGAGTCGTATTTAATCAGAAACATTTCAGCAAGCAGAGTATCCATGCCAAATACCATGGTGTCATTGGCAAACGTATACCCTGCCCCGTAAACATTGCCCCATTTATCTGTTGCCGCACATAGCCCCTCACTAATACCATGTCTATCACTTCGCCCCCATTCCCATCCCTGAGCAAGGGTAGGTAACACAATAAAAATAGTTATGATGATAAATAGTACTTTTTTCATAGGCTTTTTAAAGGAACGACATCAATAGTATAGACGTAAATTTTAGGGATAAGCTTGGGTTTTAGTGATAAATTAAAATTCAATGTTAGCAAAAGATAATTAGCCTAAAATCATTTCACTATCACATGTTTATTAATTGTAGAAATGAGGAACCCACATAAAATTTGGATTTCATAGAATTGCTTCTAAATGGATTTTACAAGCCTATATAGGTTTTGTTATTCATCGTCCATGGTATCCCGAAGGACTAAAATGTGAATAGAACCTGGTTTCACCGCAGGGCTATTTCAAACTTATTAAAATAGCAACCCCTATTATTATTTTGCAAAATGCATTGCATGTTTGGGTACTTGATTATTAAACTAATTCCCCAAATCCATTATCATAGCCCTTGCCTTTTGGTTTTCTGGGTGTTTTTGTAGCAAGTGGGCAAGGCTGCTGCGGGCTTTGTCAGGTTGGTTGCTATTGTGGTAGTACACAGCAAGGTTGATGAGGTTTTGCTCATAATCGGGGTCAAGGTTTTCGGCTTTTTTCAGATAGTCGTAAGCCATGGTGGCATTGCCTTGCTGCATATAAATATAGCCCAGGTTGGTATTGGCACTGGTATGGTTGGGGTTTTCGCTGATTACGAATTCAAACACTTTTTTGGCTTCGTCCAATTTATTCAGGGCCAACATGCATATGCCATACTTGTTTTCAAAGTCCATAGAGTATTTCCATATTTCGGTGGCACGCTGATACCAGGCAAGTGCACTATCAGCATGTTGCAATTGGAAGTATGCCTCGCCTATGCGGTAAGCAGTCCATGCGTCTTTTATGGCTGCGGGTTTTAATGGGGCTGCATAACTGATTACCTTCTCGTAATCGTGTAGCAGGAAGTAAACCCTTATATAGTCACGGTTCTGCTTTTTGGTGGCTTCAATATTTGCCGCCCTACCCAGGTACAATAAGGTAGAATCCAGCAAGCCTTTGGACTGGGCATAACGCTCATAAAATTCCATAAACCCTCTGGCAGTGGTAATATCGTCAGGCTGGGGATTATTATAGCATTTCATACCCAGGAAGGCGGTGATTTTTTTGGTTAGGGTATCATTTTGGGGTTGGCGGCGGATATAGTGGTCGGTAACTGCCACATGGGGTATGTCGATACTGCTGTTGTGCGGCATATGGCAGGTTACGCAGTCGTTGTTTATCAGGGCTCGGTTTTTGGATGTTTCGCTACACTGTTTTTGGGGTGGGGTACTATGGCAGTTTTGGCAGGCATTGAGGTATTGGCTCCTTGGGGTGAATTTCACGCTTATGTGCGGGTTGTGGCAGGTGATGCAGCTCATCTTTCCCGACTTCATAAAGCAATTGCTTTTTTTCATCCGCTCCACATGCGATGCCATTATCATTTTGTCCTGGGCACCCTCATATTCGGGCATAAACACATTGGCCACCTGCGATAGTTTCATTCCCGGCCTGAAATCGAAGAAGGTTTTGCCATCATTAAGCACAGCTATACCTTGCAGGTGGCACCTTTGGCACACATTATTCTGCAATTCCACAGGGAGCCTGCGGGGGTTTACTATAGAATAATCAGGCCCCTTGCTGGTATCCACCGGAACGGAATTCTGCCTTTCCTGCACATGGAGGCTGCCCGGCCCGTGGCAGCGCTCGCAGTCAATGCCCATCTTAAGCGAGGTGAATTTATTTTCACTATTGCGCACAAATTCGGGATAGCCATTGTGGCAACTCATGCACTCTATCTGTATCAGCCTTGAAAACCGGGTGCTACTGCCTTTTTCAAAACCGGGTGCCATATCCCATTTTTGCTTTTGGGTATAAAAGGTGATAGGTGCTTGAAATAAATAGCCATTGGTACTAAACAGGTGCGAATTGGTATGCTGCCCCGAACCCACTATAAAGTCTACTTTCTGAATGCGCTTATGTACGGTATCACCCGCCTCCAGCCTGAACTCCATGATGTAGTAGGCATTGTTTTCCCAATAGGGCTTGTAGTAATAATCAAGAGCCGAGTCGTAAACAAGTGCATGCTCGGGTGTGAAATCGGCGGCTGATTTCTCCTTGGTAGCCACTCCGAATGACTTACCCATACCTGTTTGCATATAGGTGTCGTACACGCCCTGATGGCAACCCCTGCATGTTTCCATGCCTACATAGTGAGCAGAGGTGTCGTAAACATTGCGCCAAAGCGATGGTTCGTGGGCTTCTTCCTCATCATCCTGTTTTGCTGCAGGGGTATTACAAAAAAATGCAGGCACAGTAAGTGCAAACAAAGCTATAGTGAGCAATATGTTTCGTAAAAGGCGGGCTTGCATTTGAGGTACAAAAATAGGGGTATTGGCGAATAGGTGTATTATTAGGGTATAATTATAAATGAATCTAAAAATTCAAATGTGGTAAGGATGGGGGAAGTAGGCTGGAATTAGGAATGCAATAATTCGTGAAGAATTTCAGGTGTTAAACCATTTGATGCTGCTTCAAATCCTATCTCGTCCAGCATCTTTTGGTAATCCTTATTTTCTGCATCATTTATTGCTTTTTTAAGAAACTCTCCAATGATGGTATTGAATTTTTGCCTGGTTGCAGAATTGAAGTTTTTATATGCTTTGCCGGTTGAGTCATCAACCTCCAGTACAATCCTTTCCATAATATTCTTTTAAATGATTATAAAGCTACGAAATTGTTTGGTAATCGTAAACCACTAAAACATCCCCTTCACCTTCTTTACTAAATTATTCAACCATTTAAACAATCCGGGCATGGGTTTCTCCAACAGTTCACCCAGGCGTAGTTGAAGCTCAGAATTCTGAGGGTCATTTTTTTTGATGATTTCAAACTGTTCTTCGGCTTCGGGATACCTGCCACAGTAAAAAAGAGCCTCACAAAATTTGGTTCTTATCTCGTTATTGTCAGGCTTTAGTGCAAGATATCTTTCATAATAGGGTATGGCTACGTCATGTTTTTTATAATAATCCACTAAAAGTTCAGCAAGGTTTTCTAATGAAATATCATAGTTAGGGTCGTAATGTAAAGCTAGGTCATAATATTTTTTTGCTTGGAAATGTTCATTATTGAAGGAGCAAATTAGTGCCAAATCGTGGTAGGCAACCGGGCTTTTGGGGTCAATTTCAATAGCCCTTAAAAAGTGGGCTTTTGCCTTTTCGTATTCATTATAATGTCCGTCAAGCAAAAATCCCATTGATATATGCGCTAAGTAATTATCGGGCTCTACTGCTAATATTATTTCATATTGTTTTTTAGCCTCGTCATTCCTGTCTACATTTTCAAGGGCATCACCCATATCCCGTCGTGTATCACTATCATCAGGTGCTAGCTCCAGGTATTTTTCAAACCAAACAATAGCTGTAGGATAATCCTTGTAATGCTCTTTTGATAAATAGGCAAGGTTGGATATAACGTTTTCGTATTCAGGGTCAAGCCTGTATGCGTCCTCGTAGTTTTTTCTCGCTTCATCATATTCTCCCAGGTTTTTGTGCAGGTAACCAAGGTAGAAATATGCCTTGGCATTTTCAGGCTCCAAAACGATGGCTCTGTGGTAGTATGATTTAGCTGTGTCCTTATCAGGGAAATGGTCATCAATAAGATCACCTAGACCTATCAATGCAGTTACATTATCAGGCTCCAATTCCAGTATTTTTTCATACTGCAATCTGGCTTCATTGTTTTGGCTGCATTTTTTTTGAATGGGGATAATGTATCTTAAAATTTCATTGGTAGCAGGATTTAAAGCCAAGGCTTTATGGCAATAGTCTTTTGATAAATCAAAATCTTCCATTTGCCATGCCAACATACTTGCCAAATTGCAGTATGCGTCAATGTATTCAGGGTCTTTTTCAATAGTTAACAAATACTGGATTTTGGCTTCTTCATATTTGCCTGTTCGTTTAAGATGCAGGCCGTAGTTGAAATTTGTTGACGGATTTGCATCGTCAACTTCAAGGGCTTTTTGGTAAAGGGTAGCTGCGGTTTCTTTATCCGGAAATTCATCATCAATAAGGTTTGCCAGACCTACTAAGGCATCAATATAATTGGGGTCAATTTCCAATACCTTATTAAATAAATCCCTAGATTCATTATAGGCTTCCTGGTTTTCATAAACTTCTGCCATGTCACACATTATCTCCGTATCATCCGGTGCATGTTCCAATGCCAACCTAAAGTATTTTAGTGAAAGCTCCGGTTCATTTAAATGATAGCTCAATAGGTTGGCAAGTGCGCATAATGCATTTACATAGTTGGGTTTTAATCTAATTGCCTCTTCTTGGTTTTTCCTTGCTTCCTCAAAATTCTCCAATCTCTTGTTGAGTATACCTAGATTAAAATGAATCATAGGTTCGGTAGGGCAAATCTCTAATGCCTTTTGATAATGTGCCAGTGCTCCATCCTGGTCAGCAAAGTGGTCATCAAGCAGGTTTGCCAGGTTCATATGTGTTACGTCATCAGTAGGGTCGATTCCGATTGCTTTCTCATACATTTCTCTGGCTGCTTGGTAGTCTTCAAATGCATCATCAAGCACCATAGCACATTGAAACAATGTTTCAGGATCATCAGGATTAATATCCAGAGCCGTTTCTAATAAATTCCTGGCTTTAGTGCTATCTGATAAATGTACCCTACATAGCCGGCCATAATTGGTATATGCATTTGTGAAAAACGGGTCGGAATCGATCGCCTTTTCATAATGCCCTTTGGCCAATTCATACTCTTTGAAATGTTCCTCCAGTAGTTTACCCAGGTTATTATTCACTCTTGAATCTGCAGGGTCTATAATCAATGCAGTTTCATAAAGTTCCCTAGCCTTATCATAATTCGAAAACTTGTTTTGGTACAGCAGGCCAAGGTGGTTTAGGGCCTCTTCTTCGTATGGGTCTATTTCAAGGGCCTGTTCAAAACGTTGCCTGGCACCCTCATAATCTGCAAAATGGTCTTCAAGCAGGTTGGCCAGATCCACTAAGGCTTCCGTGTCATTGGGATTGACCACGAGTGCACTTAGTAGTGCATCACGCTCCAGTATATGTTCCCAATTATTGTCCATTAATTTTAGGTTCCTCAGGCAAAGTTAAGAACAAATAGAGGTTGTTCCCTTTTGCGGATTTATTAAGGATGGATACTTAGTTCAGATAAATATTGGTGTTTGGGAGATATTTTCCCTGGTTTCTTATTTTTTGCTGCAATTAGTTATATGCCAAGGAAGTAAAAATATTGTATTTATTAATTTGAATTGTGAACGCAGTGCGTTCACAATTCAAATTAATAAATATTTATATATTTTCTGGTGATAATTCTTCGGTGTCCTCAGTATCCAATTTTTCAATTTCTTTTTTCATCTGCTCAATCAATTGGCTTTCTGATGGCAGGTATAACTGGTATTTACTTGCCACAATAGTTTTATTATCTTTTGGCAAGGAAATTTTAACCATTGTCTCATTTTTATCAGTGCACAATAAGATTTCTATGGTTGGATTTTCAAATTCCTGTTTCTCGAAACGGTCGAAATAGTTCACATGCATTTGCAATTGCCCGATATCCTGATGGGTAAGTTTTCTTATTACAATTTCAAAGAGAACAAAACACTGCAATAGACGATTATAAAACACAAGGTCAACAAAAAAATCATCACCCTCAATATTGATACGTTTTTGTCTGGAAACAAAAGAAAATCCATTTCCTAATTCCAGAAGAAATTCCTGTAAATGTGAAATTATAGCTCCTTCCAAATCTTTCTCATAGTAAGATGCCTCTTTCTTTAATCCCAAAAACTCTAATACCATTGGGTCTTTAATAATATCCTTGGCATCAGATGGGAGCTTCTCTTTTCTTGCTACTGCCAATACACTTTTTACATCACTGCTTAGCAATAACCGTTCAAAAAGTTGACTATTAATTTGCCTTTCAAGTTGCCTCCCGGTCCAGTGGTTTTTTTCAGCTTCCGCAATATAAAAATCTCTTTTGTCTTGATTTTCAATGCGAATAAACATTCTAAAATGTGTCCAACTGAATTGTGAACGCAGTGCGTTCACAATTGGGAAGGTTCTATAAAATTGCCTGAAAAGATGCAATTGCCTTTCTGAAAAACTACTGCCAAACTGAGGTTCAAGGTTCTCGGCAAGTGAGCGGATAATATAGGTTCCATATTCGGCACGCTCTTCACCATTTAACTCTTCTTCATAAATTTTCTTGCCAATTGTCCAATACATCAATACCCGTTCATTGTCTACTGAACGGATTGCCTTTTCAGTTGCACTGTCTATTATGGCCTTAATTTCATTTATCAGAGTTTTCCTTACTTCCATAACATATATTATTACCCAAATATCGCCAAAGTAAATTCCTTTTTGCCCTTTTGAAGCAATATGTACTTATCATTCAGCAGGTGCGTTTCATTCAGCTTAAAATCAAGGGCAGTTACTTTTGCCTTATTGATACTCACACCACCACCTTGTAGCATTTTCTTAGCTTCGCCTTTTGATGCAAATAAGCCTGTTTCTACCAGATAGCTTAATAAGTCAATACCTTCAGTCAATGCGCTTCTATTGCCATTTACCTGGTTCACGCCACTCATAGCAGCAAGCAATTCCTGTTCATCCAGCGACTTGAGTGCGGCTACGGGGTCTTTACCAAACAGCTTTTCGGTAGCCTGCTTTGCAAAATCCAGGTCGGCCTGACCATGCACTAGTAGGGTAAGTTCATCAGCAAGCATTTTTTGTAGTTTGCGCTCTTGTGGGGCATGTGCATGCTCTTCTGTTACTGCCAGGATTTCAGCTACTGGCTTGAATGAGAATACCAGAGCCATTTTTGCTGCATCTGCATCGGGCATATTTATCCAGAACTGGTAAAACTCATACGGGGTTGTTTTATTCCTGTCGAGCCATACATTACCACTTTCAGACTTGCCGAATTTCGAACCATCGCTTTTGGTAATTAGTTTGCAGGTAAATGCAAAAGCATCTCCCCCACCCTTTCTGCGTATTAGTTCTGTACCCGTGGTAATATTACCCCACTGGTCGGCACCACCCATTTGCAGCTTCACATTATGGGCCTTATTGAGGTGCATAAAGTCGTAACCCTGAATGAGCTGGTAGCTGAATTCGGTAAATGACATACCTGTTTCCAGCCTGTTTTTTACCGAATCTTTGGCCATCATATAGTTTACCGATATGTGCTTGCCAATATCCCTTATGAACTCCAGAAACGAAAATTCTTTAAACCAGTCGTAGTTATTGACCATTACGGCTGCGTTTGGTGCATCACTATGAAAATCAATGAATCGCTCCAATTGCTTGCGTTGACAGTCAATATTATATTGTATAGTAGCTAGGTCAAGCAGATTTCTTTCAGCTGATTTACCCGATGGGTCACCAATCATACCTGTGGCACCACCTACCAGGGCATAGGGCTTATGGCCAGCCCTCTGCAGGCGCATGAGCATGGTAATAGGTACCAGGTTGCCCACATGCAGGCTATCGGCAGTAGGGTCGAAACCCACATAGCCAGAGGTCATTTCCTTTAATAGTTGTTCTTCGGTGCCAGGCATTATATCCTGTATCAGGTTTCTCTCTAGTAGTTCGGCGACTAAATTCATTATCGTAATTTTGAAATCTGTGGCAAAAATAAGGATTACATTTTGCCAAAAGGTATATTGTTAATGGGTAAATTAAGGGTCAGCAGATTTATTTTTACGCTCAGGATATAAGTTTGTTTGTTTATTTGTTTGATTATTCCGAAATTTGTATTTACCTTTCGGGTAACTACCTTGTAAAATTTTAAGCATTGAAAAAAAGTTTACTTGCAATAGCACTTATTTTGCCGTTCTGCCTACAGGCCCAGCAGCATCACGAAATTGGAGTCACCGTAGGTGTCTCTAATTATTACGGCGACCTACAGCCCAAATTCTTTGCCCAATATGGCTACCAGGCCATGGGTGGTATTACTTATAAATACTTTATGAGTCCACACGTAGGCCTTAGAGTAGGAGCTAGTTATACCAATTTGTCGGCAGCTGATAGCTTGAGTAATATACCTGTGAACAGGGCTAGAAACCTGAGTTTCGCCACCCACCTATTCGAAATGCATGGCGCTATGGAAGTTAACTTCCTGCCTATTGAGGTATTCCGCAGGAAAGTTACTCCTTACATATTTGGTGGTGTGGCAGCATTTTATTTTAATCCAGCAGCAATAGATAATGCAGGTAATAAGGTATATCTCAGGCCATTAAGTACTGAAGGGCAAGGATTACCAATGTACCCTGACCGCAAACAATACAGCCTGGTAAACGTTGCATTCCCATTTGGTGGTGGTATGAAGTTCTTTATTGGTAAGGCTATAATGCTCACCGGTGAAATCGGCTTCAGGTATACCAATACCGACTATATTGATGATGTGAGCAAGTCTTATGTAAATCTGGATACCGTAAGGAAATATAAAGGTTTAGTAGCTAAGAGCTTGTCTTACAGGGGCAATACTGTAACAGGCTGGAAAGGTGACAACCCAAATTATGGCTACCAACGTGGCGATCCAAAAGGAAATGACTGGTATTGGTATACCAATATTACAGCCACCATTTACTTCCATGCATTTGGTAATCCTAAGGAATACCTCAAAACAAAATGCCCTGGTTTCTTCCGTTAATCATCTTTTACAAAACATAGCTTAAAGCAATAAACCCACTCCATAAGAGTGGGTTTATTCTTTTTGGGGAATCATGATAACCATATTATCTCTGGAAAATCCGTTAACAAATTTTTGTCAGGGATTTTCAAAAAAAATCTAAAAATAATTTTTGTAGTTCAGAAAAGGTTGTATATTTGTGGTGGGTATATTTTTCATAAGGTGTAAGTAAGGCTTCAGCATCCCTGCTGAGGTCTTGCTTTTTTTAGGGAAGTCTGTAATTCCAGTAGCATACATTTGTCTCACTTTTTCGGATCAAGTTGAATAGTTGGGGGATGAAAAATATTAAGCATAAATATTAGCAAGTCTGAAGAGGAAAAAATTGATGTCCCTGACGCCACGCGAGGTAGCCCTAAATGCTTTAATTTTAGCATTAAATGATTCTGCCGACGCATTTGTACTACGATTGGTAAAGAAGTTGGTAATATTTAGATAATGAGTCTGTAATGATCTTGAAACGGTTCTAAACGATTCTATACCAGCTGCCTCAACTTCATTGTACCAATGAGCCAATTTTACTAATGCAACTTCTTTTGTTTTTACATTCTTGAATATGTCACCTAGCTTGATCGAAAGGTTGTAAGCGTCTTTGACCTCAGGGTACTTTTGAAACAGCATTTCGGCTCTTTGCTTCTGAGCTGCAGTCCACTTGCTATGATGTTTGAACAATAAGTACCGACTGCGTACGAGTAACTGTTTATGAGTATCTCCATTGGTTAATACTTCTGGGGTGTAAGGTTTATCACTTCCTTTAGCAAGAGCATAATAGCTACTTTCCTGTTCTATTACCAGCCACCGGTATTTGATTCTTATCTCCTGAACAGCATCGTAGGCCAGCTTTTGCACATGGAACCTGTCTATTACCTGGTTAGCGTTTTTAAAGCAGCGCCGAACGGCAGATATCATACTAGGTGCCATATCCATTGTAACCTCCTCGACCTTGTTGCGTAATCGCTCCGGTATCTTTTCAAGCACCTCAGTTATCTGGTTAGCTTGCGTGCCTTGTATCATAGCTACGAGGGCCTTTTTGCGCCCCTTAGCTGCCTTGTTGGTGACTATCGTATAAAGTTCTCCATTTGAAAGTGCTGTTTCATCAATACTCAGCCTAACACCTGTGTTGTCTGGGAAAACCATCCATTGTGAGGCATGTTCCCGTTGTTCCCAACTTTTGTAGTCGCTGATATGTTCTTTGTATTGTTGTTGCAGTAGTTTGCCGTCAACCTGAAAATACTCGCCCAGATGATAGCAACTAACAGGGTATTTATCCAAATATTCCTTTTAAAAAAGCCGCAAACTCTTTAGTCATGCGGGTTCCTGTTTGAACTAATTTCCAATCTCTGCTTACAATCGTTTTATCGGTTTTAACCTCCCATCTACGACGCCGGATACATAAATAGGCCTTTCGTCCCCGAATTGGAAAGTCCTGAACTCGTATCTCAGCAAAAAAGCCCTTTGACTCCAGGTCTTCGGTCTTATAGCCTTCAGGTGGAATATTCTTTTCGTCAAGATAGATGCTCAATCCATTTTTATCACTAACTGTATTAATAACATCAAAATATTCTAAAATCCCTTCTGGAAGTAGCAACGATATCAATGTCTGGTAATTGTCGTTCAACGTTTTTTTATTTGCAAAACAACAATAATATTTTTCATCCCCCAACTATTCAACTTGATCCACTTTTTCTTGTTTGTCAATATGGTTTTGGTTCTATTTTTTGCACAAAAAAAAGTCCCGGAACTCATGCTCCAGGACTAAAACAATATCTTTATAAAATCACCTCTTACTTCCCTTCCTCACTAGCACCAGCTGCCGCTTCTTCCTTTTCTTTCTGCTCCACTAGTTTCAGGTCTTCATTAGCTTGTACCAGTTTTTCCTGCCAGCGTTTTATGTTGCGCTCACCATCTTCTATCAGTTTGGTGAGGTGGGCTTTTAGTTGTTCGGCTTTTTTGCCGGGGGTAATATTTCCCAGCCCTTCTTTGAAGTCGGTTATTTTCTCCAGCTCTTCCTTAATATCTTCATTCAGCTTTTTTACCAGGTCACGTGCCTGGTCCATACGTGCTATTTTCTGGTTTTCGGCATATTTTTTACGTTCCTCACGGCTGGCATCCTTACGGTTAAAGAAGAATTTACGTGCTGCATTGAAATCTTCCCACATCTTATCGCCATACGAGCGGGGTATTGGGCCTATTTTCTTCCATTCTTCAAGCAGGCTACTCATTAATGCTGTTGTCTCGCTCCAATGGTTAGAGTACTTAAGTTGTTCGGCCTTCTCGTATATTGCCTTTTTAAGGTTGTAATTGTTTTCCTGCACACTTCTTATGCCGTCATTATGGGCTCTTTTAGCTTCAAAGAAATACTCTTGTGCATCGATAAATTGTTTCCACATTTCATCGCCCTTAGCCTGTGGCACTCTTCCGCTTTTTTTCCACTCATCCATGAGGGTAGCAAAAGCCACGGTAGTAGCATTCCAATCGGTGCTGGTTTTCAGTGCCTCGGCACGGTCTATTATCACCTGCTTGATGAGCATATTACCTTCCTGCTCCTGCTGCACCATATTGCTATGTTCACGCTTCTTATCAAAGAATATGCTTTTGGCAGCCAGAAACCTTTGCCAAAGCTCTTCATTCTTCTTATTCATGGTATGACCAATGGTTTTCCACTCATCAGTGAGGCGGTGGAATTCTTCTGTGGTTTTCTTCCAGTCCTTTGAGCTTGCAATAGCCTCGGCCTGTTCTACCAATTCTATTTTAAGGTCCAGGTTCAGCAACATGTCTTTCTCTTCATTATCCTGGTGGTTGCGTTTCCTATCGTGGAAGGTTTTGCGGGCAGCCTCAAGACGGTTGAATAATTTGTCATTACGAGATTTGTCTACATGCCCTGCCTGCTTCCATTTGTCAGATAAGTCACGGAATGCCTGGGTTGTTTCCTTCCAGTTGGTGCTTTCTGCCATGCTTTCGGCAAGTTCAGTCAGCTTCACTTTTGCTAGGTAGTTCTCTTCGCCCAATTGGTAAAGGGTATGCTCCCATGTATGAATTAGGGCACCAAGCTTTGCAAAATCACCTGCCGCATTTATTTTATTGATATAGTCCTTTGTGAATGCTACTTTTTCGGCCAGTTTTTGTTTGTCTTCAGCAGCTATCCATTCAGTTTCCAGTTCTCTTACTTTAGTTTCAAGTCCTGCAAATTTGTCAATCAGATTTTTCATTACTATCTGACAATTTTCAATGGCTAAATTAGCTATTACACGTTCTTTGATATTACTTCCAGGGCGTAGGGATAGGGTGCCCGCTTCATCAAGGTCAAATAGTTCTTTACCAACAAAAGATTGTTCATTCCACCATGATGCAAGGTCGTTGTTCTGTTCCAGGGACATAAATTATAATTGTTTAATCAAAATTATCAAAAGCGATACTCAGAGTAAGTCGCAAGATAAAACTAATTATTTATTTTGTACTTCCCAACTACAAAATAATACAATGAAATAATGGTGGCCTTTTTAGGTCTAAAATACTTTTCGTGATAAAATATGCTATTTATTAGTGTTTGATAATAAGTATATTAATACACTATAAGCCTATAAGGACTGATGATAATAATTATTAGCCGATTAGAAAATCGAGCAACAATTCTTCATTTCACTAAAAGCTAGCCTTTTATTGCCCCTATATGACAAAACAAAGAACCCGGCAACCTTTAGGAAGTTGCCGGGTTCGGTATCTATCTCTAGAAAATTGATTAATTACTTTTAAGCCAAATCCTCAACCATCGCTTTAATACCAGCCATTTCTCTTACTGCTTCTGCAATGCCTTGTGCATCATAGCCGCATTCACGATGTAGTTCTTCGGGTTTGCCATGCTCCACAATCCTATCGGGTATACCCAGCATTTTCACCTCGGGGGTGTAGCCGTGGGCAGCCATAAACTCTAGTACCGCACTGCCAAAACCACCTACTACCGTGCCATCTTCTACCGTAATAATCTTAGAATAATGCTGGGCCACTTCGTGAAGCATTTCCTCGTCTATTGGCTTTACAAACCTCATATCGTAATGGGCGGGGTAAAGGTCTTCGGTAGCCAGTATTTTGCAAGCGCTTACTGCAAAATTGCCTGGATGCCCTATAGTCAATATGGCTATTTCATTGCCATCGCATATTTTACGGCCTGTACCTACTTCAATCTTTTCGAATGGGGTTTTCCATTGTGGCATTACACCCTGCCCACGTGGATAGCGGATAACATAGGGCGATGTATTTTCGGGCAACTGTGCCGTATACATCATATTCCTTAGTTCAGATTCATTCATAGGTGAGCAAACCACCAAATAGGGGATGCAACGCATAAATGCAATATCATAAGCACCATGATGGGTAGGTCCATCATCGCCTACCAGGCCGGCACGGTCGAGACAGAATATAACCGGTAGTTTCTGGATAGCTACATCATGCACTACCATATCGTAGGCCCTTTGCATAAAGCTACTGTAGATATTGCAGAACACTCTCATACCCTGTGTAGCCAAGCCTGCACTTAGCGTCACCGCATGCTGCTCGGCTATGCCCACATCTATAGCCCTGTCGGGCATGGCATCCATCATGAATTTCATTGACGAACCCGATGGCATAGCAGGGGTAATACCCATAATAAGGGGGTTTTTCTCTGCTAGTTCCACCAATGTATGACCAAACACATCCTGGTACTTAGGAGGCTCTGGTATTGATGATACTTTTTTATTGATTTTACCTGTTATCTTATCAAAGGTGCCAGGGGCATGCCACAAGGTCTGGTCTTTTTCGGCCAGTCCGAAGCCCTTGCCCTTTACAGTTTTGATATGGAGCAATTTTGGCCCGGGTATTCCCTGCAGGCTCTTTAGAGTCTCGGTGAGTTTTAGCACATTGTGCCCATCAATAGGGCCAAAGTACCTCAATCCTAATGCTTCAAATAAGTTACTACTCTTAGATACCACCCCTTTCAGGCCGGCTTCTATTTTAGATGCCAGTTTCTGGAAATCCTTGGTAGGCAGCATACCCAACATTTTCCATACGTCATCCCTGAACTTATTATAGGTATGAGAGGTGGTAATGTCGGTAAGATATTCTTTTAGAGCGCCAACATTGGGGTCAATAGACATATTATTGTCATTGAGGATAATGAGCACATTGGCACCACTTACCCCAGCATGATTCAATGCTTCAAATGGCAGACCCGCAGTCATAGCCCCATCGCCTATTACAGCAATATGTCGCCTGAAATCTTCGCCCTTGTATTTTGAGGCTATAGCCATACCCAGTGCAGCAGATATTGATGTGCTGGAGTGGCCCACGCCAAAGGTATCATAGATACTTTCGCTACGCTTTGGGAAACCACTGATGCCCCCATATTTACGATTGGTATGGAATACCTTGCGCCTGCCGGTGAGTATTTTGTGGCCATAAGCCTGGTGGCCTACATCCCATACCAGCTGATCATCGGGTGTATTATACACATAGTGGAGGGCTACAGTTAGCTCCACCACTCCCAGACTAGCCCCAAAGTGGCCGCCATGCACACTTACACAATCAATGATGAACTGGCGTAGTTCATTGCATACTTCCTGAAGCTGGCCTTTGCCCAGTTTTTTCAAGTCATCAGGAGTATTAATTTGGCTTAGTAACGGCCCTGCAACAATTTCTTCCATTCCCTAATTAAGTAATAAACAACAAAATTAAATAAAATACTAACGACTTCTTAATATACCCATAAAATTGGTCATAAGGTTTCTTTATGAGTACATTGTTCCACTTGCTGCAAAAACTAAGCCACGCTGTTTATTTAGGCTTGCAGGTAGGTTAATTACTGTTAAATCGTGGGATATGTTTTTATTAGGGCGAGAGAGCACAGCACATAACCGGATTACCCTACCAATTTCCTTACCCATATAATCCAATCCTTTATCTTTGCCCCAAGTTTTACAGACTATGAAGTATTTCCGTGAATATCCCTGGGGGCTCCAGCTTTTTCTATTCCTCATGATGGGGTATACTATGATGGGGTTTGGTGAAGTAATGGCCATTGCATTTTTGCCAAAATTGGTAGGTGTTACCATGGCAGAGGTGATTTCTGTCAATCTGAATTCACCTTTAGGGCTGGTTAATATTGCGGTGCTTGTTCAGGGATTTGTAAATCTCACGTCGTTCTTTGCCCCTACGCTCATATTCGCTTACCTGGCTCATCCACGACCGTTAAGTTATGTTGGCATGAGGGCACCGGGGAATGGGTTCCAGTTATTATTGGCAATTACTCTGATGCTGGGTGCGACACCACTATTGATGATACTGGATAGCCTGATCAGCCAAATCAATTTCGGCCCTGAAATAAAAAAAATGCAGGCTACTAGCGAAGCCACCATGAGTGCTTTTCTTCACATCACCTCGCTATCAGGTTTTTTTAAGGTGTTTTGTATGATGGCTATTTTTCCGGCATTGGGAGAGGAGGTCTTTTTCAGAGGCGTTTTTATGCGGTTCTTAAAAAAGAGAAATAGTAGCATGGTTATCCCCATCCTGGGGTCGGCATTTTTCTTCTCTATTATGCACTTTAATGTTTATGGTTTTATCTCCATTTTTATGGCAGGAATATTATTGGCTGTCATTTACAACCTTACAGGTTCTATCTGGTGCAGTATTGCAGCACACATGTTTTTCAATGGTTTTCAGGTTATCTTATCCTACTTGGGCAATACCAATAATTCGGTAAAGGCATTTGTAAATGATAATTCAGTACCCTATGGACTGCTAATAGGTGGCATGGCAGTATCTGCATTTGCTTTTTATCTCCTATTAAAATACAAAACCCCCTTGCCTGCCAATTGGACCGACGATTTTGAAGGCAAAAACAAATACCCTGATTTTGATTTTGGTAGAACCCCAAGGGAGGAGGAGTAATTGCTATAACAGAATAATGAGACCTTACTCCAAAATCAGGCCAAAACTATTTACTATCTAATAAGTACTAAATCCAAAATCCGTCTAACTACTATTTACTATCTACAAAGTACTAAATCCCCAAATCTGTCTTTCTACTTTATACTCTCTACTTTCTACTGATTAACTTTCTACTTGCGAATAAAAACCCTCGTGCCCACACCTATCAGTGTATATAAATCATCTACGTCCTTGTTTTTGATGGCTACACAACCATCTGTCCAGTTTACGCCCATATCAATCATATCATCACCACCTTTCCATATACCGTGAATACCCACATCGCCGCCCATTTGGGCAGTTTTAGGAATTTTACCCGTTTCTTTCAGTTTGTTGAACCGGGCAATAGATGAATCATTAGGATAATTTAGCAGCATGAACTTGTTGTACTTTGAGGATGGATTCTTAGTTTTTATGGTAAACCATCCTTCGGGGGTACACCGGTCGCCGGCTACACACTTATTCTCCTGCGGTTTTGGCCCGAAAACAGCCTTATAGGAGCGGATAATTTTACGTCGGTAATAAACCTCAAGCCTAAATTGCGATTTGTTGACCATAACCAATACCGAATCCTTATTCATAGTATCGGGGTTAATGGGTACCCTGATACTCACATTACCCGGCATTTTTTGTATTTCAGTTACTTTTTTGCCATTCAGGGTATATTGTATTGTGCGTATTAGATTTCCATTCTTGTCCTTGGTCTCACTTATTACTTTTACGTTTTGGGGTACTGGGGTAGGTGCGATATCCTTATAGGTCTTTTGTAGAACTCTTGATTGCCCCCAACTATTAACAACTGATATTATCATACACAACAACATAAAGTACCTGAGTAGTGCAGATAATGTATACCTATGGTGTTTTGTCATTTGCTAATCGTCAATTAAAGGCCTAAATTATCTAAAAATCAATTGTGGTGTATATTCTGTCATTTGGTGGTTCACTTAGGCATTAAAACCCAATAAGAAACCAGTGCTTCGAATCCCTGTATTGGTAACGGATAGAATTCCCAGCTACATCACCTATTTGTTTCACAATTGACAGCCCTAGACCATTACCATCGTCCTTGTTTCCTGCCCGGTAAAACCGTTTGAATATTTTATCCTTATCCAGTTCTGGGTATGGGGAGGTGTTAGTAATCGTTAGGGTGCCAGGCTCAAGGATTATTTCAATAGTCCCTTCCTTTTGGTTATACCTAATGGCATTATTAAGGAGGTTGCCACATACAATCTCTGCCAGGTGCGGGTGCATCACAATTCTTACAGGTTGCAGATTCAAGACTGTAACTATTTGCATTGTTTCTATCAATTCCTGGTATTCATCAATTTTTTCGTTGATTATTTGGTCCAACCTAATTTCTTCGGTAGCCATAAACTGCCTGTTCTCAATTTTGGTGAGTAATAATAGTGATTGATGCAACCTGGATAGACGGTGTATGGCCTTCTCAATATCGCCTATATGCTTTTCATTTTGTGCTACCACCGATTCATTTTGCATCATCATTTCCAGTTTAGACCTGATGATGGCCAGTGGGGTCTGCATCTCATGAGCTGCCTGGCCGGTAAAATCCTTGAGTGAGGTATAGTCTTTTTGTATTCGTTCTGTAAGCTCATTGATGCTTTTATTCAGTAGGGCAAACTCATCAATGGCCACATTATCCAGCTTGAGGGTGTTGAGGTCGGTGATGCTGTAGATTTTAATTTGCTCAATAGATTGGTAAAAGGGCTGCCAAAGCTTGCGTATCATAGTGCGGTTTATCCAATAGCCAATGAGGAGTATTAGCCCTATCATGGCAATGGTTACGCCTATTATCACCTGTAGCAGGGATTCCGTTTGCTCAAGCGGCTTAGCTACCTTGAATAGGTAGTAGTTGCTCCCAGCCTCAATAGTAAACTCTATTTCCCTTAGTTTTTCCTCGCCCTTGCCTGATGTATTGGTTACGGTGTGGAAAGTGGTTTTTGTTTTGCCTTTGGCAGTCTCATAACTGGTAAACTGGTCCCGAGTCTTGATGATTTCGGGAAGGGTATTGTGGGTGGCTACATAGGCCGCAATTTCCTGCTGTTCGGTTTGAAGGGTTTCATCAAGCTGGTTGATGAGGATAAAGTAGAGCAGGAAGTAAAAAGTGCAGCTACCCAGCACAAAGGTGAGTATGGTGGCAGTGATGTTCAGCCTGTTATATTTGTCGAATAGCTTCAATGGCTGGTGAATTTATACCCCATTCCATAAACAGATTGAATATAGTCGCCTGCTCCGGCAGCTAGCAATTTTTTGCGTAGGTTTTTGATATGGGCATAGATAAAGTCGTAATTATCAGCCATGTCCATATCATCACCCCACATATGCTCGGCAATGGTGTTTTTAGAGAGCACTCTGTTTTTATTGATTACTAGATATACAAGCAATTCATACTCCTTGCGAGTAAGGATCAGGTCGGTTTTGTTAACACTCACACTTCGGGCAGGCACATCAATTATTATTTCCTCAAACTCCAGCAAATTAGACCCTGCCTGATTTTTCCTTCTGATAATGGCAGCTATCCGCACACTCAATTCCGATAGGTGAAAGGGCTTGGTGAGGTAATCATCAGCCCCCAGGTTCAGCCCAAGCAATTTATCTTCCAGCTCGTTTTTAGCTGATAAGATGATTACTCCATCATTTTTACCTGCTGCCTTTAGTTCTTTAAGTATTTGCAACCCATTGCCATCAGGCAACATTATATCCAGCACTATACAATCATACTGGTACAATGCTGTTTTGTCAAGTGCATCATGGTAGCTACCTACTGTTTCGCACAGGTATTGCTGCGACGACAGGTAGTCCACCATACTTTTATTTAGTGTAGGCTCATCCTCTATGATTAGGATTTTCATTACTTACCCATTACCAAAACCTGGAAACTACCCGGAACAGGACTATGGCGGCCATGTTTGTCTTTATCACTATTGGCATTAAAGTCGGCTGTAGGTAGGTATACCTTATGTGTTTTTTCATCAAGGGCAATTGTTCTGGCACCTTTTTTTGTACTTACAGATTCTAATGCTGTAAATTCAGAGGGCGAATTTTCCTTAATAATAGACAAAGTGCCATCACCACATGATGCAAAGGCCATCCTAGACAAAGGGTCAAAAACCACGCCGTCACAACCCTTGCCAATAGGCAATTCTTTCATTATATGCCCGTTTTCAGCATTAATTACCACCATCACCCCATTGCCGCAACCTACAAAAAGCCTGTTTGTTCTTTTATCAATTGCTAATCCGGTTGGCTCCTTTCCGCTGCCCAATCTCCATCTGTGCTCAACGAAATAGGTATTCGCATTGATACTGATTACTTCATTCTTGTCTTCCAGGTTCAGAAAGAGTAGCCCATCGTCGTTAGATACAATCATTTCAGGTTTGCCGTCTACATCCAAAGTCTGTTCAACATGGTTGTTTGCCGGGTTGATTATTGTGAGATCATGGCTTTTACCATTACCAACATACACTCTTTTAGAAAAATGATCATATATAATTGCATCAGGCTTTTTACCGCCGGGTATAGTTGCCGTTATGGTATTGGTTGCTGTATTAAATACACTAATAGTATTAGAACCACCATTGCTAATAAATCCCTTTCCAAATTGAGACGCCAGAGCAATGCCATGCACCCCTTCAAGGCTACCAATTGTTGCAATATCGGCCCCGGTGGTTTTACTGATGATATTTACCTGATTACCATGAGATAAATACAATTTATCAGTTACCTGGCTTACGGTTACATAATCCCATCCGCCATCACCCGATGCCTTAAAGGTATTGAGCAAATGATAGCCCGAACTCTGGGCATTAGCAGTAGTGCACATTGCCATTGTAGCAACAGCGGTAATCAATGATTTGAAAATCACCTTCATAAAAAAGATTTTGATAAATAAGCAAATATCAGCCTGGATTTGGCCGGCTAGAAAAGGGGCAATGTTACCCAGTAAATTTGGCTGGGTAACATTAATTTATTGATACCAATTAGTCTTTTTTGCAAATAGCCTTTATGAATTTGCCATTGGCATCAAACATCAGGTCCATGCATTTCACTTCTGCCTCATACATGGTTTCACCATTTGGCATAGTTAATTTTGCAGCTTCCTTTATTTTGTGGCCATCGTAATTATTCTTTACATACATTACAATCTTTGCAGGCAGCATCCTTGGGTCAAGATGGGTTTCTGTTTCCAGCCATTTGCCATTCTCATCAAATATGGCAGACTGGTTTTGACCGTCTTTTTCGAAATTGGCCTCGTATTTTCCATGTTCCATTTCCCATTTGGCTTCTTTTACCTCAGGGAAATTTTTATAAAAAGTGTACTTAACAGGTTCAGGAACTTTAGAAATATTAATATTCCTTGCAAAACAAGTAATACCCGACAGCATAAGCACTGCTACAATAAGTTTTTTCATAAAAATATTTTTTGCTTTTGATAAATTAGAAGACAAATGTAATAAGGAAATCTGTAGGCAGTTTGAAGCTTAGGAAATTTCTTACATGAATTTGTTTTTCGGTGTAATAATGCCCCCCAATTCACTAATCAAATGGTAATCTATCCAATACCCTCCAAAATACTTTACAATAAGTATCTTTGCTTCGTTACCCCGATAAAATATGATTGTATACGGCGCCAGCGGACATGGTAAAGTAATTATAGAGATTCTGGAAAATATCCTCACCCCCCATATTGAGATATGGGACGATGCGGTAAAACCTCCGGTATGGGAATATGAAGTGAAACAACCATTGCCGCCGCCCCAGCCCATCGATGATGAAATGATTATCAGCATAGGGGTAAATGCCACCCGCAAAAAAGTTGCTGACCGCTTTTGTGAAAGGGTGACTTTTGGCAAGGCAATACATTCCACCGCATTTATATCTAAGCGAGCCACTATTGGAGAAGGCACGGTAGTAATGGCTAGTGCCACAGTAAATGCCGATGTAAAAGTAGGCCGCCATTGTATACTCAATACTAGTTGTAGCATAGACCACGATTGTGTTTTGGGCGATTTCGTACATATTAGCCCCGGTGCTGCCCTTAGTGGTGATGTACATGTAGGCGAGGGTACGCATATAGGTACAGGGGCATCAACTATCCAGGGTGTGAGGATTGGCAAGTGGTGCAATATAGGGGTAGGTGCAGTGGTAGTAAGGGATATTCCTGATTACGCAACAGCAGTGGGTAACCCAGCAAGAGTGATAAAAATAAAACAACCATAATCATGAATAATAAAATATGGATGTCTTCGCCACATATGGGTGGTACTGAAGAGCAGTTTGTAAAAGAAGCATTTACCACTAATTGGATAGCACCATTGGGACCAAACGTAAACGGTTTTGAACAAGACCTTGAGTTGTTTTTGGGTAATGGCAGCCATGCCGCCGCCCTTAGTTCGGGTACTGCAGGCCTGCATTTGGGCTTAGTATTGCTGGGTGTAAAAGCCGGTGATGAGGTGATATGCCAAACCATGACTTTTTCTGCAACAGCCAACCCAATAAATTATATGGGTGCTACACCTGTATTTGTGGATAGCGAAAGCGAGACATGGAATATGTCGCCCGCCTTGCTTGAAAAGGCTATTGAGGACAGGATAGCCATTGGTAAAAAGCCTAAAGCAATAATACCTGTGCACCTCTATGGTATGCCTGCAAAAATGGACAGCATTATGGCTATTGCCCGCCATTACCAGATACCCGTGCTTGAAGATGCAGCCGAGGCTATTGGCTCATCAATCCATGGACAGAAATGTGGGACATTTGGAGAGATAGGGGTTCTTTCTTTCAATGGCAATAAAATCATTACCACATCGGGTGGTGGTGCATTGGTTTCGCAGAGTAGCAGGATAGTAAAGGATGCACGGTTCCTGGCCACACAGGCACGTGACGAGGCTCCCCATTACCAGCATTCGCAGATAGGCTATAACTACCGCATGAGCAATTTATGTGCAGGTGTAGGGCGTGGGCAAATGGAAGTTTTGGCCAAAAGAATAGAGCAGCGTAGGGATATTTACAATCAATACCACAGCCATCTGGCTGGTAAAAAAGGTATCAGTTTCCATGAAGAATTGCCGGGATATTTTAGTAATCGTTGGCTTACCACAATTTTAATTGACCCTAAGGAGGCTGGTTTCACCCGTGAGGATTTAAGATTGGCCTTCGAAAAAGACAATATTGAATCACGTCCATTATGGAAGCCAATGCATATGCAGCCGGTATTCGATGGTTGTCCGTTTTATGGTGATGGTACGTCTGAGCATTTGTTCGAAATCGGATTATGTTTGCCATCTGGTTCGAATTTAACCAAAGATGACATGAAGCGCATTTTTGGTGTGATTGATACGCTGGTGAAATAAGGGGGTGGGAGTATAATTAAGAAAGTATTAAACCCGAAGGGTTGATATTATTATAGCATTGGTTCAATTTATGATGTAGAACCCTGAAGGGGTGACATTATTGGTCGTTTAATAAATGATGTTGGGTGAATAATTTTCGCATAAACACGCACAAATGGCAATTACAAATAAACAGGAACGTTTCCATTTCTTAGATGGGCTGAGGGGGATTGCATCTACAATGATTGTGATTCACCATGCTTTTTCATCCAATATTGCCCTCTTTTTTATTCACCATAACTTACCGCTTATTGGTATGTTCCTCAGGCTATTTACCCAATCGGGGGTTGATTTGTTTTTTGTACTAAGCGGGGTGGTACTACTACGCCCCTACCTACGCAAACAACGTACTTCCAATGTACCCGACTATTTTTGGCGCAGGCTGAAACGTATATACCCTCCCTATTTCTTTGCATTATTGATCGGTGCCGCCATTGTGTATTTCAATAATACCTTCCCTACATGGTATAATGTGCGGGGTTTCCATATGGGTTTCTCCTGGCTCGAAATGTTTAAGGAAGCATTTATCATCAATTTCGATGGTAATTTCTTCAACCTTGCATGGTGGAGCCTGGGAATAGAAATCCTTTTTTACATGATAGTGCCCCTTATCATCTTCACCTTCCCATCTCAAGAAAAAATCACTGGAAATAGAATTGTACTTACCATTGCAGGTACCTTGCTTACTACGCTCGCCCTGCAAATTGGCATATCGCATACTATCCCTTACCTCTATTCCTTAACTACCTATGTATCTACCATAGGCCGGTTTGTGGAGTATCCGGTTTGCTTCCTGATGGGGGTATTTTTGGCAACTAAGGATTTTGATACCAAACATGGGTTCTACTTTATCCTTTCAGGTATTGTATTCATCCTTTTAGGGTTTATCCTTACCAATACGGGCATTACAGCTCATTTTCCTTCCGATTTTGGCCAACCCTTCCTTTATTATTCTATATTCCATTCTGGCTATGGGATGCTTTATGCAGGCATCATTATTCTGTCTTTCAATATTCAGGCAATGAAGCAATTCCTGAATAAAAATATAATGGTATGGCTGGGTGAGCGTTCCTACTCCTTGTTTTTAATACACTTTTCAATTTTCTATTTTACCGATAATCTGGTCTCCCACTTTACTGCCAACAGGAATGCCTATTATGGCATACTTACCAGGGGGATAGGTATCCCATTTGCCTTTTTTATGGCTATGCTGCTATTCTGGTTTGTGGAACGCAAACAAGCACGTGGTCTACTAACCGGTAAGGTATTTTGGCCATGGCATGCTGGTAAAATTGAAAGAGAATAATTCAAAAAAGGAAACTCCAAACCTTAAGAATTCGAATCTTTATACCCCTAAACATTGCTAATCTCTGAAAATATCGGACTTTTGAATTAATTAAAGACTCAACGTGAATCTAAAGTCAAACTTAAAAATTGCTGGCTTTTGAATTTTGAATTTTAACTTTTGAATTTATCAAAAATGACTGAAAACTGGAAATCGGCAATCGAAATAGCCTGGAACAATAGGGAATTGCTAAAGGAAGATACTTATAAGGAGGCCATAAGGGCTGTAATAGAAGAGGTAGACAAGGGTCGATTGCGTGTAGCTTCACCTGGAGTAGACGGGTGGGATATACATGAGTGGGTGAAAAAAGCGATACTCATGTATTTTGCTATACAGCCTATGCAAACATGGGATGTAGCCCCCTTTGAGTTCTACGACAAAATGCTGCTTAAGAAAGACTATGCATCACAAGGCGTAAGGGCTGTACCCCATGCTGTGGCCCGCTATGGTGCATTTTTGGCTCGTAATGTGGTGCTCATGCCATCTTATGTAAATATTGGGGCCTATGTAGATGAAGGCACAATGGTCGATACTTGGGCTACAGTAGGTAGTTGCGCGCAGATAGGCAAGGGTGTTCACCTGAGTGGTGGTGTAGGTATAGGTGGTGTGCTTGAACCACTACAGGCTTCGCCGGTAATTATCGAGGATGGATGCTTTATTGGCTCCAGATGCATAGTAGTAGAAGGGGTTATTGTAGAAAAGGAAGCGGTATTGGGTGCCAATGTAGTGCTTACCCAATCTACCAAAATAATAGATGTTAGTGGCCCTGAGCCTATAACCTATAAGGGCAGGGTACCTGCAAGAAGTGTGGTAATCCCAGGAAGCTATACCAAGAGTTTCCCTGCCGGTGATTACCAGGTAAGTTGCGCACTAATAATCGGCACCAGAAAACCATCTACCGACCTCAAGACCAGCCTTAATGATGCGTTGAGGGAATTTAATGTGGCGGTATAGGTGTTTCTTTATTTAATTATCAACACTAATCTTTTGAATATTTAAGAGTTTTTTATAGATAACCCCGGGCCTTAATCACTAAAGTCCGGGGTTGCTTATTAACTTTGCTACCTAAAGGCTATTCAAGCAATAGCCCCCTCTTACACTACTAACATGAACGCCAACTTCCTAAATATTGATTGGGCCTTTTTCGACAAGGAATTCCTTGACGAAAAGGTATATAATTATATTTGGTTTGCAGGGATTTTGTTAGGTTCTATCCTACTTAAAAAGCCATTGGCAAGGTTAGTGGCCCGCCTCAGTAGTGGTATGACCTCCAAGCTGAGCTATATACAACACCGCACTACTATTCAGGATGTATTATTCAGGCCAATAGAACACTTACTTCAGATAGTGCTGTTTTATGTAGCCATTCATAAGCTTGATGGACTGATGGACCACTTTGACCTCAAGCATTTTTTTGGTAAAAAGTTCCATTATGGCATTGCCGACATTATTGACTATCTGCTTTTGTTTCTGTTTATCATCCTATTTACCCAGGTTGCAAGTCGCTTTATAGATTTTATCTACTACCTGCGTATGAGCAATGCGCAGAACGAAAAGAATCTTTCCCGCATCCAGTTATTGCCTCTGGTAAAGGAAATGAGTAAACTCATACTATGGGTGTTGAGTACTTTCTGGCTATTGGGTAGTGTTTTCCATGTAAATATCCCGGCTCTTATTACTGGTTTGGGAATTGGTGGTGTGGCTATTGCGCTTGCTGGTAAGGCCACTGTAGAGAATATCTTTGCGGCCCTAACCATCTTGTCCGACAAGCCTTTCCAGACCGGGGAATACATAAAGTTAGGCGAAATTGAGGGTACTGTGGAGCGCATAGGGTTCCGAAGTACAAGACTTCGTAATTTAGATGGGTCAGCACATATTATACCTAACCAAAACCTGGTAAGTAATAACCTCATTAATCTCTCTGCCCGTGAAACCAGGGGAATGAAGGTTTATGTGAATATTAAATACGGTATTACCCACGATCAATTGCAAACCCTAATCACTACGCTTAAAACGGAGCTGATTAAAACCCCACCTATCACCGAACCAATTACAATTGTAATAGAAACCTTCGATAAGGAGACTTTTCTATTAATGGTGAATTATTTTATTCCACACCCACTCCCGGCTGATATGAAATTGTTGGCTGTAAAAAGCCAAATTAACCTGAAAATATTTGAGTTGGTGTCAAATGTTGCCCAGATAGGTACTCCTGTAGGCACCAGCTAGCATCACCTTTATAAGTAATTTATTCAGCCTTAGCATCTAGTATTTGGAAGGTAACGTCATTCGCACCCTTCACATGGCTGGTCTTTATCTTAAAGTCGTCACTGCTGCCAGGTTTTATTTCATCGTCAATGGTGTGCTTTTGCTTTTCTATCGTTGAGCCTTCTTTATCTATAAATGTCACCTGAATCTGAATACTTTTATAGGTTATCAGGGTAGCCTTATTCACAATCTCCCCTTCAATTACAGTTTGATTCACGAGATTATTACGATTAGAACCTGATATTTTCAAGAACCTGGCAGGGCTATCTCGTTCCATATCTGCTAACGAGGTTTTCTTTTCTTCATAGGCCGCTGTAGGTTTGGGGTTACTGCCCGAACCACATGAGCCTAAAAATAGTGCCACAAAAAGAATACCTAACAGATGTTTCATACCCATGAATTATTTGCCAAACTTAGAATAATCTAAGAAAAGTAACCAATATTTTTTAAAAATTGGCTCGTTTTATCAGTACCTAAACAATGTAATTGGCTGATATGAAAATGATGTGTATGCATGTATAATAATATCAAATAATTCCAGACTAAGAAGTACTTGATTATTTTAGCAATGCCCATAAACAAGTAATAGCCACGAATGGCTATTACAAAACTTGAATGAAAATACTTTTGCAAGTAACTTACTTCGCCATTTTTAGCGATACAGAATCTATCTGCCAGTTGTTGGTCTTATTCTTGAACCTGATAGCCATTCTGGCAACAATGTAATTCTGGGCATTGTTAATATAGCCTTCACCCCATAAGATATGGTAGTGGTCATAGTTCATTTCGAAATTAGAAAGCGTATCAATATTGAAATTACTGCTGTTGGTGCTGTCCAGCATGCAGATGATTTTGTTGTAATAAGGGTCGTTGAAGAAATTATTAATCAAGAAAGTAGTTGGTGTACCTGACGCTACCAATGAAAGATAATAGTTACTTACTTGCTTTACATAACCAGGTGAATCACTATAGAAAATAGTTTGTTCAGTATTCCATGTGCCATAAAATTTCACCCTCGATTCAGCACCACAATCAGTACCTTCCCAGCCGGTAGGGCAATGGCAAACTGGTCCGGTTTTCTTGCTTGGAGATAATGTATCAACATGACAAACGCCTCCATTCTGGCATACCACACCTTCACAACCTATAAATCCATCAGTGCGCTTGCACGACATTGTAACTACTGCCAAAAAACATAAAAAGGCAACAAGGGTTGTAAATAAATTAGTTTTTCTATTGCTTACCATGGGATAAATTTAGGTAAAAATTCCAAATTTATAATACTCTGCACTTTTTTTTCTTAAAGCAGTGAGCCAGAATACTTAATTGATTTACTTTTTGGTTAAAATTTAATCAGTTTATCAAAATAAAAGGCCGCCTGAAGTACATTAATCAGGCGGCTCTTAAATAATTATAATGAAAATTATACAGTCTTAAGTTCGGCAATAAGTGCTTGCAATACTTTTTTGGCATCACCAAAAAGCATAGAAGATTTAGGCCTGAAGAACAATTCATTTTCAATACCAGCATAACCAGGCTTCATACTACGCTTGTTCACAATCACATGGTCTGCTTTCTCCACTTCAAGTATTGGCATACCATAAATAGGACTATTTGGATCTTCCTTAGCAGCCGGATTTACAACGTCGTTTGCTCCAAGTATCATTACTACATTGGTAGTACCCATTTGGTCATTGGCATCTTCCATTTCCAGTAGTTTCTCATAAGGTACATCAGCCTCGGCTAATAATACGTTCATATGACCAGGCATACGACCTGCCACAGGATGGATACCATAAACTACTTCAACACCTTTCTCATTCAATACTTTTTCCAACTCGTGGCAAGTATGCTGTGCTTGTGCTACTGCAAGACCATAACCAGGTATGATCATTACTTTCTGGGCATAAGCCAATAAAACTGCTGTATCGTTGAGGGATATTTCCTTATAGTTACCCTGGTCTTTAGCACCAGCAGCACCGCCGGTTTTGGCAGCACCAAATGAGCCTATCAATACATTCTTCAATGAACGGTTCATAGCCTTACACATCAATATGGTAAGGATAGTACCTGCCGAACCCACCAGGATACCACCTGTAAGCATTACAGGGTTGTCGTAAAGAAACCCACCAAAAGCAGCAGCCACACCGGTAAAGGAGTTAAGCAGGGAGATTACCACTGGCATATCAGCACCACCTATCGGCATTACAAACAGAATACCATACATAGCGGCTAAAGCGGTAATACCATAGAATAACATATGAGCCATGTCAGGACTAACAAAACCACCTACTACCATTATAGCCAAACCAATGATACCACCAAAAAGCAGGAAGTTAATCATTTGACCGCCGGGTATAGTTTTGTCTTTAATGCTGCCATTTAATTTGCCCCAAGCTATAATACTACCTGCGAATGAAACGGTACCAATAATCATACCTAAAACAATAATCAGCAATTTGCCAGTTGAAGGTGTTGCATCATTATGGTATTCAATCATGGAGATAAGCATGGCACATGCACCACCCATACCATTGAAAAGGCTCACCATTTCGGGCATAGCAGTCATTTGCACTTTTTTAGCTGCCATAGTACCTACTACAGTACCAATTACTAATGCAGCAAATATCCAGGCATAATTACCAAGGCCACTGCCATGATGCTTGTACAAGAATATGGTGCCGAAAATAGAAATAATCATACCGCCGGCGGCTATAAGGTTACCCTTACGTGCAGTTTCGGGGTGCGACAACATTTTTAGGCCAAGGATGAAGGTAACCGAACCTATCAGGTAGGCAAAAAGCAGAAAGGAATTGGTACTTAAAAATTCTGTATACTGTATTATAATTTGTTCCATTATTTATCTGTTGTAAACGGGAAATAATTAATTTTTTGGGTTTTTATTTTTTCTTTTTCTTGCCGAACATCTCCAGCATCCTGTCGGTAACTACAAAACCACCCACCACATTAAGGGTGCCTAGTACCACCGCCAGAAAACCAAGTATAAGGGAAAAGAAATCGCCATCTTTGGCCTCACCCATTACTATTATTGCGCCAATAATTACTACACCATGAATGGCATTGGCACCACTCATCAATGGGGTATGCAATACTGCAGGCACCCTGGATATTACTTCAATTCCTAAAAAAACAGAAAGTATAACAATGGTAATCAAATGATAATTACCATTAAAAAAACTGGTTAACTGGTCCATGTACTATTCAAGTTTTTATTGTTGTTTATTAATTATTTTATCAGCGCAGCTACCCTTTCGTTTACAATCTTGCCTTCGCTGGCAATTGCAGTGCCTTTTACAATATCATCGGCATAGTTAAGGTTTAAGCCACCTTCCTTATTAATGATGAGTTTCGAAAAGTTGAGTACATTCTTGCTGTAGAGCTTGCTGGCATCTGATGATGCAGTCGCTGCCAGGGCCGAATTACCTATGATAGTAACCCCGTTGTGCATAATGGTTTTATCATTTTCAGTAAGGTCGGTATTGCCGCCGGTAACACTGGCAAGG
>CANGSR010000006.1 GCA_947456055.1 Chitinophagaceae bacterium
ACATTCATCGCTATTACAAGCCACTACGACCACCTGGGCATGATGGGCGACTCTGCCACATTTGCCGGGGCAAGCGACAATGCGAGTGGGGTAGCAATGATGCTATCGCTGGCCAATTATTTCTCTAAACACCCACAACATTACTCACTGTTATTCATAGCATTTGCAGGTGAAGAAGCAGGCTTGCTTGGTGCAGAATTTTTCACGTGGCACCCAATGGTACCATTGAAAAGTATAAAATTCCTAACAAGCATAGGGGTGATGAGCGATGTAACGAATGGCATAACAGTGGTTAACTCTACAGACTACCCAATAGAACTGGAAAAACTGCAGGGGCTAAACACCAAAAGCAGCTATATGAAAGAAATACGTAGCAGGGGCCAGGCTGCCAACAGCAACCACTACTACTTCTCAAATAATGGCATACCTTCATTCTTCGTATATTCAAACGGCGGCAAGGAACACTACCATGATGTATTTGATGCACCAGAGCTCATTAACCTATCAAATGTAGGGGGAGCTACTCGCCTGCTGATGGATTTTATCAAAGTTCTCAATTAAGCCTTGCCCACACACTTAAAAACAAGCCCATTTAATCGAGGGTTAATAGCCGAAAAACCAGAAAATGCCCAACGGCAAACTGGTTATGTATTTTTGATTTTTAAATTGTAATATTGGCGGGTATTTACTATTTTTGGCTCTCTAAGGAACGAATATTAAATTTATTTTATGAAGAATACATTATTGTTAACCGGATTATTAGCTATGCTATTGTCAGCAGGGGTTTTTTCCTGCAAAAAAATTGAACATTCTACTAATCCTACACCTGCCAATACCAAAATTTTGAGTTTCACCAAGGTAACAACCATTGCCGGTGCTACTACTACCGACAATTACCGTTTCTTTTATGATGGGCAGAGTCGCGTATCACAAATCCTGTACACATCTAACGATTCATTCCAGAAAAACACCAGTGCCACTTTTACCTATTCAAACGATACTATTTATAAGGTAATTACACTTGTAAAAACAAATATTGTAATAGAGCGGGATACATTTATTACCAACACCTCTCACAAGATAACACATGCATATATGCTGAACAGGGAATATGACTATTCTTACTATGGGGTTCTTGTTTCACGAGAGACACAAATAGCCCGTGGCGATTCAGGAACAACCATATCAGCATCAAGAACTTATACCTCTAATAATAGCGACTGGCTTAAGCGCTCATTCGATGGCACACTAAGAGCTACTTTTGCTGATACAGGAATGCAGATTTACCCGGTAATGCACGATACCGACCTGGTATTACCTGTTACCGTAACCTGGACTTCTTATGATAATTTAGCTGGTACGGCGGTAACTGTTTATACCCATTCTGATATCAATAGTTATTCTGATGTACTTTCAGGCTATAATCTTGGCGGGCCTATTGAAATAACAGTGATGGATGGTTTGGGTGCGGTACTTAGGGATAAATGTGTATACCCTAAAGACCTGGCTACCGAAGAGTATTATGGTGTATGGCCTGCACAGGTGCTGCGCCCCGGTGATTACCTACAGCTGAGCTCAATGATTACCTATGGCCAAACCATCTATAACAATACCCACCTGCTGAAATCTAAATACAATAAAACAGATACTACTGATATTGTGTATACCATAGATGCCAATAGCAAAATCACCCAGACATTTGCTACAACCAAGGATAACCAGCTAGGCTTTGTTACTGAGAATTACAAGATACAATACATGACTAACTAAGTCTTTGAGTATATTTTTTTGAAACCCGGTACCTTATGGTGCCGGGTTTTTAGTTTTTAGGGGATACCTCTTGGCTGGGCGTTAGTCTTCAGACTACGTCCTGGTGGTTGTCAGTCTCCCGACTGACCAACACGGACATCATTTGCTCCTTCGGATTTAAAATCCGAAAGTACATGGCAGGGGATTTTTAATCCCTGTGGCTTTATTTATGTTCATTTTGCACATATGGGGCTGCAAAACAGGCTTGATAAAGAATTTACTTATTATCTTACATGAAAACCCGGTAAGGGCTGAATTAGTTGCTGAACCTCATCATTATTTATATAGCTCTGCTATAGACTATTGCGGTGGGAAAGGGGTGATACCGGATGTTTTGGCTTGGTAGATATCGGGGATTAAAAATCCCTAACCATTGCGTTCGGATTTTAAATCCGAACGAGCGAGCAAATTAGTTTCCATCAGAAGCTAGACTTACTCTGCTCTTTCGGATTTAAAATCCGAAAGCCCATGGCAGGGGATTTTTAATCCCCGGAGCAGTTATTTTGTGTATTTTGCACATATGGGGCTAAAAAACAGAATTGATAAAGACTTTGCTTATTATCTCACATTAACTGTTGTTGAATGGGTGGACATTTTTACCCGGCCTATTTACAGACATATCATAACAGACTCGCTTTCCTACTGCATTCGGGAAAAAGGTCTGGAAATTAATGCATGGGTAATGATGAGCAACCATTTGCACCTGGTTGCATCTGCAAGGGGCAAAGACAGCCTTTCTGATATTTTTCGGGATATGAAAAAATTCACTAGCAAAAAAATTATCGAAACCATTCAACTGGTGCCGGAAAGCCGCCGTGACTGGTTGCTATACCGGTTTGAATATGCAGGTAAATATGATCCTAAAATTAAAAACTATAAATTCTGGCAGGATGGGAATGAGCCAAAAGAAATTCAGACATTTCCGTTTTTAAAACAAAAAGTTGATTATATACATGAAAACCCGGTAAGGGCTGAATTAGTGGCTGAACCTCATCATTATTTATATAGCTCTGCGATTGACTATTGCGGTGGGCAAGGGGTTTTACCAGTTGTTTTGGCTTGGTAGGCATTGGGGAGTCGGAGAACTAAACAAGGTGTCCAAACAGGTTTTCAACTTTAGCTCAGTAGCATCTTGCGCAGCCATCTGTTGCCTTTGTTTTAATACATGCAGTGTTGTTCTCTACTTTTTCTTTATCACCCAGTTTGGCATCGGTTGTTGAGCTCTCGCCATAGTGTATATAGGTGATGGTTACATTGTCGCCTATACTATGGCTGGTAATGGTTTCCTTCAATTCTTCGGTGCTATTGATTTTCGTGCTGTTTACTTTAGTAATTATATCACCTACTCTAAGTCCCGCTTTATCCGCCGGGCTACACGGAATAATCTGGTCAATTTTTGCACCACCATTGCAGTAGGTCGTATACACACCAAGCAACGCACTTCCGGTATTCGCCGTGTATTGTTTTGTCGGCATCGTGTAGGATGGGACTGGTTTCGTGTAATTTATTTTAACAGTATAATTGTCGGAATACGGGTGTTTAGCGGTTGCCACAACATTGTCATTTACGTATATCTTGCCTTTGGTGAACTGCACAACGGCGGGGCTTACAGCACTATTGACTTCAACGGTTTCGGAATGCGGCACAATGGGCTTGCGTGGCTTTACAGGAGGACATCCCTGAATTTCTTTTGTTTGGGCAATGCCCTCAAGGCTATTACACAATGAAAGCGCCATGAGTATTGTAAAAGTAAATTTGATCATAAATAATTTATTTTTGAAGTGAGACTAAACTGCTGAAAATCGAAAATGTGGTAATTTAGTTTTGCCACGGTAATCATCCGCCCACAAAGGTGAGATACCCTCACCCGGAAATTTTACACAATTGTAAAAATGAATTACATATTTCCTAAGTCTGTTCACGCCTTCTTTTAGCCAGTTTGTCTGGTATTAGTTTCTTTTGGGCTGCCGACTATAGGCTTAGTTGGGCGTTAGTCTTCAGACTACGTCCTGGTGGTTGTCAGTCTCCCGACTGACGAAAACAGACTTCTTATACTTCGCAATTCGGGAGAATTGCTGCCACTGCGACGTAGTCTGGAGACAAACGCCGAACACTGGTCGGAGGAAATGAGGGTCGACCTTTTTCTGGCCCACATATTTTGAGGTTGCTTCAGCAGCAGAAAAAGCTACCTCGCAATGACGCACGGGGAGATTGCAGTATAGGGGTAAAGCCTAATAGCATTCCCACCCCTGAACGGTGCTAACGCCACTAGGCCCAATAGCATACCAATGCCGGGACAAAAAACCTTTTTATTTAGTGGTAATCATTGAAGTATAAGTGATTCTTAGCCCGATTATCTAAATTTGTTTCATGGTGCAATCAGGATTTAGATGGGTATTGGTGCGGTGCATAGTAGGTGTATTGTATGTAATGGCTATACCTACGGATTGCATTGGGCAGGAGGCTATACCTAAATGGACGGGTATAGGTATTGAAGCCAACCTGATAGCTGGTAAGGTGATAAAACATGAGGCTAAGTTCACCCTGCCCATACCTGCATTGAGCACCGGACTTGACCTGAATCTGGTTTTTAAGACCCATGGAAAGAAAGCCTGGCAGCAGGGCAGGCACTACCCTACTTTGGGCTTGGGGTTTACCTACCTGCACTATGGCAATGATGCGGTCTATGGCAATTGCCTGGGTGTTTACCCTAATATTACCATACCCCTCTATACGGGCAAAAAACTGGCATTGAGCGTTAGGCTGGGTGATGGTTTAGGCTATGTAAATAAGACCTATAGCCGCACTGCACCTGTCGATACTATTAATGTTGCAATAGGGGCGCACATCAATGATTTTGCCATGATTGCCGGCTCATTAAGGTATACTATTAACCGGCATTGGGATGTGGAACTGGGGGCGGATATGATACACATAAGCAACGCCACAAACGTGAAACCTAACCTGGGTATTAATATGATGGGGCTGACAATGGGTGTTAGGTATTTCCCGGTATCATCGCACCCAATGCCCATATCGGTTGTAAGACCTGCATTGAAAAACCGGTGGCTGGTGCAACTGCACCATGGCATGGCTATGGTGGCCAGTTATACCCCCGGCGGGCCTTCCTACCCTGTGTACCTGGGTTCGGCATATGCGGCGTATAGGTGGATGGGCAAAAACAAATTAATGGCCGGATTGGATTATTCCTATCATTCCGACACTTATTATTTCCTGAGGAATACTTTATTAATTCCAGGCCAGGAAGCACAAAACTCATGGAAAAGCGGACTAGTATTGGGCAATGAATTCCTGTATGGCCGGGTGGGCATTTTATTGCAACTCGGTTATTACCTGAAGCAATCTTATATAAGGAAGGATGATTTTTATGAGAAAATCGGGGTGAATTATTATCTGGTGCAAAAGGAGAAGGGGCCAATAAAAGAGATGTATTTATCGGCCCACCTTAAAAGCCATGGTACCGTGGCTGAATTGGGGGAACTGGGAGTTGGGGTTGGATTTTGAGGCCCTTTCGTTTCGATGGGCGATGCCCATCGCTCTGGGATTTCGCCCTTTCAGGGATTACAAATCGTTGATAATCAAGCCATCCAGGGCGATCTCTGGGCTAGTATATTGAACCCGCCGCAGCGGGCACCAAACGTTGTCAATTCAAATTAGTAATATTGCGAGATTTCTCGAACAATAGTCGAGTTTAATTGTTTTTGGATGTGTGGTATTGCTAGGCAAATTCACTAAAAGAAAGGATTGTTGGTGAAAACAGCAACAATGGTGAATAGGGGGAAATGCAATAACTAAAAAGACATCCCCCTCGCCCCCTTCACTGGCGCACAAGGCTAATTCACAAAGGGAGAATTGCCGCTATAAGAAGATTGGGCAATTAATCTTCGATTAAGCTCTGATAGTAATACTATTAGAAGTACCAAGAAAAATACTCATTAAAACAAAAGTGGTTTATATTTTACCATCAAATTGACAGCGAAATATAAACCACTTGAAAAATTACATATCGGATAAAAGCACTAGTTTCATCAAAACTAATTACCCGTAAAGGACTTTTTTACTTTTGAATTTTTACTTTTAACTTTAAAAACTGTGCATTGTTCTGAAATGTCCACGGTTTTTGTAAGGACGTGGGCCATATCTCTGCTTACCCCAGTACCTATGCCTACCATTAGTTGAGGCTTTTGCACCCCAGTGCCTTTTGGTTTGTGAGGAATTATTCCAATAATGGAAACCAGCTCCACTAGGGTCACGCATCCTGCAACTGCTGAAATCAGCAAGCATAATTAAGAGGGCAATTACCAATACTATCTTATTTCTCATAACGGCACTAAGATAAAAAATTTATTTATTCGCACAATTAAAAAAGCACGTAAATATTACAAACCGTTGCTAGCTTATGCAATTATTCAGCTTTTGCGCTATCAGCTTCTTCATTAGCTTCGGCAGCAGGTGCATTAGTTTCGCTGTCTACAACTTCAGCCTCGGCAAATTCTTCTTCACCGCCCTCAGTTACCACCTCAAAATGCAATAAGTCATTACCCTTAAGTAATTCATACCACTTAAGCATCTTTTTCATGTCGCTTACATACACACGGTCTTCGTCGAACTCAGGGAAAATGCTTTTGAAGTAAGCTTTAATGCCATCGTTATTTACAACTTTAGGGTCTACTAATGGAATTGTTGCTTCATGTTCCTGCATTTTCTGAAAAACCTCATGCAAACGAACGTTTTCTCCGGTAGTATATACTTCAATACTCTCTAATGGAGTTACATTATGCTGACGTGCTGAAATAAACTTAGTTGATTTGTCAGCCACATTACGTACTATGGCACCATCGCTCTTAGTAGTTACTAATTGATAAAGTCCACCCAGGCCGGTAACCGCTACTATTTCTCTATATTCCATAATATACATTAAAAGGGGTGCAAAAATATAATTTTTAGGGTAATAAACCCGTATTTTTTGAATTTTATGAAAATATAGATTGGGGGTGGTTAATTAATCACTGTCGGTTAATAATTACAGACCTTAATGTTGCCTTAACATTGCAAAAGAGAATAGGAATAAGGGAAAGGGGCGCTGAATATGCGTGCCAAAATGCTGAATTTATTTCTGCCTCAGAAAATTACTTTACTTTAGTGCATCAAATATTTATGGACGCCAATTTCTTAAGCCGCCTGGTACATCCCCTGCGGAAAACCCCGCTCAATTTTAATCAAGCTACAGGCCAACTAACAGACCTGGCTACTCATGAGGTATTTGAAATAAAAAACAATGTACCTATACTATTGAGTCATGTAGTTCAGGAAGAACTAATGGCTACAGAACAGCATAAGGCTGCGGATAGTAAATTTCAATACAAGGAGCACTACCAGCAGGATGCTGAGACCTACGATTACTTTCAGGAAAATGAGAATGCCATAGAAAATACCGAGCATAACCGCCTGCACGAATATATACTAGCCCAAATACCTGCCAATGCCAACTGGATATTGGATACGGGTTGCGGTGGTGGCTGGCTGGCCAAATCGCAAACAGGCAAGGGCAGGAATGTAATATCAATGGATATTTCTGACATTAACCCTATTAAGTCCACCAAAAATGTAGCCTACCCTACCCACTTTGGTTTGGTAGCCGATGTTTTTGAAATGCCTATCAAGGAAGGCAGTATTGACTGTATAGTAGCCTCTGAAATCATAGAGCATGTGCCGGACCCTAAGAGGTTTATTGGAGCTCTTTACGATGTGCTAAAACCAGGGGGTAAGATTATTATAACCACGCCTTACAACGAAAAAATACTGTGTTCGCTCTGCATTCATTGTAATAAGCTTACTCCTGCCAATGCACACCTGCATTCCTTTACCCAGGAATCCATCAGGAAATTTATTCCGGCTGGGATTAGCAATATAAAGACCAACGTTTTTAACAATAAGGTTTTGGTAAGGCTGGGATTGCAAAGGATGCTTAGTTTTTTACCTCTGCCTATTTGGAAAGCAATTGACAACCTGGCTAATGCCGTAACTAAGAAAAGGGCATATCGGCTGATGTTGGTGATTGAGAAGTAGAGGTGCGGGAGATGAAAACCCAAAAACTATATTATCATCCTGCCAATAGAATCTCTGCGGGTATACCCAATTCTCTATGGAAAATTTTTGCTAATTCAAGATTTAGTGGCTTACGTCTATTAAGCAAAGCCGAAACGTAACCCTTAGACCCAACTTTCCCTACAAGATCCTTATTTTTTAATCCCTTATCCTCCATTTTTGATTTTATTGCATCAATAGCATCAGGATATGGAATAGGATATACAGCATCTTCATATTGCTTAATTAGCAATAAAGCTACTTGTAAATCTTCCCCTTCAGGGCTATCAGGGCTAACTTTCATATCAAATAACCCATCTACCCAATTTAGGCATTCTAAATAATCATCCTCATTTTTAATAATCTTTAATTTCATAGCGCTATTTTTTGTGCTGAATTTTCAAAACATCGACTTTATCATATTCATTATGTGTTCCAAACCATTTAATTTGAACTGCTTTATATTCAAAAACAATTCTTACAATCAGCCTGTATTTGTTTCCCATTATATTAAATATCACTCGGTCATCCCCTATTAAACTTGCATTGGCATAAATTTGTTTCAGCTCATTAAAATTCTTAAATGAGTACTTACTAAATTCATGATACCATTCCAACAAAGCTATTTTAGCTTCAGGAAAATTTTCACAATAGAATATTAGAGTTGCTCTTGCAATAATATTAAACACAGCACAAAATTAAAAGTTTTCCATCAGAAAACCAATTTCAATTAACTGTTCCCTAATTCCTTAAATCTAGATAAGAACCACATTTTTCAGTTGTTTATTACGCTTGGATAATTAACTTCTCAATCATTGTCTGAATACCGTTTATATAAATCTTACAATAGTATACACCAGCATTAAAACCCACCAAAGAAATATTAACAACATTGCCAATTTTACTCTGAATCATTAATTTACCAGTGACCGAATAAATTTCAATAAATGAGCCCAATGGCAAATCGTCATTTATATGCAGTTCTTGCCCAATTCTTGCTGGGTTAGGAAAAATAGCAAACTCCTTTCCTGCTGATGCCTGCTTACTTTCAGCCAATGGTATATCAGGAGGGCAAACTATACTTTGGTAATTGTATCTGGCAATAAGCAATTCGGAATTACCGCCAGCGGCAAGCAAGGTATCTGGGCCAATTCTTAGTCCTGTTTTGTAATCGCTGCATAGGATGAAGTTTCCTTTAGTATCTACATTTATACTATTGCCATAGTTATCACCACAGCTAGCTATAGCCATGCCTTCCTGATAGTTGCCTAGGGTATCATATTTTGCTAAAAAAAGTGGGTCTATTGCTGTGGTAGGGGCTGTAATGGTGTGTCCGGAAAAGCTAATTGCATAACCTGGTAGGGGACCAGCAGTAGCCCCATTGCCTACCCCAAACCATATATATCCGCAATGATCGAGTGACAGGCAATAACCATAATCGGTGGAGGTACCACTTGCGGTGCGGGTCCATATTGCGGTGCCTGTACTCGAATACTTAGCCAAAAAAGCATCACTGCCACCTAAGGAAGTAACCACATCAGAGCCTATTACCAAATCGGTATCGGTGGCGCAAGCCATATAAATGTCCTCCTCCGTATCCAATATCATCTTATATACGTATGAGTGTTTGTTGAGGCCGTTCGCCCAAACCACATTACCACTGTTGTCTATTTTTGTGAGGAATTTTTGAGGGGCACTGTATGATGTTGTTGAGTCGATATAAGGTGTTGTGCCTATTGTCATATAATGAGAGGCAATATTGCCAAATACATATAGATTGCCACGTGGTGAAACTACCATATTATCAGGCCAGTCGGAATCTGCACCGCCGAATTTCCTGGCCCAGATAGCATTACCAGCTGTGTCGTATTTGGCCACAAACAAGTCGGTATTATGGCCAATGGTAGTTGTATTCACTAAGGTATCAGGGCCTATCACTGCCAAGGGTAGTGAAAAACCACCGGCTACATAAATATTTCCTGTGGCATCTAGACCAATGCCGCCTGTATTAGTTTGCAGTGGACCTGTACCTGAAAAAAGGCCCGGAGTTATGGTTCTGGCCCAGAGGACACTGCCTGAAGGGGATATTTTTGCCATAAAATAAACGGCTTCAGCCCATGGATTACGCAACATATATGGACCAACGGAACAGGAATCGGATGAATACTCGCCTAAAAAAAAGAGATTACCTGAACTATCAGCAATAAGACCAACAGGCCATGAATAGGAATGCTGGGTAGAAAATGACCACAAAAAATTGCCCGATGAATCGGCCCTGGCTATAAATATTTGCAACATGTGGTCGGTGTTATAACTGATCTGTGAGCCAAACACTAAGGAATCGCCATACATTATGCCAGATGCCCAGGCACCATTCCCCCATTTGTCGGCAATAGATTGGTAGACTATTGCCCTACTCTCCTGGTTTGTATTGGTAATACCCCATTGCCAACCTGATTGGGCGTTGATGTACCCAACTTTTAGAAGAAAAATCAAAAACATTAAAACAAATAGAACTGGTTTCATTATAGCCCTCTTACTTAAAACACTCATTATTGTATCAAACTTACGGATTAATCTAAATATTTCGTGGGATATTGGGGTATTGAATTTGATTAATGCCCATACCGGTCTAAAATATTGAACCCGCTTCGGGGTTCTTATATATGATGATTTTTAATTCCCCCGGTTTCACCGGGGGCTATTCACATATAAGCCCTATGGGCTTATTTTGCTTTGTTAATGATTATCCACCTATGAGTATATTTCCAAAACTTATGCTGATTCCTGTCAGTCTTTATTAACTAAATGCTTTTTTGACTACTTTTGCAGCCGGTTTCAGATTGAGTTCTGGAGCAATATTATTAGCTTATTTTTTTGACGAATTCTGAAAATATGAAAATACTCGTTTGTATTTGCCCCGTACCGGACACTACGACCAAAATCGCTTTCAGCGACAATAACACCACTTTTAATACACAGGGAGTTACTTTTATCATCAATCCATACGATGAGTGGTATGCCCTTGTTCGTGCATTGGAACTGAAAGAAGCCGGTGTAGCTACTGCCGTACATATGATAACAGTTGGCAAAGCTGATGCCGAACCAACAATCCGCAAGGCCCTGGCCCTGGGTGGCGATGAGGCGGTGCGTATTGATACTGACAGCAATGATACCTATATGGTAGCTGCCCAGATAGCTGAATATGCTAAGGCCGGCAACTACGATTTAGTATTGTGTGGAAAAGAGTCTATTGATTATAATAATGGCTCAGTAGGTGCTATGATTGCTGAATTGCTGGATATGAACTTCCTGGGTTTTGCATCTAAAATTGATGTGGCAGGAACTACAGTTACTGTGAACCGTGAAATAGAAGGTGGTGAAGAAACTGACGAATGTAGCTTACCTGTGGTTATAAGTTGCCAAAAAGGCGTTGCTGAAGCTCGTATACCAAATATGCGCGGGATTATGGCTGCACGCACAAGGCCACTAAAAGTGGTTGCACCAGCAGCTATTGCACCATTGAGTGCCATAGTAGGTTATGAAATGCCACCAGCAAAATCGGGTGTAAAGATGATTGCCGCTGATAATATGGATGAGCTTGTTGCACTGTTGCACAGTGAGGCGAAGGTTATCTAAGTCAAAAAGTAAAAGTTAAAAGTTAAAACAAGTTTTTTGACATGTTTTACCAATCTTATCTTTCGACTTTCTACTTACGACTTTATACTTTTTATTTTTAAACTTTTGAATTTTAACTTATATCATGAGTGTCCTCGTTTTAGTTGAACATACAAATGGAGCTTTCAGGAAAAAATCACTGGAAGCCGTACAATATGCTGCCAATATTGCTAAACAAATGGGTACTACTGCAACTGCTGTAGCTACAGGTAATATTGATAATGCTACATTGGCTACACTAGGCCAATATGGTGCACAAAAAGTATTGCATACAACAGATTCACGCCTGGAGAATTTCAATTCACGTGCATATACCAAGGTTATGCTTGCTGCAGCACAAAAAGAAAATGCCAAAGTAATCATTGGTCTTCACGATACAGTAGGTAAGGCAGTATCGCCACGTATTGCTGCCCGCCTAAATGCAGGTCTTGTATCAGGTGCTGTTTCTTATCCCGACCTGTCGAAAGGTTTTGTGGTAAAAAAGAACGTGTTTTCGGGTAAGGCATTTGCTTATGTGAATATTACCAGCGATGTAAAGGTGATTACCCTGATGCCTAATACATTCCCTGTAGTAAAGGGAGATGGTAGCGCAACAGTTGAAAATCTGGATGTTGCTTTTGAAGACAGGGATTTCTCAATTAAGGTAAAGGAAGTGACCAAAACTTCTGGTACAATAGTACTTTCTGAAGCAGAACTGGTAGTATCTGGTGGCCGTGGTATGAAAGGCCCTGAAAACTGGCATGTACTTGAAGACCTTGCTAAGGAATTGGGTGCAGCCACTGCTTGTAGCCGTCCGGTGGCTGATTCGCACTGGAGGCCGCATAACGAGCACGTTGGTCAGACTGGTGGTACCATCAGGCCCAATCTATATATAGCTGTTGGTATATCTGGTGCTATACAGCACCTGGCGGGTGTGAATGGTAGTAAGACTATTGTTGTTATCAATAAAGATGCTGAAGCTCCTTTCTTTAAGGCTGCTGACTATGGTGTGCTTGGTGATGCAATGGAGATTGTACCTCAGCTTACTGCTGCTGTAAAGCGTTTCAAAGCGAATCATTAATATTTGATCCTCAACAGGACTACATTTTAAACCCGGCTATATGCCGGGTTTATTTTTTTGAAAGAGTACAAAATCCTGATTTTTTGCGAGTACTGCCATTGTTGCCATTGATCAGTTTCGTGTTTGGCGAGTGATTAAAAAAAAGACAAAGCCTGGTGGCCTCACTCCGGCCCTCTCCGAATGGAGAGGGTGTGGTATCCTGACATTTCTGACAGTATTTTTTGAGATATGCAGGTATTGGGCATATCCTATTCCAAGATTTTTTGTTCAACAAATTGGGTAATGTCAAGGTCAGGTCTGTGGTACAAGGATCGGGCTGATGTTGCATTTTAGGCTTTGGCACTTTGAATACCAGTCACAGACTGGGTTATTTAGTAGACACGAGTGATCCTCCGGAACACTTGCGCCAGTGAGATATTCCAGGGTACATATATAATGATGGTTTATGATTCATGAATCATAAACCATGAATATTATTATTAGCGAAAGTGATTTTAAATATTTCCTAGAATTATTTGGTTTATCAGTTTTGTAACGTATATTTACGTTATGAAACGCAACATTTCGTTACAGACATTAACTAAGGCAGAGGAAGAGGTAATGCATATAATATGGCAACTGGATAAATGCCTGGTAAGGGATATTATAGACCAGCTTGGCGACCCCGATATGCCCCATAGTACCATATCGTCGGTTGTGCGCATACTGGAAAAGAAGGGATTTGTGAACCATAAAGCCTACGGCAAAACGCATGAGTACTTCCCCATTGTGACCAGGGAACAATATGCGCAACACGGTGTTAGCAGCCTGATGGAAAAATATTTTGGTGGCTCACCTAAGAAACTGGTCAGCTTCCTGGTGAAAAGCGAGAATATGAATTTGAAAGAGTTGAATGAACTAATGAAAACTATTGAGGATACTAAAACTGACTGATATGCTCCAATACATCATCAACCTAAGTGCCATCTGGCTTTTTAGCTTTGCGATTTATGAAGTTTTTCTAAAGAAAGAGAACTATCATGGGTACAATCGGTTATACCTGATTGCTACCTTCCTGATGGGTATTGTTTTCCCATTGGTTCATTTGCCTACCAAACAGGCTGAATTTATTGCCCCACTCCAGCAGCCAATTGCAAAAATATTAGCACCCACAATTACTACTTCGGTAGTAACCAACCATTCCTTTTCATGGTACTCTTTGCTTATTTATGCCTATCTGGGCGGGGTTGTATTAGCCGCACTATTGATGTTGGTCGATATAGTTAAACTAGTTCTATTGTACTATAAATCCAATAGCTACAGGTCAGGTATATGGAATGTAGTTACTACTGGTGGTAATCATGCACCCTTCTCATTCTTAAATACCTTATTCGCAGGCAATCCTGATAACTATACTCCAGAAGAATGGAGGATAATCCTGGCACATGAAGCTCGCCACTATCAACTTGGTCATTTAGCTGATGTATTACTTATGCAAATAAGCAGGATTGTTTTTTGGTTTCATCCGTTGGTTTATGTCTTTCAAAACCGCCTGTTACTAGTACACGAATTCCAAGCTGATAGTGTGGCGAATGAAAACCCGGTGGAGTACGGGCATTTTTTGATTGACCAGTCATTGCTAGCAGGAGGCCCATCTTTTGCACATTCTTTTAATAGTTCACCCATAAAAAACAGAATTACTATGCTCTCAAAAACCAAAATCAAGGCCAGCAAATCAGCGAAAATGAAATTATTAATGGCAGTACCGTTAATAGTATTCTGCCTGGTGTTTTGTACCCAAATTGCCTACTCGGGTAATAAGGACAAAAAAGACAATAAGACCACAACCAAAAGTGCAGTAAGGAAATACAAGTACCATGCGAGGCTAGGCGATATAGACAGTATTAAAACTACATTTTCAAAAATATTGGCCAACCCAAGGTTAGTAAGTATCGAACCAGGTGGTGTAGTAAAAAGTTTTACCGTTATGTTTCTTCCAAAAGGGAAAGACCTGTTCGGACCATACTATCAAAGGGACAACAGAGATGGAAAACTCAATCAGAATGAAACAGAATTGATTAAAGGATTTATCGAGGCAAAGGAAATGAAGCTTAGACTGATTATTGAAGACATAATAGTGGAGCACAATAATGTAACTGATACAGCAGCACCTATAGTATTGTTTGTGGATACCGAATAAAAAACTACCTGATTGAAGGCTCAACACTGAATTTTAACCCATAAAAAACAGAATTGCAATGCACTCAAAAACGACAACCAGTGGTGTAAAGATAGACAATAGGAAACTATTGATGCTGGCATCCCTTATGCTGTATTTTATGGTGATTAGCATACAGAATAACTATGCAGGAACGCGGGTAAGGAAGGGGAATACTGTTATATTTAATGGGAATGCAATAAGGCTAAGTGCGAATGATGAGGCTGTTAATAGCAACCTTACTGCAGCCGAAAGCAGAGATGCTAAACCCATGCTACGCAGGAGTGCATATCCGCTAACACTCAATGACCAGCCCGTGTATGATGAAGATATTGTAAAAACAAAACCAAGCTTTATAAGCGGAGGTGATAGCCTGGATGCCTACGTGGTGGCTGGACTGAAGAAAGAACTTTCTAAACACCCGGAAAACGACTATTATTTATTTGTATACAACATTATAGTAGACAAAACTGGCAAAATTGTCTATTATGACATACATGGACTGATGTATTGGGTAGATGACCCAAATAATAAAATGATCAAAAACCAGGCTTTTCTTAATGACCCCAAAATGATGAAAGCAATAGAAAACGTGATGGATAATATGCCACTGTTTAATCCGGCTACTATAGAGGGAAAACCAGTGGCTAGTTTTAGTGGCAGTACCCTTGTATTGGCATCGGGTAAAAAAATTAGCAACCGTAAAGGGAAGGTAAGTATTGTGAAATATTAATAAGGATAAAAAACAGGGTTATGCTGCAATACCTCATTAATCTTAGTGCAATATGGCTTTTGAGCCTATTAGTCTATGAAGTTTTCCTAAAGAAGGAGACCTATCATAGATATAATAGGTTTTATCTGCTCATCACATTTGCGGCTGGATTGGTATTGCCATTAATCCATTTGAATACCACTGAACAGATTTATACAGCAACTCATACAGCCCCCATATACCATTTCATTGAAACAAAAGCATCCATCCAAACGCCCGATACACTTATTGTTACAAAATCAGCAAACAATATCAATTACCTATTACTAAGCTACCTGGCTGGCTGTGTTATAGTATTTATATTCTTCCTAAAGGATGCTTATCTTCTATGGCGTCTATTTAGGAAAGGCATACAACACAGTGTAGATGGATGGTGGATAATAGAAACAGGAAAAGCCCATGGACCGTTTTCCATGCTAAACACCCTCTATGTGAGCAACATTAAGGACTACAGTGAAACAGAGTGGGCTATGCTTTCAGAGCATGAATACCTGCACTACAAACACCTGCATTTTATAGACCTGGTAATGTTGCAAGTAGCCAAAATCATCTTCTGGTTCCATCCACTAGTCTATATCTATAATTATCGGCTCGCAATAATTCATGAATTCCAGGCCGACTCTACTTCAAGAAATAACCTGAAAACGTATTGTCAATTCCTATTGGAACAATCGATTTTGAGCAATGTCCCAACCCTGGCACATTGCCTTACCCGCTCCCCTTTGAGTACCAGATTCCACATGTTGGCCTCAAAATCTTCAAAACTGGCAAAAATGAAATCATTAATCTTAGCACCTATTTTATTAATATGCCTTCTTTGTTTTACCAAAACAATATTGGCAAGGGATAAAGTAATTAAAGGACATAAGGTATACTTCTGGGGGAATGAAATTGAAATAGCAGATTCGACCTGGCATACTATTTTCATCAATGATTCGGGTAAGGAGAGTGGCAATTACATAACAACGCCACAAAAATGCCAATTCCCATATCCAGCCAAACTAAATGGGGACGATATAATTAATTACGAATATTACCGTGATAGTGAGAAATTGGCTAATACAGGGGAAACCAGCGAAAAATACTACCACCTTTCTGATGTATTTCTTATACAACAAGATATAATTAACCGTTCCCTAATTAAATACCTTTATGATAATTTGGAAAGTGATTTTGCTACCCTACCTGATGGCCGGTACAGGCTGTATGTTAGAAATATGGTTATCAACAAAATAGGCGAAATAGTGTACTTCGATGGTGCAGCTATTAATGATTCTAAATCTGACTATCACGGAATATATAATTATGCATTAATGAATAGTCCTGAGGCATTAGCTATTGTAAAAAAAGTAAGCTCCTTATTGAAGGATGCACCAGATTTTGGCCACTTTACTAATGTTGATGCTAAGCCGGCAATAGGGTTAATAAATACAATTATTACTGATGCCTCATTTACCATAAAAGATCATAAACTGACAGTTAGATTTCCTAAGAAATAGTATTATCTTTAATCTATCAACCACCTAAAAAAGAACCATAATGAAAAAGAAAAGTTTAATAACAGCAATCGCACTACTTATCATCTCCATTTCATTTATATGGAAGAACAGTGTTGCACAGAATGTGCCTGGTGCTGTAAGGCAATTCAAATACCATGCTCGGCTTGGTGATGTAGGAGGTAACAAAACTACTTTCTCCAAAATACTAGCAAACCCAAAGATTACCAGTATAGAACCTGGCGGTGTAGTAAAAAGTTTCACAGTAATGTTTCTTCCGAAAGGGAAAGACCTGCTAGGGCCTTACTCACAGAGGGATAACAATGAAGGAAAACTAAGCCAACGTGAAACTGAACTGATAAAAGGATTTATCGAGGCAAAGGAAATGAAGCTGAGGATGATTATTGAACACATAATAGTGGAGTACAATAATGTAACCGATACTGCCGCACCGATCGTATTGTTTGTGGATAATGAATAAGAAGGCTATTTATGGTTCTAAATACATGCAACAAAATGAGGTTAGTAGTGCGAATTCTGGTAAGCTTGCTTACCCTGATTTTTGTTGCACCAACTAATGCATGTTGCAAAATAGCTGTGACTTATGAAATAGCAGATAGCTCAAATAGTAAGCCACACTACAGAGGCATCCAATTCCATTTTGCTAATGACATGGGAGATACCCTATCGGTTCAAGAGATATTGGGCAATCCTACTCTTGTTATGTATAGGGAGGATTATGCAGTGGGGGACTTTTATTTATACCTGATTACGAAAAAAGAGCAATACGGCCCCTATATTCACTATGGCAACAAACTCAATAAAAATGCCCAGATTATGATTAAACTGTTGAAGCATCAGGAGTTCAATTTGATCTTTGACAGGGTTCATAATTATGATGAGGAAGGACTATTGAGGCGCTCACCAAAACGGGTGGTTCATTGCAAGCCAAAATAATATTCCTCTAACATAAAGACCTAATGGTGTAGTATATTTATCATGCAATAATCAGTTCTTAATGATTCATTCAATTGTTTGCCGGTAAAACAGAATATCTATGCTAACACACCATACTCTCACATTTAGCCGGTTAAGGGTATTGCTTTTAGCATTGATTTCGGTTGTTGCATTTTCAATTACAGGGTTTTCGCAAAAAAAAATCGTTCAGAATGGGAGGATTCTATCCTTTAATGGTAATACTATGGAAATAAGTCCGGGCTATTGCGATTCTACTATGATTGTAAATCCTGTCACAGGAATGGAAAGCATATTGATTACCTTGTCAGCTCCCCATCCAATTAAATTAAATGGCAACAAAATTTATTATTCAGACGAACTAAATTCAAAAGTTTTATTCCAATCAAATGACAGTTTATTAGGACAATTCCTGATAGAACAAATAACCACCTTCCTTATTAAGCTCAACGATGGTCATTACGACCTTAATTTAAACAATATCGTTATAGATGAAAAAGGCAAACTAGTTTACTATGAATTTAATGGAATAATTGAAAATCGCAATCTAAATTCTCACCAAGATACAATACAACTAGAATTGAAAAATGAGATTGACAATAAGATAAAATATATACTTAATAATACAGTCGTTACTCCTGCAAAATACCAAAATACAAATGTCCCTTCTCTTTTTTATTATGACGGTCTTTACCTAACAATCGTTATCAAAAACCACAAAATAGTACACTGGTGGTGATATAAATTGAATAAGCAATATTATGTGTGCGGCCATAATCTGGCTAGACCTATCAGTAATTTATATTTAACATGCCATAATCAGTACTTATACGTTTTTCAGGTGATTGCTCCTGACTTTTGACGTAACTTTGGGTTCTAAATTTAAAAAATAAATACAATGGCATTTACTCTTCCGACACTTCCATATGCACATGATGCTTTGGAACCACATATTGACACTCTGACAATGCAAATTCATCACGGCAAGCACCATCAGGCTTATGTTGACAACCTCAACAAAGCACTTGCCGGTACTGAAAATGAAAATAATTCACTTGAAGAATTAATGGCTATTATGTCGACCTTACCTGCTGCAGTGCGCAACAATGGTGGCGGACATTATAACCACTCTTTGTTTTGGACTGTACTTGGCCCTAATGGTGGTGAACCAACTGGTGCTTTGGCTGCTGCAATCAATGAAACATTCGGTTCACTTGATAGTCTAAAGGAAAAAATGAGTACTGCGGGTGCTACACGTTTCGGTTCGGGATGGGCATGGTTGCTTGTTCAGGATGGCAAATTAGTAGTTAGTTCTACACCAAATCAAGACAACCCATTAATGGACCTTGCAGAAGTGAAAGGCACACCAATATTGGGTATTGACGTATGGGAACATGCTTATTACCTGCACTACCAAAACAGGCGCCCTGATTACCTCAAGGCTATCTGGAATGTAATTAATTGGGAAGCAGTAGCTGCAAGATACCAGGCCGCACTTTAATCAATATTATATACAAATGGGTGGATACCAGTAATGGCAAATCCACCCATTTATTATTTTATACCAAATGCAATACCTGTAGCTATAATCGGGCCACCTGGAGAGAATGCTTTTGTTATTGCAATGCCGTCGGCACTCATTGGCGTACCATCCAATTGTTCTAATATATCATTGGTAAAAGCAACTGAATAACCCAATTCTAAATATATACGATTATAACCCTTACCCAATTTCCAATATTTATAAGCAGCAAAATAAGCATTCATCATAGGCTTCATATCTAGGAGCACCTTTTCCTGAGTTTTATATACTGTTTCTCGCTCGGCTACAAATTGGGATAAGCCCGAATTATAGGTAATACCCCCACCAAATGCCCAACCCATATGGCATGGATTAAGGAAGTACTTACCACCTACAAAAAACTTATTACCCCATGTGCTTCTTCCAAAACCACCATCTACACTGATTTCTTTAGAAACAGGCACATCAATATTTAACCCTAAGGCACCAGTATTATTATTAAAACCAGTGCTAAAGGCCAGATAAACTCTGGCACACTTAAACCTTAATTCACCAGTTTGCACCTTAATATCTTTTCCTTCTTTATCCTGCCCATAAGTGCAGATAGAAGTAAATGCCAACAGTGAGGCAATGAGTAGTTTTTTCATATGGGGAAATTTAGAACGAAAATAGGGTAATCCATTTAAAGCTGAGGTATGATTTAAGTCAGAATTGGGTAAAAGCGATAGCAATAATTAACTCCTGATTAAATTAATAATCCTTTGGTATCCTAACCTTATGGATCACCTACAAAACCAATTTCTACACCTCTAACAAAAATAATCACTTAAAGTTTCATTTTTTTATATTTCAGTATACCATTTTTGAGTAATGAACAATTACTTTTGCCGCTGAATGAAGGTAACAATACTTGGAAATAATTCCGCCCTTCCGGCATTCGGAAGGCACCCAACGGCACAGGCGGTTTCGGTATATGGCGATATCATCCTCATTGATTGCGGGGAAGGTACCCAGATACAAATGCAGCGCTATGGACTAAGGTGGAGGAATGTGCACCATATCTTCATTAGCCATTTGCATGGCGACCATTATTTTGGGCTTCCTGGTCTTATCAACAGCATGAGCCTGCTAGGCAGGACTGCACCATTACATCTATATGCACCAGCAGAGTTGCAACCAATACTTGATGCCATATTGTCGGTGGCTGATACTGTATTATGTTACCCCTTTTATTTCCACCCATTGCCTACCGAGGGTAATATGGTGCTGGTGGACGACCCATCATTTTCTGTTACCTGCTTTCTTACCGAACACCGCATACAATGCCATGGTTTCCTGGTAGAGCGGAAAACAAGGGGGCGCAAGTTAATACCTGAAAAGTGCCGTGAATACGAAATACCTGCTGCCTACTACGAAATACTGAAACAAGGAAGGGATTATGAGCGCAAAGATGGGCTGCTTGTAAAAAATGAATGGGTAACTACCGAAGGTCCATCACCAAAAAAGTATGCCTACTGTGCAGATACCCTGTTTACTGAAAGTTTTCTGCCCACTATAATGAATGCTGACACCATTTACCACGAATGCACCTACCTGGAAAAAGATGCAGAGAAAGCCGCAGCGAGATTTCATAGCACGGCTACCCAGGCAGCACAAATAGCCAAGAAAGCAAATGCCAAACAATTATTATTAGGTCATTTTTCTTCCAAGTACAAGGAGCTGGATCAGTTTAGGGAAGAGGCTGAGGCTATTTTCCCTAATGTTTTTGTAACTGTAGAAGGTACATCTTATGAGGTTTAGACCTATTAAACCCCTAATTTTGCACAATATTTAATCCACAGAACATGGGGCTGCAATGGCAAACCGGAATAGTAAAAAAGATAGAACAAGCCACAGCTAATACACGCCGCTATTGGGTTGAATTACCACAATCCCCTGTTTTCGATTTTAAGCCCGGACAGTTTATTACACTCGACCTTCCTATTAACGAACAACGTAATAAAAGGTGGCGCAGTTATAGTATAGCATCTGTGCCGGGGATTGATAATATTATTGAGCTGATAATAGTAAATGTACCAGGTGGTGTAGGCTCCCAATACATTTTCGACCATATAACAGAAGGAAGTATAATTACTCTCAGGGGACCACAGGGTGTCTTTGTGTTACCCAACCTAACTGAAAAAGACCTGTATTTCATTTGTACAGGCACGGGTATTGCCCCATTCAGGAGCATGCTTCAATATATCCACCACCATAACCTGCCCCACAAACAAATACACCTGATATTTGGCACCCGCACCGAAGCTGACTTACTTTATGAGGATGAAATGCGGCAATTGGAGCAAACAATGCCGGGGTTTAGTTACCACCCTACCCTATCAAGACAAACATGGATTGGAGCTACAGGTTATGTCCACCCAATTTATGAGGAACTATGTAATGACAAGCATCCGTCCCTTTTTATGCTTTGCGGCTGGCGAGCCATGATTGATGAAGCCAAAGAACGCATCCTTAAAATGGGCTATGATAAGAAGGATATTGTGATGGAGTTGTATGGGTAGTTTTCAACAGTAGAAAGTCAAAAGTAGAAAGTAGAAAGACATTTCTTAGAGTACAAAGACAAAAGTAGAAAGACGTATCTTAAAGTACATAGACAAAAGTAGAAAGACGTTCGTAAATGTGCCATTTCAATATGGAGTACATTTCCCGAATATCTTTCTACGTTTGCCTTTATACTTTCTACTGACATACTCTACAAAACCGACCACCAAATATTTCTTTCGGCCATTTTGCCCCAATCTTTAAAGCTTGATTTTATTGTTTCGTATAACTCCTTTTCGTTTACTTTTTTGCCTTTTTCAGAAACTGTAAAGTCAGTTTCTTTAGGTAAATCAATATCAACTTTTGTAGCTACCCAGGTGGTATGCAGACGTGGTATAGCCAACTCCATAATAACACCTGGCAAGCCACCAAACATTTCAGGGCCTCCGCTTACTACTATGTCTTCGGTGTAAAAGGCAACAACATAAACTGAATCACATATTCTACCCACTGCCTTATGGCATTTGAAATTGGCAATAGTGCGTATCTCGTCTTTAAGTTTCCAGTCTATCTTGCGCATGCTATCCTGAACCAGAAATTTTTGCTCGTAGACAGTTTTATTAGCCACCACCTTTTTAGTTCTAAAATCGGTAAGCACTACATTACTAGTAGCTGGCCCCCCTCCAAACATCTTAAATGCATTTGGGTTTTCCCTACCTGGTTTATAAATACAGCGTGCTGTATCAAAAACCATATCAAAATAGGTAGATGAGAATTTTGGAATTTGCGACTTCATCCTGTCAAACCATTCGTTCTCGCCCATTTCTTCCATTTGTGCATATATATTCACCTTACGCTCATACTCTATTTTGGCATAGGTGGTATATTGTGCACTTGCTACTGTGGCGCAAATAAGGATAAAACTGAGTATAAAAGAGACTTTTTTCATAACCTGATAAGCTTAGAATATTTTGCAAATAATTTAGTTTGATGTATGAAAGGTTTACTATTGTTTAATTATTATGGTTTCACCTTGCTGCTTTGGGGCACCTGCTGGTGTGTGGGTGAAATTCCAGATTAGATTGACCATACCATAACGACGGATTGTGTTGTAATCATTTTGAGTAATAACCCCTGCATTGGCATAACGGCTGTAGCCAATGTTCTGATTTAGTATATCATATACAATCAGGCGCACTTCCAGTTGCCCCTTTTCCAGGAACTTTTTACCTACCCAGGCATTCCACTTGATGATATTATTATTTTCGGTAAATACTGTTGTCTTCTGCCTAAATATAAAGTCAGCATTGGTACCTAAATCAAACTTTTTAGGTAGTTGAAAGGTTCCTGAAACCTCCAACTTACCATTCCAGTAGTTAGATGAGTAGGTACTAATAGTAGCCTTGTTGTCATTATAGGTTACAGAAGGATTAACACTAATGTCAAATTTCTCATCTTTATATCTGGTTACATCTAATCCTAAAGTATAGCTGTTATTATTACTCTCATTCTTTTGTCCGTTTACATAATTCACTACGTGGTTTACATTCAGGTTTAAATTACCACCCAGCCTTACATCCAGCTTCTTCAGTTTATAGCCATAACCCATATAGCTGTTGGCACTTTTGTTACCATCTACATTTATATATTGTGTGGTATTGATACCGTTAACTGTGGTACGGGCTGTGCTAATTGCATCGTTTGTGAATTGAATATTGCCCCCCATATAAAAATAGCGATTGGTAAGCACCTTGTAATCATTGGCCTGGAAATAGATATTATTATTAAATTCCTGACGCAGATTGGTATTGCCTTTAGTAATATTTGTAGGGTCGGTATTCTGGGCCAAAGGTGCTACTTGGTTTATTGTAGGTTGTTCTGTACTACCATTATAGGAAATATTAAAACTACTCTGGTTGCTAATTTTATATTTAAAAGATGCCTTAGGATAGAAATTTTGGTAGCCATATTTTCTGGTTGCATCTTTTAGTAAATAGTTTGTTTGCACATATTGGGCATCTGACACATCTGTACCGAATGAAAAATTTACTTTCTTGATTACAAACCTAAGGTTAGCACCTGCAGTATTTGAGAAGATATTATACTTATAGTTACTGCTAAATGTACTGTCAAGATTATCGTACTTATTTGTACTTCCCAGATTGTAGGACAAATTGCTACTTTGGCTATTGTTTATAGTTGCGCCATAATCCAGTTCCAAAAATGTAATTTTCGATAGGGGCTCGGTATATGTAGCCTTACCAGAAAATGCAGTTGTGGTGCTCTTATTTATTTTTGATTGATTGATATAGGTGGTATCTCTGTTCCCAGTTTTTATGTCCTTGTAGATATCAGTCAAAGAGTTAAGATAACCATCACTATTGTTCTCCTTGTAATTCTCCTTCACATCAATAGACAGTGTCCTTCCTTTTTTGGCAAATTTCTTCCGGTATATCAGGTCTGAATTGAAGAACCTGCCATCGGTATTGCTGGTAATATGCCTTTTGTTACGGTTTAGAGTATCAATATAGTCACCATACAATAAGGTAGAATTAGTAACATAGTCTGAAGCTGTTTGGTTGTTTTTTTGTCCTGCATCTACATTGATTTTTAGTGTAGATGAACTATCGAGCTTGCGTTCATACATAAAATCAATAGCGTGCTTTTCACCCTTGCTGAATTGGTTTTTATGTTGCTGGTTTACATTACTAGTATCACCACTGCGGGTGTATTGTTGGATATTATTACCATCAATTTCCACATTTTGCTGGGCATAGCGATAGTTGCCTGTAATATGGTTTTTATCGGCATCCCATTTATCAGCATAGTGTAGGCCTCCGGTCCAGGTTTTAGGGAGTCCTTCACCACTATATTTCCCGTCCCATCCACCAAAATCATTTTCTCCATTATCGGTATAGTAGGTCATCATACCACCATCCTCGGTAATTTCTGTGGTTCCATTACCACTGCTATACTTGTTTCTATCAGTCCATCCAAGGCCTACTTTGTCAGTATTAGAAGCGATACCGAAAGCAGACACCTGCCTTTTGGCTTTAAATGCATTAATCATTGCCTGCTCCTGAAAATAACCATCCGTACCTGCACCAGCATCAAGCTTACCAAAGTAACCCTTCTTCTTGTCTTCTTTTAGTTCCAGATTAATGGTTTTTGTCTTTAGCCCATCATCAATACCAGTAAATTCGGCCTGCTCGCTCTTCTTATTATAAACCTGCACTTTTTCTACCGCATTGGCAGCAAGCCCTTTTGTCACCACCTTAGGGTCATCACTGAAAAACTCCTCGCCATCTACCAATACTTTCTGTACGGTCTCTCCTTGGGCTGTAATTTGTCCGTTTTTATCAACCTGAATACCCGGCAATTTCTTGAGCAGGTCCTCTACAGTGGCATTCTCCTTTACCTTAAAGCTATCTGCCATATACTCAGTAGTATCGCCCTTTATTTTTATGGCAGCTATGTTTTTGGTCAATACAAATTCCTGTAGCAGGTGTTCTTTAGACACCATAGCAACTGTACCCAAATCGGTAACCTGCTTTTTTACATTGATTACCTCTACATACTCAGCAAAGCTGGGAAAGGAAATCTGCAGTGTATACTTACCTGTCTTAGGCACCGCCAGTGAAAAACTACCGTCTGAGGCAGTTCGGGTAAAGGTTTCTATTACCGTATCAGTATTACGAACCAATACCACTGAGGCCCTATAAAGCCTGGCATTATTCAGCGTATCTGTTACAGCTCCCTTTATGGTATAGGTCGTTTGTGCTTGTGCAGGCAGTAGGGCGCAAAATATGAGTAGGAATGAAAATAAGTATTTCATAAGCAGGCAATAAATGATTCAGGATTGTGTAATGATTGCATAAAAGAACAATAATTTCTGTTACCAAAATGTGTTAGGTAGGGTGAATTTGAGGGGGAACACCTGCGAATTAACATTGTTTTAATTTAATTTTAAGATGTTTTAACATTGTTGGATTAAACTTTCAGTGTTTCTTAGCGAAAACTACTAGAATTCGTATTTTTAATTGAGCACCAAAAAATATTTCTCCTTTTTTAAGTGTTTCGTGCAACCATTTTAAAACAGGCTTGTCCTTATAATAAACCAACTGCCTTACTTGAGTTCCAGGTACATTGATATAAACAAAATTCTGGTTGACAGATGCCGCAAAGGTGATAGCAAGGCCCAATATGAGCTTTACCACCTGTATGCCCGGCAGATGTATAATGTGACCTTACGAATAGTAAATCATATAACTGATGCAGAGGATATTTTGCAGGATTCTTTTTTGGAGGCGTTTAATAATATTAATGAATACCGAGAAGAGGCAAGCTTTGGTGCCTGGCTAAAAAAAATAGTAGTGAACAGGTCTATCAATGCACTGAAAAAACGGAAGCTACTCCTTTTCGACCAGATACCAGGGGCAGATGATTTGACAGACCATGGTGAAGGTATAGATATGGAAGACCTGCAACTAGAAGTAAAAAGGGTGAATAATTGTATGATGCAACTGCCCGTGGGATACAGGCTGGTGCTTAGTCTATACCTGCTAGAGGGGTATGACCATAGCGAAATAGGACAAATACTGAATATTACAGAATCAACATCGAAATCGCAATACAACCGTGGCAAGGAAAAATTGCGTGAATTACTTAAAGTGAAATAGTATGGGGGACAGGCTAGAAAAATTTGTACAAGAACACAACGAGGAGTTTGATATTTACTCTCCTCCGGCAGGGACATGGAATAATATTGAGCGTAAGCTAAAAAAGAAAAAGAACCCGGTTATTCGGCCCTATTGGGCATGGGCGGCGGCTGTATTATTGATTGCAGTTTCATTTGCATGGTTTAATAATAGGCAGGCTACATCACATCCAGTATTACAAGAAATACAGGTAGTTACTTTAAATCCTGAGCTGGTTAATGCAGAGGTTTATTATGCCTCAATAGTTGAAACACAACACCAGGAAATTGCACAATTAGGCAAAGGCTACCCTGATGTGTGCAATGACCTTGACAAAGAACTACGCAGTATGGATACCCTTTATGGCCAATTGAAGAATGAATACCAGGTAAGTGGCGGAAATGAAGCAGTAATGCAGGCTATGGTGGAGAACTTACAGGCAAGAGTGCAGCTAATGAACCAACAATTGCAATTATTAAAAAGTATTATTGCCCAAAGATCAGCTAAGGGGCATCCATTAGAATCAATGTAAATCAAACTATATGAAACAGATAAGATTTTTAGTTTTCGTGGTCTCCATATTATTCGTGAGTTGTAATACAAGTTATGGGTTTTGGAATAACTCAGTGACCAAGGAGAAAAAAGTCATCAGGCATTATAATGTGCTAGTGGGCGATGTGTTATCTATCAATAACCAGTATGGCAAGGTGCACATTAATACCTGGGACAAGAACGAAATAAATGTAGAAGTAAAAATAGAGGTTACTGCCCGAAATGAGGACGTAGCTCAGGACAGGCTGGACGGCATAACCATAGATGAGGATGGTGCCAACAGTAAAGGCCATGAAATAACATTGACCACCCAATTTGCCAACCTTAAATTCCTCACCTCTATGAATTTCAAAATAGAGTATACAATTTATATGCCGAGGAAAAATGGACTAAAAATCACCAACAAGTATGGCAATGTGTATCTGGGCGATTTTGATGGAAAACTAGACCTAAATATGTCCTATGGCGCATTAAAAACCCAAAATCTTACAGGCCCCTTAAAAGATATAAAGGTATCATTTGGGAGTATAGATGTTACTTCGGTTGATTTAGGAGATTTTACTACCTCTTATTCCGGGGTAAACATAGAGCAAGCGGGTAAAATTGATGTGATTAATAAGTTTGGCAAGTTTGCCGTTAACCATGTAACTGACCTGGATATTAGACAAAGTTATGGTGAGCTAGAAATAGGCACAGCCGGAAAGGTGGAAGGGGATGTAAATTTTGCGGGTGTAACTATTGACAGGCTAAATAAAAGTATGAATATGCGGCTTAAATACTGTACCAAGACAACCCTGGGCTCGGTAGGGGCTGGTGTAGAAAAAGTGGAAATGGACATTAGTTATGGGGCTTTGGCTTGCAAATTTGATGAAGGTGCCAATCTGGCACTTGAAATAAGCACCTCTTATAGCTCACTCAAAAATCAGGTGGCATTACGCCCCTTTGAATTCGGAACTACCTTGACTGAATCAGGCACTAATAGCGCACTTTACCATGGTAAACTTGGTGCAGGCAAAGGCACATTCGATATTCATATAAAATACGGAAGCATTACCCTAAAATAAACAAACGATATTCTTCAAACCTAAAAATTGATTTATGAAACTCAATCCAATCTATTTTTTGCTTGCCATTGTCCTAATTGGTACTAGTCTAAATCCCGCCACGGCTTATTGTAAATCAGACTCAACAGTAGTATTGACCAACTTAAATGAATTTGAGGCCATTACTTTCTCATCACGGGTAAAAGCTCATATTACCATAAAGGAAGGGGCTAAACCAGAAGTAAAATTGAGAGGGAGCTATGAGGCATTTGATTACTACAGAATCGATGTAACCAATAAAATGCTCCATATAGAGCCAGAAAAAGAAAGGTACTCCTATCATAATGTTGCCATCTATGCAGACATTGTAATTCCCACTATAAATGATTTAGAACTGTCAGGTTCATCAGAAGTGAATATTGCTGGACTCTTGAATACCAACAAATTCAGTATTTCCAGCAGCGGGTCAACTAATGTGACTATTGGCAATATAAATACCGCCCATTTTGATGCAGCTTTATCCGGGGTGAGCAATGTTATTGTTAATAATGGAACTGCAACTAAGGCAGCCTATGCCCTTTCTGGCTGTTCGGGGGTATCAGCTTATAATTTTGTATGCCAAACAGTAGGTATCCGTGCGTCCGGGACTTCAGTTTGTAAAGTAAACGCAACCAAGCTACTCGATGTAGCCCTTAGTGGAGCCTCAAAGACAAAATATAGGGGTCATCCTGAAAAGATAGAACAAAGCCTATCAGGTAGTAGTAAATTGAGGCAGGAGGAGTAGGCGAAATCAATAAGCTATTCCTTAAGCATTATGCCAAATTACTTATCAATCGCTAATTGTTTATTATAATTCAGCACCTCTACATATAAACTTAGCTAATTCAACCAATACCAAAAATCGCTATCTTTGGTAACAAAAGCCATCAAAATGGAGATAATATTAGCAAGACCTGAAAATATTGAACAATTAAAAGCCATTAAAGCAGTCTTAAAAGCCCTAAATGTCGATTTCATTTCTAAGAAAGACGGTGAATACGATGCGGAATTTGTTAAAAAAATTCAAGAAAGCCGCAAGCAGGCGATGGAAGGAAAAGTGAGTACTATAACTGTAGAGAATTTATGGAATTAGTAATCACTGATAAGGCAAAAGAAGATCTTAGATATTGGAAGAAAAGTGGCAATCTCCCAATCCAGAAAAAAATAAGCCAAATTCTAGAATCTATTCAGGAGACTCCTTTCGAGGGACACGGTAAACCTGAGCCCTTAAAATATGAACTATCAGGCACATGGAGCAGAAGAATCAATAAAGAACATCGTGTTGTATATGAAGTTGCAGAGAACAAAATTGTAATCTATTCATTATTGGGGCATTATTAAAATAAGCTACTGCTATATTGCCTTTAGATACCCATCAAACATACCGGGATTACTACGATATAATTTAATAAGTTGTTGTTCTTTATCATTTAGTTTGCCTCTCTTTTTATTGGCTGCTTCAATTTCCAATTCAGCAATTTCCTTATTGGCAATTTTCACCGTTTCCAGAATATGTTCTAATTCGCTTTTCTTATTCAAATTAGTTGCCATTTTTATGTATTTAACTTTCTGTATTTATTCTTTGCTGCCATTCTTTCATGTGGAATAGAAATAACCAACACCCTGTTCATTTTTTTATAGACTTTATAGATAATCAAATAAGGAAACTCATTTATTGTTGCTTCACCATATCCAAGCCTTGATTTAACTCCAAATACTTCTGGGGAATGTTTTATTACATTTAATTTTTCCCTAACCCTAAATAAAAATCTATCACCTAGGCCTTCCTGTTGTTGTTCATACCAAAATAAGCATTGTTATAATCCACTTCAACATCAGGGTGGAATTCGATTATAAATTCCCCTAAATTCATATACCTGTTTGGATACGGTTATGATAGTTAGTCCTTACTCTTTTTTCCATTTCGTCTAGTGAAACAGGTACGATTGCTCCCTGCTCATATTCATCTATGCGCTTTTGCATCTCCTTTTCAAAAGTTGTTTCGGCCTCAACTTCTTGTTCCTCAACCTCAAGCAGAGCAAGGATCATTTTCACAGTGGTATCACCAGCCCTATCAATGCCATCCTTAGCTTTTTTTCGCAAATCAGTTCTTATTTGTGTATTCATATCGAAAATATCCCCTTACAAATATAGCCATTTCTTATCATTAGCATTCATAAAAAATAGTTCTTTTAACTCCTTGATTTGCCCAATAATTCATCTCACCATTTCAATCCGCACATTCCCATTCTCAATAAACCTGCCATCCATATCTCAAATAAATAGCCTCCAATATTACACTCTTCCTTATTTTTGCATCTAAATAATACCCTTATGTCTCCCAAAACCTACCTCATCGGCATTTTGTTGTTACTTCAATTTCATGGTTTGCAGGCTCAGTCTGGCATCAAGGATACTTATAGTGATGGCAGTACATGGACATTAAAAGGCAAGGTATTCCCTTGGATAGCCTTAGGTGGAGGTATAAATTATACTTTAGGTTTGGAATATGGTTTCAGGAAATACCAATCGGTGGGTATAGATGTTTCTTATGATGATTATAGTTCAGAACATGAGGTATATGATGTGGGCAAACAACAATATGTATCTGGCCCCAGGGTATATACTGAATGGAGGGGTGTTTTTTTAAACTATCGCAGATATTTTGTCTGCAAGCATACCTTCATTGATTACACAAAGGGTAAAAATTACAAAACCAGCTACCTACCCTACCTAAGTGCTTTTGGCAGATACGGCAAAACCGACCTGCACTATGAGAAAGGATATATTACCGACAATCTTAGTTACGATGAATGGCAATATTCGGTAGGATGCTTATTGGGTGTAGTGACGGAAAGTTTCGATATCAATATCGGACCGTTTTATAAACAAAGGTATATTACCGATGTTGAAGAGGAATTTGGGAAAGCGGCATTTCACACACATATGCAACCCATATTCGGTATTAGACTTGGAGTGAATTTGATGTTGAACCTAAAACAGAGTGACCATGTATTAGCTAAGTATCTAAATTAGCGACAGACATACCTCCATTATGTTTTAACCTTTTACTTTTAACTTTTACCTTCTCCCAAACCAATACATAAACACGCAGAGCACCAAAGTCACTACTATTATTATATACGGGAACATTGCCTCCTTTCGTGATTGTTTATTACGGTAATCAAGATTATCGGTAATTGCCTGTGTACCATCATCAAAGTCTTCAGTAAGCACATACAATCTTGCGTTTATCTCATCAAGGTATTTGAGGGGGAGCAGTTGGCTGGCTTTAATTATTTCATTGACTATCTGGATGATTGTAGCTTTATCTCCCTCTAATTGTAAAATAGCTATATGGGAATCAGAGAGTAGCATTAGGATATAAGTCTGCAGGGCACCATGGCTAATGCGGTAGGTATCCATGCCGAGCAATTCCTTGTTCAGTTGCTGGTATGTATTAAGTAGCCATGCAGGCGTTGCCGCTTCTTTATAAGATGTACGGCTTCCTAAACCCGACAACCATCTTTCCTCATCGTATTTTGTCTTCTTTGCAGGAACAGATAAAACCGACCATGCTTCCTGCAACTCCTTGAAATGTGCCTCTGCCAGTGCATTATCCGGATTTTTATCTGGATGATACTTAAACGCCAATGCCCTATATGCCTTTTTTATTTCGGGCACATTGGCATTAGGTGATACACCAAGCGTTTTGTAGTAGTCCTTCACTTTGTGGAGACAAAAGTAGTAAGTAGAAAGTAGAAAGATGGCATGGAATACTGGTTTGGTATTTAGTAGATAGTATTTAGTAGATAGTCAATTCCATTAAAAAATTTAGCTGATTCATATGCTAGGCCAATTAGGGTTATTTAGTATCCTTAAACTTCCAGAGGTAGAAACAAGCATAGGTGCGGTAGGGTGCCCATGCGGTGGAAATCTCCTGCATCTGCCTGCGAAATTCCTTTTTATTGGTAATATCCAAATTATAGACCCTGGCCATTGCCTGCTGTATGCCAAGATCATCAATTGCAAACACATCTTCCCTGCCCAGGGTAAACATCAATAACATCTCCACCGTCCAGCGGCCTACACCTTTTATCTGGGTGAGAAATTCAATTACTTCATCATTACTCATTTGGCGTATAGCCTCATCATCTGTATTATTTTCCAGCATGTAGCGGGCTACATTTTGAACATATCCTACCTTGGCATTTGACAAGCCTATTCCTCTTAAAGTATCATATGGGGTATCCAAAATCTGGCGAGCATCTGGCTCATTACCTCCAAATAAATCAAGGAAACGCTTAAATATCACATCAGCCACTTTAGTAGACAATTGCTGGCTCATGATGCTGGAACAAAGCCTCAGGCATATGTTCTGACGCTCCTGAAGCAGGTAGGGCTCTACTGATTGTAGGACAGGTAGTAATTGTGCATCTTTTGACAAATGCTCCAGATGTGGTTTTGACATGGCGCTAAATTTCGATTATTAGATTAATGCCAAAATTAGGAATCAAAAAATAAGAGTGGACTATTTTTTGCTTTTCATGCAGTTTTCATTCAATTTATTGGACTATTTACCCGAAATCACCCATTTGCAACAAGATTACACGTTTCCGCAACATACGTTAATGCCTTTCGGACTACCTTAATCTACTTTTGTATCGTTATTCACCATTACAAAAACAATTCAATTCGCAAAAAAATGAAAAAGACACTAACTATTTTGGGCCTGTTATTACTAACAGCTACCACCACTACTCTATGGCAGAGTTGTAAAAAAAGTACATCAAACAACACATCCTCCTCGGGGGCTGTGGCATTGTCAATCCAAACCGGGGCTCAAACAATTCTGCCCGGTGGCACACTACCCTATAGTGCTGTGCTTGTAGACAAATCGGGTAAAACAAGTACACCATCCAGCATTACATGGAGTATTGCAAGTGCAGGTAGCACTTCTATAGGATCATTTAGCGGAGGCACTTTTACCGCTACAGGCACAGGTTATGGCACCATAATGGCCAGTACTACCGTAAATGGCACTACTCTTACAGCATCCGTACCAGTGGGTATTTATGCACCTACAGTATTTGCAGTAGTGCCCAGTGCCGTTATCTGGACTACAGGCGCAGGTACAATTCCTTTAACACCTGTATATATTGGAACAGGTACCACATCTTACAGCTACTCATCAAGCGATGCTACAGTAGCTTCGGTAGATGGTTCGGGTGTTATTACTTTTAATAAAACTGGTTCATGTGTAATAACTGTAACTGCCAGTGGACTTACAGGTAGCCCAACTGTACAAGTGCCTGTACTAGTGGTGGGTATGCCATCTGTTTCATTACCTGTTGTCAGGGTAGCTGTTAATCCTGCTGCCGCACAAATCTTCCGTAATGACAATACTACTTTAACAGCAACCGCCTATGATGGCTCCGGAGCACAAGTTAGTGGTAGTGCCACATGGGCAATTCAGGACCCATCTATTGCATCGGTAGATCAAACTGGTAAGGTTACAGGCCTAAGCCTGGGTAAAACAGTTGTAACGGCCACAATTAGCGGCATTACTGGTCAAGCTGAGGTAGATGTACTACCTGATACCGCAATAATTGTTACCCCATTCTGGGCCAGTCTGGCACCATCTGCCACCAAGCAGTTTACAGCTACTACCTATAGGGTTAACCACTCTGATAAGTCATTGAGCATCATTACCCCTAATCCTTCTCTTAGCTGGACAATTCCAACTTATGGCATACCAGTATTTGATATTGCAACCGTTAGTAGTACAGGTTTGGTGACAATGAAATCGACAGCTACACTAGGGCTTGCCACCTTTGTAATGGCTGCTGCAAGTTCACCAACCATTGAACCGGGAGTTGCATTATTATCTGTTAGTGATTGCAATTGTGGAACTACCACAGCCGGTGTAACCCATATTGGACTGACATCTCCAGCAACGGTTAACCTAAGCCTTATGACCAACCCAACAGCAAATATTATTGCAGCCGCTCTTGATGCCACTAATACACCTGTTATCGGTGCTACCTTAACCTATTGTACCGATAATATGGCTGCCTGTGCTGTAGATGCTTCTGGAACTATTACAGCAACCGGCCCAGGTAGTGCCACTGTTACCATTTGTAATGGAGGGGTAAATACTACTATTACAGTAAATGTAACTTTATAATGTCAAATGCATCACTATCATTATAAAAGTAAAAGGCTACCGAAGTGGTAGCCTTTTACTTTTATGTAACGTTTGTTAATAATTAATGATGATGGTGGTGTGCAGCATGTGCATCACCTAATTTGAAGAATTCTTCTTCACTTATTTCCTTAATTTCCACAGGGAATTGTTGCTCCAACATCCAGAACATCTTAGCAGTAAGTAACCTGCGGTATGTTTCATCCATCATCTTTTCGTCATTGGAAATCTTAGACATATAGCCTTCCATCCATGGAGCCTCGTCTTCGTTCTCTAAAGTAAGACCGAAATAACGTAAAACATTAGCCTTAACATCCTGGTATACTTCCTCACGTGATACATGAACTCCTGATTCAGTAACTATTTGATCAGAAATTAACTGCCAACGCAATTGGTGCTCAAAACTGCTCCATTCATTTTCAACTTCTTTGGCTGTTTTTGGGTTTTCATTGTTCTCCATCATCCAGCGTTTCAGGAAGTTAACCGGAAGTTCTATTGGAGTTTGGTGAACCAAATATTCAAAGATTTCATTTTGCAGGCGTTCACTGGTAATACGGTTGAAATCCATACCCAACTCTTCCCTAATTTTCTCTCTAAATTCAGATTCAGTATTAATATCAAGATCTTTATAAACTGCTTTATAAAGCTCAGTACCCATTTCCAATGGTATGAGCCAACCTATCTTAGTCAAAGTCAATTTATAATATTGCTCAGCTCCATTAGGACCAGCTTTAAGTGGGTCTTTGAGGAAAGCTTCAAGCTCATCGGCACTACAAACATCAACCGGGCGGAAAACCAATGTATCTTCTGGTTTCTTATCCATCAGTTGCTCTTGTAGTGCTGCTGGCATCTTATCCAGCACTTTGGTGTCTTCTACAGGCTCTGCGCTAGCTAAAACCTTACCATCAGCATCACATTCTTCATATTTTGCATAGATAATATTTTCCTTGCTAGTTACCAGTTGCTGTGCATCTACATTGCCAAAACGGCGTTTCAGGCGCTCCATTTCATCATCCATCATTTGGTCGGTGATGGTGATTTTATAACGAGGCAGGTGTGAATTTTTGATAACCGAACCGAGTTCTACTGCAGGCTTCAAACCTACTTCAAAATCGAAATCAATGTCGGAAGGTGAAGAGAAGTTAAGCGTCATGAAATGGTCATTAGCCATCATCATAGGCTGAGCAAAAATGCCCAACTTCTGCTCTTTCATATATGTTTCCAGCTTAGCAGCGGCATTACGCACCACTTCTTCTTTGATAACCGTAGGACCATACATTTTACGTACCAGACCAGACGGTACCATACCTTTACGGAATCCGGGGATATTGGCTTTCTTAGCATACTCCTTCATTGATTTCTCGAACGAGGGCATGTAATCTTCCTTGGCCAGTTTTACGGTGATTTTGTCGTGAAGGGTACCTATACTTTCGCGTGTTATTGTAGCCATTGTATGTGTATTTTTAGATTTAAAAAATGCAGCCGGAATAGTTCCGGCTGCATGATATTAGTGCGGGTGGAGGGACTCGAACCCCCATGCCTCACGGCACTAGATCCTAAGTCTAGTGTGTCTGCCATTTCACCACACCCGCTTTAGGGAGTGCGAAGGTAAGGAATTAGTTATTTAAAAAACAATTTTTTAGAGAATAGTTTTAAAATTTTAAACAAAAATTCTCCAGTACAATTTTCAAAATGTTATCTAGTATTAAACATTACAAAAAGCCGCCCAACTAGAGCGGCTTTAAAATATCATTAAGTCAAATAATCAATTAATGCTCTTCCTCACCAGGAGCCAAAGGCCTTGTCTGTGGAATGAAGTCATTACCATGACCATCATCCTTGTAATCATATGCCCAACGGTATACTGTCGGTATTTCGCCAACCCAGTTACCATGACCCGGATTAATTTCTGTAGTCCACTCCAGAGTTGGTGATCCCCATGGGTTCTTTTCAGTTACCTTACGGCCACGGAAAATACTCATAAAAAAGTTGAACACAAACAATAACTGAGCAAAGAATACAACAGTAGCTACGATACTGATGAATGCATTTACACCCTGGAAATGTTTAAAAGATTCCCATGCTGAATAATCGTAGTAACGACGTGGCATACCAGCGATACCTTCATAGTGCATAGGCCAGAAGATCAAGTAAGCACCAATGAATGTAATAAAGAAGTGAATATAAGCCAATGTATTATTCAGGAAGCGTCCATACATCTTAGGGAACCAATGGTAGATACCAGCAAACATACCAAAGAACGCAGATACACCCATTACAATGTGGAAGTGAGCCACAACGAAGTAAGTATCGTGTAAGTGTATATCCAAAGCTGAGTTACCCAGGAAGATACCTGTAAGACCACCAGAGATGAATAATGAGACGAAACCTAATGCAAACAGCATTGGAGGATTGAAACGAATATTGCCTCTCCAGATAGTTGTTATCCAGTTGAACACCTTAACAGCTGATGGTACTGCAATCAACAATGTCAACAGTACGAATATAGAACCCAGGAACGGACTCATACCTGTAACGAACATGTGGTGCGCCCATACAAGGAATGCAAGTAAAGTAATACCCACCAATGAGATAATCATTGCGAAGTAACCGAAGATTGGTTTACGACTGTGGTTAGAAAGCACCTCAGAAGCCATACCCATACCCGGAAGCATAATGATATACACCTCAGGATGACCTAAGAACCAGAATAAGTGTTGGTAAAGGATAGCAGAACCGCCGATGTGTGGAAGTGCCTTACCACCTATAAAAATTTCAGAAAGATAGAAGCTGGTACCAAAATTACGGTCGAATATCAACAATACGAAACCAGAGAATAATACAGGGAAAGATAATACACCCAATACAGCTGTAAAGAACAGCGCCCATATAGTCAATGGTAAACGTGTCATAGTCATACCCTTTGTACGCATATTCAGTACAGTTGAGATATAGTTTAGACCACCTAAAAGTGAAGATACAACGAAGGTAGCCATACTTAACAACCACAAATCCATACCAACACCAGAACCTAAAGAAGCTTCCTTCAATGCACTTAATGGAGGATAAGTAGTCCAACCACCACTGGCAGGACCAGTCTCAACAAACAAGGAAACAAACATTAAAATACTAGCCAGGAAGAAGAACCAATAAGATAACATGTTCATGAAAGGAGAGGCCATATCACGTGCACCAATCTGTAGTGGTATCAGGATGTTAGCAAAGGTTCCGCTCAATCCAGCTGTCAATACAAAGAATACAAGGATAGTTCCGTGCATGGTAACCAATGCATAATAGAACTCAGGAGATAATTTACCACCTTTAGCCCACTCGCCTAATACTTTTTCCATAATAGGAAAAGTACTATCAGGGAAACCCAATTGCAAACGGAAGAATACGGACATCAAGGCACCAATCATGGCCCAAATGATACCAGTAATCAAAAACTGCTTACCAATGACTTTATGATCCTGGCAGAAAATATATTTCCAGATAAAATGTTGCTCATGATGGTCGTGCCCATGGTCATCGTGATGGCCGGCAGACTCAGCAGCATGTGATACGTTTGATCCCTGAATTATGATATGTTCGTTACTCATTTTAAAACTCTTTTTGGCTAGATTCAGATTAATTGATTAATTAATAGCCGGTTAATTCTTTGTTACCGCTTTAACAGTGTCTGCTTTAGGTGCTTCAGTAGTAGCTGCTGGTTTAGCATCAGCAGGTGCACTATGATTCATTGCATAGTATGATTGCTGGCTTGCTAACCATTTATCATAATCAGCCTGAGATTGAACTACTACAGTTCCTCTCATTGCATAGTGACCTTTACCACATAACTGATCGCAGGCTATTTCATAAACGAAGTCAGGATTTTTGGTAATCAACTTCATTGAATCTGTAGTAATGGTAGGTGTAAAACACAAAGTAGTAGTAATACCCGGAACAGCATCCATTTTCATACGGAAGTGTGGCAAACCAACATCATGAATTACATCACGAGAACAAATAAGCAATTTCACAGGCTTGTTTACCACAACGTGCAATTCACCACTCTGAGAGATTATATCATCCATATTGTGCGGATCTGTCCAATCCATACCAAGGATATTAGTAGCATCATTAATAGAACGGAAATCACGCTTGCCTAACTCATTGTCTTTACCTGGGTATCTAACAATCCAGTTAAATTGTTTACCAACAACCTCAACAATTGTAGCATCAGCCGGAGCAGGGGCAGTAACATCATACCAGTTACGAAGACCGATTGCCACCAATATAGCCATTGCAATAGCAGGGATAGTAGTCCAGATTAACTCCAATTTGTTACTATGAGCGAAGAAAAAGGAAGGACGATTTTCAGAAGCACGGTATTTATAGCAGAACCAAAACAGAACCGCCTGAGTTGCAAAAAATACAATACCTGTTACAACGATGGTGTAATAGAACATATTGTCGTAATTAACCCCAGTACGGCAAGCCGCTACCGGAAGCATACGGTCAACAAATATGCTATGGCAAAACCATATTCCCCACATGCCCAATGCAAATACTACGAGCAGTAATACTGCCATAATATTGTTGGTTTGTGCTTTTACCTTCTCACCTCCGCGCAACACTGCTGAGTGCTCGCTAGCCTTTCCAATCTGGTAGATAATGATAAATACCAGTATTATCAATGTTATTATTATAAATACCGACATAGTCGCTCAGCTTATATTTACTTGTTAAAATTTAATCTTTAATGTTGTGTATTAATATTTGTGCTTTTAGGCACTAAACCAAAACTATGGACTTACATGTATTACAGCTTCCTTAAGCATAATATTGTTAGTAGGCACCAAATTTGATTTAGTTAATGTACGAGATACAGACATAATCAAGATACCTGCAAAGCCCATGAATATTCCTATTTCATACCAGTTGATGTGCCAGTTTTCACCTAATGGACCAGGCATAATCATCTGGAAATAATCTAACCAATGACCGAAGATAATAATCATCGCCATGAAAGTAACAGTGAAGTAGTTACGTTTAGCAGGACGTGACATTAATATCAATATAGGCATACAGAAGTTGATAATGAAGTTAGCATAGAATATTACGCTATAAGGACCTTGCTGACGCAATTTGAAATAAACAGTTTCATCAGGTTGGTTGGAATACCATATCAACATGTACTGCGAGAACCACAAATATGTCCAAAATACACTGATAGCAAACATGAATTTACCTAAGTCGTGGATGTGTTCCTTATTTACTAATTCAAGATTACCTTGATTCTTAAGGTAGATAACCCATAACATAATCAATGAGAAACCGCTTACTAATGCACTAGCGAATGTATACCAGCTAAACAAAGTAGAATACCAATGAGCCTGAATACTCATGATCCAATACCAAGGCGCAGTACTCATTTGAGAAAGAGCGTATACAAAAAGAAACACGCCAGACATACGGAAAACTTTCCAGTAAATTTTTGTGTCATTCTTTGGTGCGGTTTCCTGGGCTATTGATTGTGCCCTGAAATAACGACCAAAATATGACCATAGACCAAGGAATACCACTGTAAACCCAACAAACATAGCAGGATTCAAGAAAGGTTTTTTGCCTAAGAGAATCTTATCCTCACCTGGGGTTACCCAAGGGAAAATGCTATTTAAGTGATGTGAATTCCTGAAACCAAATACTATGCAGAATAGTATTACAGCCAGGATAGTAGCAAATATCCAAACATTAGCACCAATCG
>CANGSR010000007.1 GCA_947456055.1 Chitinophagaceae bacterium
ACCTTACCAGGGTACTCAACAATTGTTTGTAGCCAGTGTAGGTAGCGACAGGGAGATGATTAGCAGCCCTATTGAGAATGTTACTAAGGGTAAATGGGACATAAATGGTGTGATAGGCGAGGCTGGTGGAATGATTATTGTTTCACGCAGCGATATGAACCATGCAAGCGAAATATTTGCTGTAAAGCCTAAATATGGCGATATGATAGAACTGACTCATGAAAATGACAAGGTTTATAACCATATCACCATGAGCAAAACGGAATTGCGTTCTACACCTACTTCAGACGGGGCAACCTTGCACAGTTGGGTTATCTATCCTCCAGATTTTGATAAAACTAAAAAGTACCCAACATTGTTATATTGCCAGGGTGGACCACAAAGTGCCTTGTCGCAGTTCTATAGTGTACGCTGGAATTTCCAGTTGATGGCTGCACAGGGTTATATTATTATTGCGCCAAACCGCCGTGGTATGCCAGGTTGGGGTGTGAAGTGGAATGAGGAAATTAGTAAGGATTGGGGAGGCTTGCCTATGCAGGACTACCTGACTGCTATAGATGATATAAGTAAGGAGAGCTATGTAGATAAGAGCAGGCTGGGTTGTGTAGGTGCAAGTTATGGTGGTTATAGTGTGTTTATGCTGGCTGGTATGCACAACAACAGGTTCAAAACCTTTATTGCCCATGATGGTCTGTTTGATTTGAAAAGCTGGTATGGTACAACCGAAGAAATATGGTTTGCCAATTGGGATATTGGTGGCCCATACTGGAAATCACCAGCCCCAAATGGGTATGATAAATTCAACCCAAGCAACTATGTGAGTAAGTGGACAGCCCCAATCATGATTATTCAGGGTGGCCTTGATTTCCGTGTGCCAATAGAACAGGGTCTTGAAGCTTACCAGGCTGCAAGGTTGCATAATATTAAGTCGAAATTGTTGTACCTGCCTAACGAGAACCATTGGGTATTACATCCCCAAAATGGTATAGCCTGGCAGAGAGAGTTTTTTAAATGGCTTGATGAGACGTTGAAATAATATTGATAAAACGGGTGCTGGTCACCCGTTTTATATTTTTATAGAAATGGTTAGTTTTCTAAAACAAACTCAATTGTACCGATGCACCTTTTGGCTCCTTAGGTGCCTGGTCACGGAAATTAGATAGGGATATACCAAGGAGGCGGATTTTGACTTTTTCGAGGTCGGTGGAGGCAAGTAGTTGTTTTGCTGTACCAGAAATGGTCTCGAAATCATCAATAAAATAGGGGAAGGACAGGCTGCGGGTAATTTGCCTGAAGTCGGCATATTTAATTTTAAGGGTTATTGTCCTACCTTTTAGTTCATAGTTTTTCAATCGGCGGCAAACAGTTTCTGCCAGGCGGTCGAGTTCCCGGTTCATATCCTCAACTAAGGTGAGGTCAAATTCAAAAGTATCTTCTGCAGCTAGTGATTTGGTTTCCCGGTCTGATACCACAGGGCGGTCATCGATGCCTCTTACAATATGGTAATAGAATCTGCCCGCTTTGCCAAAATACCTGGTAAGCTCTTCTTCGCTTAGTTTTTTAAGGTCGGCACCGGTATGCCAGTTGTGGCTTCGCATTTTATCGGCGGTTACCTTACCCACCCCGTAAAACTTAGATACGGGTAGGTTTTCCATAAATTCTTCAATCTGTGCCGGGCTAATAAATGTCAGTCCATCGGGCTTGTTCATGTCTGATGCAATCTTGGCTACAAACTTATTGATGGAGATACCCGCCGAGGCGGTTAGATTAAGCTCGGCTTTTATGGCTGCTTTTATTTGGCGGGCAATTTCTATGGCAGAGCCTATGCCTTGCTTATCTTCGGTTACATCAAGATATGCCTCATCCAATGATAGAGGTTCTATCAGGTCGGTATAACGATGGAAAATCTCCCTGATATGGCCTGATACTTCCTTATAAGCAGGAAAACGGGGTCTTACAAAAATTACATCAGGACATAGCTGCACGGCTCTTTTGGAGGGCATTGCAGACCTTATGCCGTATTTGCGTGCCTCATAGCTTGCTGCGGCTACCACGCCACCTCTGCCCTGTGGTAGTCCGCCAACCACCAATGGCAGACCTCTATATTGTGGGTTGTCTCTTTGTTCCACCGATGCAAAAAACGCATCCATATCAATATGGATTATTTTACGTTGTTTGGGTGGCAGGGCATTCATGATTATCCAAAAATAATCAAAAGGGTGAAATGAATTTGGGAGGGAATGAAAATGTGAGTATTTATGTAAGATTGATTTGGATACATTCGTAATTAACTCCTAAGCTTCTTCCACCAGGGTTTTTCTGGAGTCAGGTTTAAAGGGAGGTTCTTATTGTTGGGTTGCTGTTGGTTCAATTCTAATTTTATATCCCAATATTTTGCTGACATTTTTCGTTGTTTACATTTAGGGCAATCCCTATTAATTGCGATTCTTGAATCTGAATAATGGATTTTTTGCTTTTCTATTGCTTCTATTAGTTTACTACGAACAAGGTTGGTTTCGACGGAATTTTGAAAGTCTTCAATCTTTAATAAATCCATGAAATTATCCTTCTGTAGATAGTTATTAATAATATTGGGTAATATTTTGCGGGGTAAGAAGTACTCCAGGTTATAAAGATTGATTTCGGCGTAGGAACAATTATCGCAGACAGAGCCTTGAATCTGGTTGTCGTAATGGCTTGAAGTGCTTTTGTTGTAAAGCATATTCCAAGCCCTATTTAATAGTAAATCGAATAAGATGCTTTGCCATATGCCTTTAGGGTTTTGTTCGCCAATGGTTAGATCATTTATTGAGCCCATACCACCAAAATGACTTTTGAATCCCCTTGTGGATTTTTTGGTGTCCCAGTTGTAGATGTCTTTATTGATAAGGTTAGCCCAATGGGTGTCACCTGACAACCGGAGTAATTCATAAAGGAGTTCCAGTATTTTCCTATAATTTTCCATTTGGTAATAACTCTCCCCTAGGTCAATAATGAATGTTATCTGATTGCGATACTAAAATAGTACTTGTTAACCAGGATTTTGTTGTTCTATTTTTTAATCTTCTCTTTATAGATTTCCAATGCTTTGGTGATTAATTCTGTTATAGCAGGTGATTCAATTTGGTCAGCAGATTTTATGGGTATATAGCGGGATATTTTACCGCTTCCTTCTAATAGTTTGGTAGGGTCGGGGAGTTCGGTACCACGGTTGAAGCCGAGTTTAAGTCCTTTTTTGGATGGGATGAGTACACAGATTAGCTCTACATATTTTTGTCCATAGCAATAGGCGACCATTTTGGCTTTTATATCCAGTTGTTCGGTAATGCCGGGCAGATTGGTTATTAGTAGTTGCCTTAACTTTTGGGCATGTTGAAAGACTTTTTCATCATATTCTGAAAGGAATTCTTCTATTTCGGGGTTGGGGGTCATTGGGGAATTGTTTTATCAAAAATACTATTTCAGTTGCACATGTAAATGGTCATCGTGCCTTACAGCATGGCACCCATGAAATCTTATTTTGGGGTGGGAAAGGTGTAGCCGGGCAACCAGATGGGGCTCAATAAAGATTTTACCAATACCATCCTGATTAGCCCAAAGTAGCACCAGTTCTTTGGTTTTTGATTCATTAAAAGTGAAACTAGCTTTGTTGCTTTGGGGTATAATATGATTGAGCATACTATATTGCCAATAGCCCTTATTCCCACAATTCAGTGCGGTATTTGTTTCGTTGGGTAATGGTTCTTCACTTATTCCATATCCAATAGGGGAGGGTACCACATTGGTTGATTGACCGGTTTTGGTAGCATTATAGCAAAAAGATAGGTCGAGCTTTTTACCATCGTTATGGCTGAGGTGTGGAAATAATGGATACTTGTTGATAAAAGGAAAGCTTGCATCGAGGTAATTGAGAACTGTGCCGGGATATTTATTTGCTATCTCATTAGAAACCTTATATGCAGCATTGAGCAATTCTGGTTTTACATAGTTGCGGTTTAGGATCACTGTCCAAATTGTAGCAGGCCTTAAATTATTTGTGGTACGCAATGGAACCCTGCCGAATGGGCGGGCAAAAATAGGGACAATAATAAAAGTGAAAATGAGGTAAAGGCATAGAAATGAGGTAAACTTCATCAATCGCTTTGTTAACCCATTTTGAATTCTTTTATTGATATGAGGATAGGTAAACATGTTTACCAGATACACTAATCCCCCGACTTGACTAAGTATGGTTAGCAGGCAGAAGACCAGAATTCTCCTTGTAATTTTAATTAGTGACACTTATGTAAATATGGGAAAGTTTGGGGAGAAAGTATCAGAAATTATTAAACTCACAATCCCTTCTTATAAACCATCCTTAACAACGAAGGCAATACCACCAGCAACAAAGGCAATGCTATAATAAATCCACCAATTACTGATACAGCCAATGGCTGGTGTAATTGGGCACCGGCACCTATGCCCAAGGCAAGGGGTAGGAGTGCGATAATGGCACCTATAGCGGTCATAAGTTTTGGGCGGAGGCGGGTGGAGATGGAGTAAATAATGGCTTCATCTACAGTTTTGTCCCTGAGTGCATCTCTGAATTGCAGGAAGGTGAAAATGGCATTTTCGCCTATTATGCCCACTATCATTATCAGTCCGGTATAGCTGCCTACATTCAGTGGGGTATGGGTTAATAGGAGGGCAATATAGCTGCCTGATATACCTAATATTGCCAATGTAATAATCAAGAGGGCAGCCCTGAAATCACGGAATAAGAATAGTATAGATAAGAATACCAACAGGCTAGCTGCTATCAATATCATCAACAATTCCTGAAATGATTTTTGCTGGTCGGCATAGCTTCCGCCATAATCAATATGGTAGCCCTGGGGTAGGGAGATTTTCGAATTGATCTGATTTTTGATTTCAGAAATGGTACTGCCCAAATCACGTTTTTCGAGCCTGCCTGTTACTGCCACCATAGATTGCAGGTTTTCCCGCTGAATTTCAGCATCGCCTGAGTCTATATATACGGTTGCTAATTTGTTGATAGGTGTTAGTTTGCCATTGGGAAGGAATACCTGAAGCTTTTGTAGGTCGGCTGCACTTACCTGCCGGCTGCCGGGGTAGAGGCTTCGGATATTGGATAATTGTTCCTTTTCCTGGATAGTACCTAAAATATTGCCTTCCAATGAGTTTTGTAACTGGTATTGAAGCCCGGCGGGAGATATTCCATATTGGGCGCATTTGGCATAGTCAGGTACCACCCTTATTGATGGCCCGGCAATTACAATGCCATTAAAAACATCCGCTGTGCCTTTTACACCTGATACTATATCTGAAACCTGGTGCGATAGGTCGAGTAGTTTTTGCCTGTTATCGCCAAATATCTTAATCTCAATAGGTTGCACGGAGGTCATAAGGTCGCCCAGCATATCACCTATTACCTGCCCGAAATCTATGCGCAGGGAGGGCTGGGAGGCTTCTACTTTTTTGCGTAGTTCACTAATCACCTCCTCGGTTTTAAGTGAACGGTCTTTTTTGAGTTGTATTAGGTAATCACCACGGTTGGGTTCAGTGATAAAGAAGCCCATTTGGGTACCGGTACGACGGCTATAGGTGGCAACGTCGGGTATGGAAACAATTATTTTTTCTACCTGGCGTAATATCCTGTCGGTCTCCTCAAGTGAGGTGCCAGGCGGGGAACTATAATCGAATACGATACTGCCCTCATCCATTTCGGGCATGAAGCCGGTTTCTAGTTTGGGTAGGATGAGCACTATTGAGGTGATTAAGCAGCCAATTATTAAGAGGCTAATCCATGGTTTGCGGATAAAAAAGGATACCCATGCCTGTTGTTTTACCAGATGTTCGGGTTCAATATTTTTTGATTGGCTATTTTGGCTGTCAGACTTTTCTCTGGTGAACACCAAATATATTACCGGTAGGAATAGCCATGTAACAAAGAAAGAGCATACCAGGGTGATAATCATGGTATTGGTCATTACCTTGAAATAGGCTCCGGCCACTCCACTCATCAATGCAAATGGCAGGAAAATAACAATGGTGCTTACCGATGAGCCAATCATGGCAGGTAATAAATACTTAATGGCTTTAAGCACCAGTGATTTCCCTGACTCGCCAGGATGCTCTTCATGGGTACGGTGAATTTGTTCCACCACTACAATAGCATCATCAATTATAAGCCCAATAGCTGCTGCTATAGCGCCAAGGGTCATAATATTGAAGGTGTACCCCAATACATAAAGTACTACAAGGGTAAGGCAAAGGGTAACAGGGATAGTAATGAGTATGGTAGCACTTGCCTTTAGCGAACGTAGAAAAATGATCGCCACTAGTATAGCCAAGGCTAGTCCTATCCATAAACTATCGGTAACGCTTTTTACAGAGTCATTTACAAAATCAGCCTGCAAATAGTAGGGGCGCAGGGTAACGTCTTTGGGGAGTAGTTTTTTTAATGATGCTACCTTTTGTTCAATCTCTTCAGATACTTTTATGAGGTTGGCGTTGGGCTGCTTCATAACTGCAACTAGAAATCCATCCTTGCCATTAGCATTGATTTTTATATACTCAACTGCTTCATGAATTTGTACATCTGCAAAATCTTTGAGCAAAACCACCCTTTTGCCATCATTCCTCACTACAATATTCTGGAGGTCTTCAATATTTCTTACTGTGGCATCTGTAACAGTAAGGTAGAGGTAGCGGTAATCAGACAGGTACCCATTTGATTTAATGAAGTTTGTCTGGGCCATGGCGGCTGATAGAGTATCGGGCGAAATGGATAAGGAAGCCATTTTTTCCTTGTCGAGGGTAAGCCAGTATTCCTTTTGCTTACCGCCTATGATTCGGATTTCAGATATGCCATTTGCTTGCGATAGGTAGGGCTTTATGGTGTATAGTGCCAGTTGCCTTAACTCTATTGGTGACCTGCTATTGCTTTCAAGGGTATAGCCCATTACCGGTAAAATGGATGGATTCATCTTTTCTACGGTAATCTGGATGTCGGGAGGCAGTTGGTTTTTTATGGCATTTATCTTCGATTCTATTCTTTGTTGCCCAAGGTCGATATTGGCATCCCAATTCATATAAGCCGAAATTTCGCAACTACCACGGCTGGTGGTATTACGAATCATATTCAATTCGGGTACCTGCTTGATAACATTTTCCAGTGGCTTAGTTACGGTTACCATCATTTTGGCAACGGGTAACTGACCAGCATCTGCAATAATTTTTATTTTTGGAAAGGTAATTTCGGGAAACAGGGAGGTTTGCATTTTTGAATAAGCAAACATGCCCCCTAAAATCAACAGTGTGATTAAAACGGTCAGCGGACTTTTATAGGAAACAAAGAAATTCTTCATTGGTTAATGATGATTAATTTTGGATTTTGTATTCTTGCATTTAGGGTTTTGTTTTCAAATTTTACTCTGATTTTGTCATTTAATTTAAGATTCTTATTTTCACAATTGAGATATCTTTTATGTCTGTTGCAGTATCATATATCCATCTGTTTCAATTGCTCAAAGCCAAAATAGGTGAGCAAGATGCTGAATCATTGGTAGAATTTGTTGATACTAAGGTTAAAGAAGGTATAAAGGAGGCAAATGACCAAAATCTTAAAGTATTGGCTACAAGAGAAGATTTTGTAAATATTAAGCAGGAAATTACCAACATGCGCCATGATGTAAAGCAGGAAATGGCACTACTAAAAGTGGAAATTGCCAATTCCAAATCTGAAATGATAAAATGGATGTTTTTGTTTTGGATAGGACAACTTGCTGCTTTCATTGCAATTGCGAAATTTTTCTTGAGTAAATAATTTTACATTCTATTCTAAACAAGGTTATAGTTTTTACTTCTCCACCACCACTTTAGCAGTATCAGGTAAGCCATAATTGCCTATGAGGAGGAATTTGTCATTTTCCTTGAATGTTGGTTCCATTATCTCAACCATTCCATTAGTTTCAATACCTTTTTTAACTGTAACCTTTACTGCTGTAGTTGAATCGGTTAATTGCATTACCCAAAATTCGGTTTGGACATCATTAGTAAGTAGTGCAGATTTTGGTAGGGATATGGCTTTGGTTTTATTTGATTTTAGTAGTCGAACTTTAGCTATCAGGTTTTCGGGTATGTTTTTTATTCCGGCAACCCTTATTTCTATACTCTGTGTTTGGGATGCTGGGTCTACATTGGGCATTGCTCCTGATACTGTCCCTTTTAGGTTTGTTCCATCTGCCAATAAAAGGTCTACTGTTTTATTAGCACCCAAATATTCTCTTAATTCATAAGGGAGATTAAGCAGAAACACGAAACTGTTTTCATTGCTTATTTGCGCCAATTGTTCGCCTTCCTGCACATAGTCGCCTATTTGGTGGCTAAGCTGGGTAATATATCCGCTGGTGCTTGCAGTGATTTTATTGATGCCACTAAATTTGAATCCAGGGTCTAATTTGGTTACTGAGTTATTTAGACTTTTTGCCTCCTTAGTTTTTAATGTAAATAGTTCCTGACCTGCATTTACATATTTACCTGGTTGGATATTTACTGCTTCAATATAGCCATTGATGTTGGCTTTTATATAGTTTTTTTGCAGGAAGGTAGCAGTTGCATTCAGGTCTATATATTCAGTAAGTGGGGCAGTGCTAATACCGGTTATAGTCACGGGTGTCCCTGCAACAATATGTGTTTCCTCGGGTGCTTCTTTTTTCTCAGGATTTTTACAAGAAACTATAAGAATTAAAGCAAGGAAAATACTAATAAAGTATACACCTGTGAAAGAGTTCTGCCTTTGAAGAAATATGCTATTTGATAATTTCATTGTTTAGCGGTTCCAGTAGTTAAGTTGGGTAATGATTTGCATCCTGCTGATATTGTTTTGGGTGAGCAGGTTTTTGGCGGACAGGTAATTATTGATGGCAATAACTAAATCGGGTATACGGGCATCTCCTGTTTCCAGGAGTTTGTTATTGGCTTCAATAAGTCCATCTGCGTATTTTATCTGCTCATTAATATCATTAATCAATGATTCTGTACCAGATAGTTGTTGCCTGAGCATGGCAATTTGCTGGTTATATTGGGTGGTGAAATAATCTCTATATGTGGTATTGGTATTTTGTGCCAAGGCAATTTTGTGTTGCAGCATTTGTTTTTGATGACCATCATAAATGGGGACTACCAGATTAATTCCTACACTAAAGCCGAAGTTTTTGTAAGCCTGATACAGAAAAGACGAACTATAACCTGCATTGGCAAAAGTGCTGAATTTAGGTTTATAGTTATAATTCAGGATGTTCAGATTGTTCACCATTGCCAGGTTATCGTTTATATAGTGCATAAACCATGAGGATGACCTGGCATTAGGCAATTGTTCTAATTTGATTTCAGGAGCATCTAATTCCACTAATGTAGTATCGAAAATCCCAGCCAGGTAATTAAGGGTGGATAGGTTATTTCTGAATTGGATATTTAATTGTTTTAGTTGTAGTTCCTGTTGTTTTAGAGTGACCAGAAAGGTGAGATAATCTGTTTGTCGGTAAATATTACTTTCAGTTAGCTTTCTTAGGATTTCCTCCTGATTTTTGAGCAATTTGATGATATCGGTATTGAAGTTTAGTTGTTGCCAATCGCCATAGGTGGTGAGGTATTGGGTGGTGATGCTTCTTTTCAATTCCTGCTCAGTGAGCTTTTGGGCAATTTTTACAGAATCATTCAGTATGGTGAAACTCCTGGATTGTTCAGTGATGTTTTTCTTGCCTACAAAAGTTTTATTCACATTGACAACCTCTGTAAATGAAGCAATATTGGAGAGGGCAGGGTCGTAACCAAACCCTTGTAGTACTGGAGCAAGGGAATTTGATGCTATACCACTAATCTGAGGTTTGTATGTAGCTCTAAGTTTTTGACTATCAATAGTATTAGATATAAGCTGGTTGTTGAAGTCTTTTAATAAGGGGCTGTTGGCAAGGGCAGTCGTGATATAATAATTTAGATTTTTGTTTTGGGCATGGCCAACATTGGCTATGCAACAACAAATGGATAAGCAAAGAATGAATGCCTTTATTTCTTGCACTAATTTCATTGGTGCAAATTAAGTTAATGATTCTGTAGGAATTTTGAATGAATAAGCCCAATCGCAATATTGAGGAGCGGGATTGTTATTAAATTTTTATTACCTCAAGTTTGTCGGGGCAAATTGCTAGTAATTCGGTAATGTTTTTATTTAGTATTGGGTGATTAAAAGTTGGAGCAATTTCAACTAGTGGCACAAGGGTAAATCTACGATCCTGTAGGTAGGGGTGGGGTATTACCAGATTTGGCAGTGAGAGAATTGTTTTATTGAAAAAGAGTATATCAATGTCTATTGTTCTTGCACCCCATTTTATTTCTCTTTTTCTTCCAAGGCTTATTTCTATTTCCAGGATTTCATTGAGTAATTCTATTGGGGCAAGGTTGGTTTGAATGGACAATACCATATTTAGAAATGCAGGCTGTTCATTGATTCCCCAGGCGGCGGTTTCGTAAATTGAGGATGCTTTAAGTATGGTGCCGCATTTATTGCCAATTTGGTTTATTGCTTGTTGTAGCCAATCCTGACGGTTGCCTATATTACTGCCTAATGATAGGTATGCTTTATCCATTTACGGCAAAGGTAATTTCAATCCGGAATTTGGATAGGTAATTTTATTTGAAATCTGGGTTGGATAATTGCCCTGCATAGGGTAGTTAAGATGGTATTTGAATCGGTTTTGGACAAAAATGATTAACCCCAGCCAATGGCTGGGGTTAAGTTCTATGGTATGGTTTAGATTTGGTATAGCGAACTTATTACTTTGTGAAAGAAGTAATAAGGGGGATTAGGCTCCTTCTGATGTTCCTTTAAAACCAATTGGGCCTTCACCAGCATAAGTGCAAGTGCCATTGTTGTTCTTAATATCCAGAGCGTGAATGCGTTGGTTATCACGGCCACCAATTAGCCATTGGCCAGCAGCATGCCAAGGAGCACTAGAACCACCCCACTGGTTTTGAACATTGTATGTATTGCCCATTACCCATGTGGCCTTAACGCCAATTGGGCCTTCGCCAGCATATTCCATTGCGCCATGTAGATTATGGCCATCGCCTGTAAGATTGATGAAATTAACACCTTGGTTGTCACGTGAAGTTAAAATCCATGTACCACCAGCATGCCAAGGAGCGGCGCTACCACCCCATTGATTCTCAACATTATCATGTTGTTTTGTAGTATTATTAGCCTTGAAACCGATAGGGCCTTCACCAGCATAGGTGTTAGTTCCTGCTAAGTTATGGCCATTGTCATGTGAAGTAACATGTAAAGCTACACAACGTTGATTGTCACGAGCACCAATTACCCAATGACCACCATAGTGCCAAGGAGCACTAGGACCACCCCATTGGTTCTCGGTATTGTAAGTATTGCCACAGATTAAAGTAGCCTTAAACCCGATAGGACCTTCACCTTGGTAAGTGATAGTGCCATGGAAGGTGTGACCATTGTCATCTGATTTGATATCAATAGCTACTAAGCCCTGATTGTTACGATAACCTAAAACCCAAGCACCGCCTTCGTGCCATGGAGCCTGATCGCCACCCCATTGATTTACTACATGATAATTGTACATAAAAAAGTGAAAAAATGTTGTTGATTTCCTACTCATTTATTTAGGCTTTTCGGATTCCGCCCCTGCTTTTAACGCCTGTGCAGCCAGGCCCGTTGATTAAAGTGGTAACAGAACTCCACCGTTTGCAAACTATTTTTTAGTGGCTTTAAGCCTTATTATTTATTTCCTCTTAACAAATCTACTATTTGTTATAAAAAATTTATCTCTAGAATTAATAGATAACAATTTGGTAAATTACCTACAAGTAATAGACATGATAAAAGTATTTATTATTACTTTGTCATGGCATATAACTATTATCGTATTTTTATAAACTGCTGCAAATTTATATTGACATCTTTTTTCCCACAAGGGTATTTTCACTGATTTGGTAGGGTATTATGCACGTATCCAAAAAGGTGTATTCACGGCTGAAATTAAAGTGTGTTTTTTCTAATTGTTTAATACTCGAATGTTTTTGTTTCTTTATTTGTCAATACCTGAATTTAGGAGGAGGCCCAGGATTAATAATTGGATTTTGGGTTATTTATTGTGAAAATTTAATTTCATAGTACTATCAGGTGTAGTCAAGCTTATATAGATACTTAAAAAACAAAACAGGCTCTCCGTTTTACGGAAAGCCTGCCTTAAATGTGTAATATTGTTTTTAGCTATACTCTTTCAAGAATCACCGCATAGCCTTGACCAAGGCCAATGCACATTGTAGCCAAGGCATACCTTTTTTGTTGTTTTCTTAATTCGTAGGCGGCGGAATAAATAATCCTTGCGCCAGACATACCCAATGGGTGGCCAATTGCAATAGCACCACCATTAGGATTGATACGTGGGTCATCGTCTTTCATGCCTAGTTCACGGATACAGGCTAGGCTTTGGGCTGCAAATGCCTCATTGAGTTCTATTATATCAATATCATCAAGCGATAATCCTGCTTTGGCCAATGCATTTCTGGTGGCACCTACTGGGCCAATACCCATGATGCGTGGTTCAACACCCACTACGGCTGAGCTAACTATTCTTGCAAGTGGCTTCAAATTGTATTTCTCAACAGCCTCACCAGAAACAACATACAATGCTGCTGCACCATCATTTAGACCTGATGCATTACCGGCAGTAACTGTACCCACCTTATTGAATGATGGTTTTAGTTTAGCCAGGATTTCAAGGGTGGTAGTTGGTTTAATGAATTCATCATTTTTGATGAAAGTAGAATCGCCTTTTTTTGATGGGATTTCAACCGGGATAATTTCTTCAGCCAATCGACCTGATTTCATAGCGGCTGTGGCTTTCATTTGGGAGTTATAGGAGAATTTATCCTGGTCTTCACGGCTGATATGGTACATTTCTGCCAGATTTTCAGCGGTAATACCCATAGAATCTGTGCCATACATGGCATGCATTTTGGGGTTGATAAAGCGCCATCCGAAACTGGAATCGAACATTTGTGCATCCTGGCCAAAAGCTGAGGAAGTTTTAGAAATCACCCATGGGCCACGGGTCATATGCTCTACGCCACCGGCAACAAAAACATCACCATCTCCTGCTTTGATTGCTCTGGAAGCTGCAATAACAGCCGACATACCTGAGGCACAAAGGCGATTAATGGTTTCGCCTGGAACGGTATAGGGTAGTCCAGCTAATAATAATGACATACGGGCCACATTCCTGTTATCGTCACCAGCCTGGTTTACGCAGCCCATTATAACATCATCAATAGCTTCGGCTGGGATTGATGGGTTTCTGGACACTACTTCTTTTATTACCAGGGCAGCCAAATCATCGGCCCTAACCGGAGATAATACACCTTTTAGGTTCCCAACAGGGGTGCGGACGCCATCTATTATATATGCTTCTTTCATTTGTGCTTTTTTATGTGGATATTAGAATAAACTTTTGGAGGATGCAAAGTTATGGCTAATTGGGACAATTTTATTGGTGGGGTAAATTGGGGTATATATTGCAATTATGGGCAAATCGAATTAAACATAAACCCAGTTCGAGTTGGTGATTTAGGGATGTCTGTATTATAATTGGGTTTTCAGTGATGCAGGTATTCAGTAATTAGGTGTGAAACAATTATCTTTGCGCCATGCCTAAAATTTCACATCGTGGTGGCGAAATGCCGCCTTCGCCCATAAGAAAATTAGTACCCTTTGCTGATGCAGCGAAAAAAAGAGGTACCAAGGTTTACCACCTGAATATTGGCCAACCGGATATTGAAACACCTCAGGTGATACTTGATGCTGTGCGTAATACCCACATGAAGGTGCTGGAATACAGCCCAAGTCCGGGATTTGAAAGCTACCGTAAAAAACTAGTTGAGTACTACAAGCGCAATGATATAAATGTAACCTCAGGTCAGATTATTGTGACTACCGGTGGTTCTGAAGCAATACTATTTGCTATTATGAGTTGCCTCGACCCCGGAGATGAAATGATTATCCCTGAGCCATTTTATGCTAATTATAATGGTTTTTCTACCAGCTCTGGTGTAAAGGTTGTTCCAATTCCTTCTGGCATTGAAGATGGTTTTGCATTGCCTTCAATAGAGAGTTTTGAGAAAGCAGTAACTAGCAAGACTAAAGCTATAATGATATGTAACCCAAATAACCCAACAGGTTATTTGTATAGTGCAGAGGAACTAAACGTACTTAGGGAAATATGCCTGAAGCATGATTTGTTCCTATTTAGCGATGAGGCTTATAGGGAGTTCTGCTATGATGGTATGAAGCATATATCTGCACTTTCTTTAGAAGGTATGGACCAGCACGCAATACTATTAGATACTATATCAAAGAGATATAGTGCTTGTGGAGGCCGTATTGGTGCCTTTGTTACCCGTAACCAATCGGTTTTGGATACGGCCATGAAGTTTGCACAGGCAAGGTTGAGTCCGCCATCTTTTGCCCAGATATTGGGTGAGGCTGCCGTGGACCTGCCTGCTGATTACTTTGATGAAGTTCACGCTGAATATACGTCACGCAGGGATTTGCTGGTTAACCGTTTGAAGGCAATGCCGGGTGTAACCTGTCCTTTACCGGGTGGTGCATTTTATGCAATGGCAAAACTGCCTGTGGCTGACACTGAAAAGTTCTGCCAATGGTTGCTGGAAGAGTTTTCTTACAATGGAGCTACAGTAATGATGGCACCGGCGGCAGGTTTTTACGCTACGGCGGGTAAGGGAAAAGATGAGGTGCGCCTGGCTTATGTGCTTAACCTGGCTGATATTAATGCAGCTATGGATTGCCTGGAAGCAGCGTTGAAAGCTTATAAAGGTTAGTTATTTGAAATTGGAGTCGAAGGTTTAAGATTAGAGAATTATAATAGGGCATAAATATATAGGCTTAGGACTCAAAGTATGTTGCAGAAATTAGTTATCAACAATTACGCTATTATTGACCATCTGGCCATGGAGCCGGATCCAAACCTTAATACCGTGACCGGCGAAACCGGTGCAGGTAAGAGTATTATTTTGGGGGCATTGTCACTTATTTTGGGTGAGCGGGCCGACACCTCAGTTTTGATTAACAAGAATGAGAAGTCGGTAATTGAGGGCTATTTTGATGTAAGCAAAAATGAGGTTTTTAAGAAGGCACTTGACCGAGCAGAACTCGATTATGATGCACAATGCATTATAAGAAGGGAGATAGCAACAAGTGGCAAGTCGAGGGCATATGTAAATGATACCCCTGTTACATTGGGTGTTTTGAATTCGCTTACTTCATTATTGGTCGACCTTCACCAGCAATTCGACCATTTGGCTTTAGAGGATGATAATTTCCAGATGGAGGCTCTTGATGCTGTGGGGAATAATGTAGCCCTGGCTGAAAATTACAGACAGCTATTTTACCAGCATAAAAAGATAAAACAAAAACTTGCTGATAATAGAGAGCGCCAAAGCCAATGGCAGAAAGATGCTGATTATAAGCAATATTTGCTCGACGAACTGGTGCAGGCTGCCTTTAGGGAGGATGAAATAGAACAGTCGGAGCAGCAACTGAAGCAAATGGCCCATGCAGAGCGCATAATAAGTGTTTTGCAGGGTGCAAGGATGGTACTAGATGAGGGCGAGCAACCATTGGTAAATGAGTTAAAGCGCATAGGCCAACAAATGCAGGGAATTACCGACCTGATGCCTGAGTTGAAACCCTTGCATGAACGAATAACTTCTGTTTGGGCCGAACTGAAAGACATTACCAATGAGCTTGAAGAAGAAGAGGGTAGGGTGATACTGGACCCTGCTGTGATGGATGAATTGCAGCAAAAAGTAGATATAGGTTATAAGCTACTGAAAAAGCATGGTGCCCGCACCACAGGTGAGTTGCTGGCCATAAAAGCTAAGCTAGAAGATGAGCTTAAAGCTACCCTTGATATTAATGAGTCCATTGACCGCCTTGCAAAAGAAGAGGGTGCTTTATATAGCCAATTGATGAAGGAGGGTGAAAAGCTGTCGGCAGAACGTAAAAAGGTGATCAAGCCATTTGCGGGCAGGATTAATGAATTGCTGGTGCTGGTGGGTATGCCCAATGCCAAATTTGATATCAGGGTAGAAAAGGTAGCACCTACTACTCATGGTATAGACCAGATACATTTTATGCTGGACGCCAATAAGAGTGGACAGTTTCAATTATTACAAAAGGCAGCATCGGGCGGTGAAATGAGCCGTATTATGCTGTGTATCAAATCGCTTACGGCTAAGGCGTTGCATATGCCTACGCTTATCTTTGATGAGGTAGACACGGGGATATCTGGTGAGGCGGCAAGGCAGGTAGGGGTATTGTTGCGAGACCTTTCCCAATACCATCAGGTGATATGCATTACCCACCAACCACAGGTGGCAGCCAAGGGTAGCCGGCATTTTTATGTATTCAAGGAGGCGGATAAGAATGGCCGCCTGAGTACCCAGGTTAGGGTGCTGAAACAGGGAGAACGGGTTTTGGCCATTGCCAAAATGATAGGTGGTGAGCAGCCTAGTGAGGCGGCTATGGCCAATGCTAAGGAGCTGGTGGGGGCTTAATTTTCCCCTTTATTGTGGTTATTACCCATTATTCATACCTTAGGTGTAAAATTATACCTAATGGATATACATCTTTTTGAACAGCTCTATCAGGCAGGCTTTATTAAGAGTGATGCTGTGGAGAAAATAAAGGAGCAGGAAAGTAAGCGGCTGGTACCTATAGGCAAGGAATTAAAGACAATTTTATCATTGGGTATCTTGTTGTTTAGTTCGGGTCTGGGCATATTGGTTTATAAGAACATTAATACTATAGGTCATGCTGTCATCATTTCTTTGATAGGTATCCTCATGATGGTTTGCCTGGTTTATTGTTATAAGAAATCAGCTCCCTTTAGTTTGCTTAGGGTATCCTCTCCAAATATGTGGTTCGATTATATATTGGTGCTGGGTTCTTTATTAATGCTCACTTTTGTTGGTTATATTCAGTACCAATATCATTTATTTGGTGCTAGCTGGAATTTGGCGGCTTTTGTTCCGGTAGTGTTCCTGTTTGGTTTTGCCTATTATTTCGATAATATAGTAGTGTTGAGTATGGCTATTACCAACTTTGGTGCATGGGTGGGTATATCAGTATCACCAGCTAATTTGCTTTCGGCCAATGATTTTAGTAATGATAATGTTATTTATAGTGGCATTGCATTAGGGGTATTATTTCAGGTATTGTCCTACTATTCTTTGGTAAGGGATATAAAAGCACATTTTGCCTATACCTATAAGAATTTTGGCATCCATTTACTATTTATCAGTTTGCTGGCAGGTATGTTTCATTTCGATGGGTTCTATTTGGTGTTCTTTTTGGTGCTGGCAGTGGCGTTTTATTTTCAATATGTTCAATCTATCAAGGAGCGCTCTTATTACTTCCTTTTATTTACACTTATATATGGTTATATAGGTCTTAGCTATGTTGTAGTGCGAATGTTTGGTAATGTTGATCTGTGGGGCATATTGTTTTACTATTTTATTTTAAGTGGCTTTGGTCTATTATACCTATTGAGGAAACTGCATAATTTATTCACTATAAAAACTCCCGAAAATGATAGCGTACAATAAGGGTTGGTTGAAGAATATGTATTTGCAGGAGCAGGCAAGGGAAGCACGGGCTAATAATTGCATCTGTAAGGAAGATTATCAATATCTGGTAGAGAATCATCCGGTAGGGTTTCAGACACATAATATCTATTGGCGCATAGGCCATGCACTATTGACTCTATTAGTGCTTTCATTTTCTTCAGGATTGTTTTCATGGGTTTTCACTCTGTTTAATAATTTTTCATTCATATTAATTGGTAGTGGTATTGTGTATTATGGCTTACTAGAGTTAATAGTTATTAAACGAATGAACCATTATAACTCTGGTACAGATAATATGGTTGCCCTGTTGTCTGTAAGCTGTTTGATAGGTGGTTTTTTCTCCATATTCTATACGTACGATAATCCGCATTGGCTACCTATAGCATTTTTTACATTTATTATTTGCCTACTTATGGCAATTCGGTTGGTAGATTCTATATTAAGTATGGCAGCGGCTTTTTCATGGCTGGCTTTTGTCCTGTTAGCTTATCTCAAGTTGGGCAGTTTTGCTACGGCTACAGCACCATTTGTATTGATGATTGCATCATTGGTTATTTACATTATGGCCAATAAATCAAGGTATTCCCGGTCATTGCTACTCTTTAGAAACTGCAATTTGTATGTTGCTGGTCTGGCTTTGGTTTGTTTGTATTTAGCAGGTAATTATTATGTGGTGAGTGAACTGGGCAGGGTGTTAATGGATGGAGGGGATAATCGAGCTGGTGGTTTACCTATGGGATGGTTTTTCTGGGGTTGGACAATCCTAATCCCATTGGCATATATTGGATTGGGAATCGCCAAAAAAGATATTCAATTGATAAGGATTGGGCTGGTATTGGTGGCGGTTGCGGTAGGTACTTACAGATATTATTATTCCATTTTAAGCCCAGATAAGGCTCTGATACTTGCCGGTTTTCTATTGGTTTTGGTAGGTGGGGGATTGCTGATGTACCTGAAAATGCCAAAGGGTGGTTTTACTATTGTAGATGCACCCATATTTAAAGAGGAGAATGAAATAGAAGAGCTATTGAGCGGGCAGGTAATTCAAAAGACTGTTGGGGGTGACCATCCAAATGAACAACAGGAAAGTGGCAATTCGTGGTGATATTTTTAAATTCAGATGCAAAGTAGATTTATTATGTGTTTTTTGGGTTAATTTTATCTACATTGAAAAGGATTTTGCCTTTTAAATAGATAGGGTTTACTTACTTTTATCAGGTGGTTTAAATACGTTATTTGGACTTGAACTTATTTGTAAATATTAAATAATGATTTATGATGGGGCCTTTTGATGAAAACGAAGATGAAGAAAGGGATGATAATGAAGAACATGATGAGGAGTATTATGAGAACCTAAAACTGGAAAATGAAATTAAGAAGATTAAGCTATCTCTGGAACATGGTACTGACCTATCGGGCCAGCTATCTGAGGCAGAACTGCCGCCTGAGATAGAAGGTAAGTTTTTGGATTATATAAGTCAGTTTGAGTCGGAATTTGCAAAAAGGAAGACCATAAAGGTATATGAATTGGCAGGTAGCCCGGAATGGAAACCTTCGGCTGAAATAGGGGATGATGAAATTGATGAGGAGTTAGCGAAGCTGGTAAAGATTTTGCGCAAAAAAGGGATTTCAGTAGATACGATTTGCGAGGTTGAACCACGCATGATGTATCAATTTATAACTGAGGAATTGTTTCATCACGAAACGAATGATATCCAGATACCAGGCATGATTCATGGGTTTATTTATGAGGAATTTCATCCTAACCATGAGCATGATATAAAGAACAGGTGCAAGGATTTTGTGAGGCAGGTGCTGGATAAAGAAGATGAATGGCAACCTAAATTCTTGAATTTACCTAGTGAGATAAATACCATAAATGGCATGTTGACTAGTGAGGTACTCATTGAAAGGTTGGGAAATTTCAGGGATGCGTTTAGTTCGTTTACCATAAACGATTATGAAATAAAATCGGTAGAGGTAGACGGGGATAGTGGTAAACTGACGGGAACGATGGATTATACCGGGGTGATAGATGGTAGCAATGATACTATTGATTTTAAGGGTGGGTGTGAATTTGGAATGAAGAAAATAGACGATTGGTGGATAATTGATTCGATAATTGTACCCGGCATGGGTTTGGAAAGAAGGCTTTAATATTTTGGAGATTAGTTTAACTGGGTAGCATATTATGAACGAGGTAGAAAATTATATAGAAATAAACAGGTCATTATGGGATGCTAAAACTGGCTTTCATGTTCAGTCTGACTTTTATAATGTAGAGGGCTTTCAGAAAGGAGCTACCTCCTTAAAGCAGATTGAAATTGATTTGCTGGGCGACATAAAAGGCAAGAAAATATTGCACCTGCAATGCCATTTTGGAATGGATACTTTGTCGATGGCAAGATTGGGGGCTAAAGTAACCGGTATTGATTTCTCTGAAGAAGCCATTAAGAAGGCAAGGGAAATGAATGATGTGCTGGGTCTGGATGCCACTTTTATTGTAAGTGATGTATATAAACTACCTGAAATTCTCCACGAAGAGTATGACTTGGTATTTACCTCCTATGGTGTAATAGGTTGGCTACCTGATATGGAAAAATGGTCAAAAGTAGCTGCACACTTTGTGAAACCCGGTGGGCAGTTTCTGATAGTTGAGTTCCATCCGGTGGTATGGATGTTTAAAACTGATTTTAGCCAAATTGAATTTTCCTACTTCAATAAGGAGGCAATTGTAGAAACATTAGAAGCAACCTATGCCGATAAGGATGCCAAAATAGGCCTTAAAGAAATAGGCTGGAACCATGATTTTGGTGAGGTACTTGGTAATCTGCTTAAAGCTGGTTTGCGCATTGAGTCATTTAGGGAGTATGATAAATCGCCTTACAATTGTTTCCAGAACACGGTAGAGGTGGAACCTGGATTATATCAGATTAAAGGTCTGGAAGGTAAGATTCCGATGGTGTATAGTTTGATGGCTAAAAAGCCTTAGTAATCCTGATGTTCTAAATTATCTTTGCTGCATATGAGATTTCTGATTTTAAGTTTTTTGGGCTTGGTATGTCTATTGCCCAACCTTAAGGCATCGCCTGTTGATACCTCATTACTCACTCCTTTTGAAAAGTCGAAAGGAAAGGAATCTGCGACATATGTAGAGGCCAATGATTTTTATAAGAAGCTGGCTTCTAAATACAGGAATATCATTACAGGTGATGTGGGCATTACTGATAATGGGTATCCGCTAAAGGTGGTGCTCTATACAAGGGATGGCAATTTCAAAAAAGAAGAGTGGAAAAAGGATGGTCGACTGATAATTCTAATTAATAATGATATCCACCCTGGTGAACCCGATGGGGTAGATGCCTCAATGATGTTGCTGCGTGATGCAGTGACAGGAAAAATAGCGATACCTATGAATGTGGTATTGGCTGTAATACCTATGTATAATATTGGGGGGGCACTAAATAGGAATAATTACAGCAGGGCCAATCAGAATGGGCCGGAGAGTTATGGTTTCAGGGGGAATTCACGCAACCTTGACCTTAACAGGGATTTTATTAAATGCGATGCGGCGGAGACTATTGGGCTGGAAGAGCAATTTGCCCGCCTGAATCCTGATATTTTTATTGATAATCATGTAAGTGATGGGGCTGATTACCAGCATATTATGACTTTATTAGCTACCCAGCACGATAAATTGGGTGGGCAAACAGGGGATTATATGTATAAGACATTTACCCCATTGTTATATACCGACATGAAGCAGAAGGGATATGATATGGTGCCCTATGTAGCTGATTTTAGCAATACACCAGATAAGGGATGGAGGGAATTTTTTGAATCGCCGAGGTTTTCGAGTGGGTATGCAGCCTTATTCCAGACTATTGCATATGTGCCCGAAACACACATGTTGAAGCCATTCAAGGATCGGGTTATAGCTACTTATGACCTGATGACTTGCATTATAAAAGAGGGATCGGCCAATGTAAAGGAAATAAAAAGGGTAAGGGCTGAGGATAAGGCAGCCAATCTGACGAAGAAAGAATTTGCATTGGATTGGCAGGTGGATACGGCCAGATATGACACAATAGAATTCAAGGGATATGAGGCTGGTTATAAGCCGAGCCTGGTTTCCGGGCAGCCAAGATTGTACTACGACCATAAGAAGCCTTATACCAAAAAGGTGCCTTTTTATGACCACTTCGTGCCCACTAAAATGGTTAAGGCTCCAAAAGCTTATATTGTTCCAAGGGCATGGGTGCCTATAATATCCATCTTAAGGGCTAGTGGGGTGCATATAGTTAGGTTCGAAAATGATACGGATATAGAGGTGACTGCTTATTATATTGATAAGTACGAGACCTTGCCACACCCTTATGAAAAGCATTACCTGCATAAGAATGTTCAGGTTACCACAACAAAAAACAAGATGCACTTTTCTGTTGGCGATTATTATATACCTACCGACCAGAATGCAAAGCGCTATCTGATTGAGACTTTGGAACCTACTGCCCCAGATGCATTTTTTGCATGGAATTTCTTTGATGGGATTTTACAACAAAAGGAATATTTCAGCGATTATGTTTTTGAAGATGTGGCAGCAGAATTGGTGCAAAAGGACCCACTGTTGAAAGCACAATTGCAACAGAAAGTAAAGGAGGATACTACCTTTGCTAAAAGTGGTGCCGCCCAATTGGATTTTGTTTATCGCCATTCCCGTTATTTTGAACCAAGTGTGAACAGGTATCCGGTGTATAGGGTAGAGGAGTAGTTTGAAATAATGGTTAATGGTTAGTGGTAAATGGTTAATTCATTTACCATTGATAATTTACCATTCACAATTAATATTTAGTCTTCCTTAGCATCAAACCATACTTCTTTGGTTTCGTTCCAGTCGCCGCTATAGTTGATGGTGAGTTCTTCGCCTGCGTCTATATCCCGGATGGTTTGGATATAGATGGACTGGTCTTCGTAAATCATGAAGTATTCGCAATTGGATGTGTAGGAATGGTTGTAGATGGGCACCCAGCCCAGGGCCATGCAGCATAGGTTTTGGCCATCGGGCTGCCATTCAAATATATAATCGTGAAGCAGGGTTTGATCCAGTAGAGAGCGGTCTTTCTCGCTCATTACAATAACCGGTGAGGTTTCAATAATGGTGTCGGCAGGGATATTTGTATGGGTAAATACTCCCCTTCCTTTGTTAGCGGTTTCACCTATATACAATCTGACATCAGACATATTATTTGTGGTTCAGTTTTATATTTGATTTATAATGGCTCACTATTGTAAAGAAGGGAATAATGTTGTAACATCGTGTAAATAAAGTGGTTAAATTAGCTGAATTAATGCAGATTTTGTTGTTTTAGATTTTAGTAGGTGCATCAAAAGTGGGGAAATTATTTAAAAAATCCGTTAGCTGATTAAAATGTTATTTTTTTAACCTTCTTTTTATATTTTTACAACCTTAAAGGTACATGATATGAATTTTTTCAGGAAGCCCATTATTATAATTGCTTTACTATTGGTAGGTATGCCTAAATCAGGTATAGCGCAATACTTGTTTCAGGTGGAGCCATTATTTAATTATTTCAGTGATTCCAAGCGTTGGGAAGTCAGCGGAAATTTTATTATGCCACAGGCCACGTTCAATGGGGTTTCCAGGGTATTAGAGAATGGAAATTATATGGGTGATACCACTGCCAAAAGGCCTCAGGTTGGTTCTGGTATAGGTGGGTCAATTGGTATATCACTACCTTTCAAGGCTACTGGCCATATTAGCTGCTGGGCAGTAGATGTTGCCCTTATGGGTAATATGTATACCTGGACTGATATCAATCAAACTTTTGGGGTAGATGGTAGCTATACAAAGGTAAAGCCAACGTTAAATGCTTCTACATTACAGGTGGCGCTGCCGCTAGGTGTTAGTTATAAAATTGGTAATGACGTTATTGAAACTAAACGTCTTGCTTTTGCAGCAGCTTTTGGTGCAGGATTGTTGCCTCAGTTGAATATGACTTCTTTGACGGGTGTTTCTGGCGAAAAATCTTATATGGCTTTTGGTTGCACACCATACGTAAAGGCAGAGGCTGCATTTTTAGCAGGCATGGAGTTTAAGGTAAGGGTTATGTATACAGTGGGTGATATCAGGCTTACAGATGTAGACCATGCTTTACCTACAGGTGGTACTGATGGTCCATTCAGGATAGTATCTAATGGCAACCTTATTTTATCATTGGTATTTATGCCTTTCTCAATGAACTGGCATGAAACTGCATGGTGGAATACTTATGATACCTACAACCAGCATGACCGTCTGAATTAATTTGACAGAAGTTAGAATTTTATATATCATCCCGGCAATTGCCGGGATTTTTTTTAGAGGTAGTTACCTCCAATGAACGTGGATTTTTAAATAGTATACAATGAAATCAAGACTTGTTATAGGTGTTTTTGCAATCTTGTATTTGCCATCAGGCCTATATGGGCAGTTGGCTGATACCACTATAAATCCCTATTCATATAGCAGCAAGAAGTCTTTTGCAGGTAATAATGGCTGTGTGGTTTGTGCGCATCCGCTGGCATCAAAAGTTGGGCTTAGTATACTGATGCAGGGTGGCAATGCTTTTGATGCAGCAATCGCTACTCAATTGGCTTTGGCCGTTGTTTATCCTGAGGCAGGGAATATTGGTGGGGGAGGTTTTATGGTAGCACACCTTCAAAACGGCAAATCTGTTGCATTGGATTTTAGAGAGGTAGGGCCAGGAAAAGCAAAGGAGCAAATGTATATCGATCCTAAAACCAATAAATTGATTCCAGATTTATCACAGGAAGGCCATTTGTCGGTAGGGGTGCCAGGCACGGTGGCAGGATTGTTTGCGACAATGAAATATGCCCGATTGCCCTTTTCCCAGCTAATTCAACCAGCTATAGACCTGGCAAAAAATGGTTATACTATTACTCAAAGGGAAGCGGATAATCTGAATAGCACCAAAAGTAAATTTCTGGAACTTAACCAAGTATCCCCCGTATTTGTGAAAACAATCAGCACCTGGCATGCAGGTGATACCCTAATACAAAAAGACCTTGCCCAGACACTGGAAAATATTAAGAAATATGGTGCTAATGGTTTTTATAAGGGGAACACAGCTACGCAAATAATTGCTGAAATGGACCGTGGTGGGGGTATCATCAGTAAAAAGGATTTAGCTAATTACAAGTTTAAGGAAAGGACACCATCTGAATTTGACTATAGGGGCTACCACATTATTACCATGCCATTGCCTTCGAGTGGTGGAGTACTGTTACAACAAATGCTCAAGATGCTGGAAACAAGGCCAGTGGCGCAGATGGGCTTCCAAAGTGCAAGAAGTGTACAATTAATAACAGAAGTGGAAAGGAGAGCCTTTGCCGATAGGGCAGAATACTTAGGTGACCCTGATTTTGTGGATGTGCCGGTGGCAAAGCTGACAAGTGAGGAATACATAAAGAAACGCATGGCTGATTATGATAGTACAAAGGCTTGTGTAAGTGCAAAAGTTAAAGCTGGACTTGTGGCGGAAAGTGAACAGACGACTCATTTAAGCATAATTGATAAGGAGGGTAATTGTGTATCTATTACTACAACACTTAATGGTTTATACGGAAGTAAAACCGTAGTGGCTGGAGCAGGATTTTTATTGAATAATGAAATGGACGATTTTAGTGCCCAGCCTGGAACACCTAATATGTATGGTGCAATAGGTGGAAAGGCAAATGCAATAGCACCAGGTAAAAGAATGCTAAGTAGCATGTCGCCCACAATAGTGCTAAAGGGTGGGAAACCTTTTATGATAGTAGGCACACCGGGTGGCACTACTATTATCACCTCAGTACTACAAAGTATTATAAATGTAATTGACTATGGTATGAATGCCAGTGATGCGGTAAATAAGCCCAAATTTCACCATCAGTGGTTGCCTGACAGGATAGATATAGAAGACGGATTTCCACATGAATTAAGGGCGCAATTGGAACTAATGGGCTATAAATTGAATGTTCGCAAACCCTGGAGCCGGACAGAAATGATAATAGTAACAGATAACCATACATTAGATGCCGCAGCTGATAGCCGTGGGGATGATAGTGTGGAGGGCCTTTGATGCAACATTAGGCAATTATTGGTTATGGGTAATTAGCAGCATCAGGTTTTACTGTATATTTAGGAATGGCAAAATAGGTCTCCTTACCTTTGTATTTATAAGATAATAATGCTACTCCTTTATATTTTACAGGTGGTTTTGGCGGAGCAATTTTCTTTACATTGGGGTCGCCGGGGGGATTTAATTCCGCATACTGGTTGTGTGCTGTTCCAACCCTGATTTGGAATTTGACTGATTTTTTAGATTTAAATCTGATGGTATTCCCGGTTGCAGTTTCTTTTTCATCGGTAATTATCAAAGGACAGGCTTCCTGTCCAATCCAGATAGTATCTGGATTGGGAGCAGATTTAAATCCCTTAAATTCAATGTCGAAATGGTTGTAAGTTCCCGACCTGCCTGCTGCCCCTCCAAACCATTGTTGTTCAGACGAACTAATGATTTTTATGGTTTGTCCACGTGAAGTAAAATTGTTGAGTAGGAGGAAGCAAAGTAGTAAGCTAATGGCTGGTTTCATAAATCTATTATTCGATTTGCTAAATTAGGCTATTTGTTGTCTTGTTCAGCAAATTTTGATTTGATATTTCATTATGGAAGATATTTAACTTTTATTGTAAAAAAAATAAGGCTACCCTGTTTGGATAGCCTTTTAAGTTGATGTAATAGAGTTAATTAATCACGCTCTTGCCTGTGGTGGGCAGATTGCATGTTTATTTCATGAATTAGTTTTTCGTTATTGCGGTTGTACTCACCTTCCATTGCAGTTCCCTTAGCTACTTCCATAGATTTTTTAGCGGCAGCAATAGCATTTTCTTTATTGCCAAGTTTGCGCTCAATACGTGCTTTTAGGTACCACATATAGTAAGCCTTAGGCTCGGTCATCAATGCTGTATCAACATAGTTTTTAGCCAGGTCAAGGTTTTTATCAGACTCGTAGTAATAATTAGCTGCCTGGAAATAAGGCCTTGAAGGTGGATGATTGATTGCGTTGTCGATATTTTTTTCAACCTGGTCTCTGTTACGGGCTACAACAGGCAGATAAACTACTGTTCTTTCCCAAACAATAGCAATTTTACAGGTGTTAAAAGTAAGGTCAGTTACATTGATGGTGAATGTTTGGCATTCATCTTCCATATGTTCAGGTTTTACTTTGAACCTTGCAATGTCAAATTCTTTTGGGTAACCCTCTGCACCCATGCTGCCCGGGGCAGTAGTTAATACCACTTCCCATGTTTCTTTACCAGGAATTGAATAAAGGGTATACTCGCCAGCCTTGATTTTTTGGCCACATATTTCCAGGTCTTCACCAGTTTTTATTTTGGTAGGCGCATTGGCCCCTGTGCGCCATGGTTTGCCAAAAGGTATAAGGTCGCCATAAATTTTGCGGCCCCTCATAGACGGCCTGCTATAGCTAATCTCGATAGATGTCAATGAGAAATCCTGGGAGATTTTTGTAGTAGGGCTTAGGGATGGCGTTTTAAGTTGTGAATAACCACCAAATGATGCTGCTATAAGCAACAAGGATAGAAGAAAACGTTTCATTTAAGTATTGTGTTTGAGTGTGCAAATTACGTTGTAACGTGTATAATAGATGAAAATGGGAAAGTAATTTTTAGAAAATGACAATGCTTGGGTCTGGTTGACTATTTTTTGGTCTTCTTTTCTTTCTTTTCAACTTCTATTTTGCTTACATAATCCATCGCCAATTGGGCGTAATATTTCCATTGGGATGCGTGTTCTTCGCCCATTTGTACCCATCCGTTCATGGGGCGACCATCCATAGGGTCGAATATTTTGGTGCCGGAAAGTTTTAATGCGGCCCTCTCATCATCAGCAGGAAGTTTGAATATCATATCGCCTTTGCGGTACATGACGCCTGCCTTGCCATTTAAAGCCTTGATACATAATGCTCCAAACATTTTTCCTTTTGTAGTATCTGGTATAGCATCTGCTATTTCGTTGAAAATATTTTCGCCCATATATGTTCTTGGTTATATGTAGGAATATTATTTTTCAAAAGTAGCTAAAAAAGTAGAAAAATTAACCTTGATATTTCGTCCGGTTTTAGTTAAATTGCATAGGCTTAATCGTTGGAAACTGAAAAATATACCATTTCTGCATAGAAAAAGCATTGGTAATTAGATGCTCAGTAAATATTTGTTATGTGATTAATGTTTTGAATTGTTTGATTTGTCGAATATAAAATTTGCACGTATTTATTGTTGTTATTTTATTTTGTTTTAGTTCGTTTTAGTTCGTTTCTAGCTGATAACTATCAATGCAATAGCTGCTAATTATCAGTTATAATTAGAATATATAATTTGAAATTTGCAGTTAAACCCGATGGTTTATGGTGGAGTTCTATTATTAAGGTAATGTCAGCTTTTGGTGTGATTTAAATTGTTTATTATGCAGAATGTTTTTGATGTATACAAGGCTGTAGTTGATAATATTGAAGACTTTGCCATTTTGCAAATCGATTCTGAAGGGATAATTACATTCTGGAATAAGGGAGCGGAGCGTATCAGGGGGTACTCAACCAACGAAATGGTGGGCAGCCATTTCAAAATACTATTTACCGGTGAGGAATTAGAAAATAACATCCCTGAAAAATTAATAGAGGAAGCTACAGAAAAGGGGCACTCGTCCTACCAGGGCTGGAGAACCCGAAAGGATGGTTCCCTGTTTTATGGTGACGTCGTATTTACGGCACTTTTTGATAAGGATAATACATTGACAGGGTATACCAAAGTGGTGCATGATATTACCGATTCTATAAATTCAATTGATACAGGTAATAATAAAAGTGCATTAGTTAATGATGTGAAGGATTTGGTATGGAGCGTAGATAAAAAATTTAGGTTATTGGCATCCAATATCCAGTTTGTGGCCCTGGTGGAACAGATAACAGGCAATCATGTAAGAAAGGGAGATGATCTTTGCCTGGGTTCACTGGGTAAGAAAAAGCTGCTTGCATTCAAAAAATATTATGATAGGGCATTTGCCGGTGAATCATTTACAATTACAGATAACATACTTCATCCCTCAGAACAATGGTTTGAAGTAAGTTTCAGACCGGTATTTTTTGAAAACAAGATAGTAGGTGTGGGTTGTATAGGCCATGATATTACTTCAATAAAGCTAGCCGAAAAACTACAGGAGATTAATGAAAAGCGTTATCGCTCACTCATCGAAAATAGTATTGATGGTATTGTTGTTTTATCAGCCGAATCGAAACCTGTTTTTATTACACCATCAGTTAAGGCGATTGTAGGATATACCCCATCAGAGTTGATGGAGATGAATTTGTTTAGCCTCATTCATCCTGACGACATTCCCAGGGGCCAGGCCTTGATTGCGGAGGTTTTTAAAAATCCCGGTGTGCCTTTTGCAGGACTTGTTAAGCAAATGCGCCATAAAGACGGCAGCTGGAGATGGGTGGAATTTACCATCACCAATATGCTTAATGACCCAAACATTAATGGTATTGTAGAAAATTTCAGGGATATAACCCAGCGTAAAAACGACGAAATAGCTCTTGCCAAAAGTGAAGAAAGGCTTAATTGGGCACAGCAGATAGCTCATTTGGGCAGTTGGGAATTAGATTGTAAGAAAGGGGTGGCAATATTGTCTGATGAATTATGCAGGATGTATGGTTTAACTACGGATAATAACCAACATCCATTTGAAGATTGGATAGCATATGTGCACCCTGATGACAGGGAGGCTGTTAGGTCAATTATTGAAAATGCAGATATTAGCAAATTAAACTCTCAATTATCTTTCCGGGTAATCAATGATTATGGGGAGATAAGAAATCACCAATTATCAGCCAGGTATATCCTTGATAATGATAAAAACCTTGTACAGGTACAGGGTATAATCCAGGATATTACAGAAAGTGTACACGCAGAAATAAGCAGGCAACAAAGTGAAATAAGATTTAAGTCACTAATTGAAAATAGCAAGGAGGGTGTAGCGATACTATCAGTAGAAGGCGATATTATATATATGTCACCCTCTACAACATCAATACTGGGTTATACATCTGAGGAAATGTCCAGTATAAATGTTTTTGACTTGGTACACCCTGATGATGTACTACCTTCTTTACAGGCAATTTCAAAAGTATTAGAAAATCCAGGCATCCCCATGCCTGGGCATACTGGCCGCATGAGGCATAAAGATGGTACATGGAGGTGGATTGAAGCAATTGTTACCAATTTGCTACACGATCCATCAATTGGTGGTATAGTTGATAATTTTAGGGATGTAACTGAAAGCAAGATAGCTGAAGAGAAAATAATACATGCCAACAGGCTTTATTCATTTATTAGCCAGGTTAACAAGGCAATTATACATATAAGAGATGAGAAGCTCCTGCTTAAGGAGGTTTGTAACATTGCAGTAGAAACAGGCAAATTTAAAATGGCCTGGATGGGAAAGGTGGTAGAGGGTTACAATAAAGTTGAACCATTTATTTCGACCGGTGATACCAATAATTACCTGGATAAAATAGAAATTTCAATAAATGATAATGTCCCTGAGGGATTTGGACCCGCAGGTAATGCTTACCGGACAGGTAAAAGTTATTTTTGTAATGATATTCAGTCTGAACATAACATGGCCAGTTGGCAAAAACAGGCCAAAAAATCTGATTATCGATCTAATATATGTATACCTGTCTTTAAGTCAGGCAAAATAGTTTATACTTTCTCATTGTATTCAGATGAAGTGAATTTTTTTGATAATGAAGAAGTGAAGTTATTGGATGAGGTAACAGCAGATATTTCATATGCTATTGAAGCCATAGAAAGGGATATTATGGCAAAAATTGCTGATGAAAAATTGAAGCAAAGTGCCATCCGACTTAAAAAAGCCCAGGAAATAGCGCATTATGGAGCTTGTGAGTTGGATTTTTCAACTGGTATTGCTACATGGAGCGAAGAATTATGTAAGATTTATGGATTTTCGCCCGAAAATAGGTACTATAATATGGATCAATGGTTCTCTTTTATTCATCCGGATGACAGGGAATATGTAAGTAATGTAACTAAAGTTTCTGATGCAACTTTGAATAATGAAGGTTTCTATCATAGAATAATACGTAAAGATGGTCAGGTAAGGTATCTGAAAACCCAAAGTGTATATGAGCAATCTATTGACGGCAAACCATTAAGGCTTTATGCAGTTTCATTAGATGTAACTGATGTTAAAGAGGCTGAAGTAAAATTGAATAATGAAAAATTAAAGCTAAAGCAGGCACAGAAAATAGCGCATCTAGGTAGTTGGGAATTTGATAATGTAATTAAAAAGGCGGTTTGGTCGGAAGAACATTGTAAGATATATGGTGTTTCAACTGAGAATAATACTTATACATTAGATGCCTGGCTGTCTTTTGTACATCCAGAGGATAGGGAAAATGTGGAAATGATTATTGGTACCCATTTGCCTAAATACCAAACCCATAGTTTTTACCATCGAATTATTAGGTTGGATGGTAGTGTGAGATTCTTGTACAGCGATTCCTATATAGATTATAATAAAGAAGGCCACCCAATAGGTTTTTATGGTATATCTTACGACATCACCGATCTTAAGGCTACAGAAGAAAAACTAGTAAATGCTAACAGGCTCTTATCATTTAAGAACCAAATTAATTATGCCATATTGCATGCTAAGGATGAGCAGAGTTTATTTAATGAAGCTTGTAGGTGTGGGGTTGAATTAGGTAGGTTTGAATTGGCATGGATAGGTAAGCCAAATGTGGAGACCCGTAGGGTGAGGGTAATGGCCCATGCTAATGCTATACAATATGACCTGGACTATTTTTCAAATGTCATTTATGATCCCAAAGGCGCACACGCTAGTGTTATGGCAAGCGGCAAACCATATGTGGTAAATGATTTTACACATGAACCGGAGAATAGCAATAGGAGAATATTCACCCGCACAAGAGGTTTCGAGTCTATGCTGGTATTACCATTGAGTAAAAATGGACAGACCATTTATACAATGCACTTCTTTTCAGCAAAAGCAGGCTTTTTCAATGATGATGAAGTGGTAATCTTATCGGAAGCAGCTAAGGATATTTCATTTGCCTTAGATATGTTTGATAATGAGCAATTAAGGAAAATAGCAGAGGATAAGCTGAAGCATAGGAATATTAGGTTGAAACAGGCCCAGGAAATAGCCCACTTCGGAGGTGATGAACTGGATTTTTCTACGGGTATAAGTCATTGGTCGGAGCAAATGTGTAAAATATATGGTGTTCCTGTGAAAGATTGTCAGCAAACCTATGATTCCTGGTTGTCTTTTATTCATCCAGATGACTTGGAGAAGGTAACTAAGATCACTAAAGAGGCCGATGAATTGCTGAGTAATGTAAGCTTTTATCATCGTATAATAAGGAAGGACGGACAAGTAAGGCATATACATACCAGGCGGCATTTAGAGGTCGATGACTTTAACAGGCCTATTGGTATTTACTCGGTAGCTCATGACATAACAGATATAAAAGAAGCAGAGGAAGCGGCAAAACAATCGGAGCTTAATATAAGGAAAATTGTGGATTTATTGCCTCAAAGTATTTTTGTGAAAAATACTGCCGGTGAATATGTATTTGCAAATAATAGTTTTGCGCAACTTGTAGGGTTGAATGAAAGTGAGATTAAATCGAAACAGTTAACTGAGATAATTCCTCCTGGTAATGATATACTTAAGTTAACTAATCATGAAATGGAGGTATTGAAAAGGGGGCAGCCATTAACAATACCAAACTACGTATTTGTAGATAATGAAGGTAAATTGCATGTTTTTGATATAACTAAAGTGCCTTATGTATTGCCGGGTAGTAGTGAAAAAGCCATCCTGGGAATATGGAGTGATATAACCGATAAGAAAAATGCTGAGTTGGAAAGGAATAATATGGTTGCCGATATTATGTTGCGTAATCAGGACTTGGAACAATTTTCGTTTATCGTGTCGCACAATCTAAGGGCGCCAGTTGCCAATGTAATTGGTATTACAGATTTATTGCTTAATAAAGATTTCGATAAAAATGAGGAGCGGGATTTCTTGCTTATGCTCTCGAGCTCGGTAGGTAAACTAGATAATGTAATTAAAGATCTCAATTATGTGTTGCAATATAAGCATGAGGTGAACGAAAGGCGGGAAAATATTAGTTTCGCACTATTGGTTAGTGAGGTGAAAATTAGTATTCGTAAGTTGTTTAAGAATGAAGATCTTAAAATTATCAGTGATTTCACATCAGTAAGTGAAATGTTTACAATAAAGAACTATCTTTATAGTATATTTATGAATTTAATATCCAACAGTATTAAATACCGACAGCTTGATAAAAAACCAGTAATAGAAATTATCAGCAAAAAGGTGAATAACACGATTGAAATTACTTTCAGAGATAATGGGATGGGTATTGATATGGTGAGAAAAGGTGACCAGGTTTTTGGACTGTATAAGCGTTTTCATACTCATACAGAGGGTAAAGGTATGGGCTTGTTTATGGTGAAAACCCAGGTTGAAGCCTTAGGAGGTACTATTAGTGTGGAAAGTGAAGTAAATGTAGGAACGACATTTAAAATATTATTTGGAAATATACAATAAAGTAAAATGGTAGCGCAGACTAATTATGTAGTAATTGATGATGATCCAATAAACAATCTTATTTGCAATAAGAATCTTCAATTATTATTCCCAAATGATGACATAAGGACTTTTACAGATCCGGTGGAGGGATACGATTATATTGTAGATAAGTATAACCAACCTGAAACAGGGAGTATTTTATTCTTAGATATTGATATGCCATTTCTGAACGGATGGGATATTTTAGAGAAATTTGCAGGGCTACCAAATATCTCAAATGACAACTTTAAGATTTATATTCTTACTTCTTCTATAGCCAATGAAGATAAAAAACGGTCTAACAGTAATCCACTCGTGTCAGGGTTTATCGAAAAGCCTTTGAATATGTTTCAGTTGAAACGACTGTTTCCTGAGGCGAATTAGTATAGGAATTAATTGAAAAAAACAGGGCAATACTAAGTAAGATTGGCGATATGCCTTACCTACTTAGTATTGCTCTTTTATATTATGCCTAATTGTTTATTTCGTTTATTTCCAGATTCAACTCGCCTATCAATTTGCTTATATCTACCTTTTTTGAATCACCTAATTCCCTGTCGAGGTCTACAAATCTGAAATAGATATTTTCCAGCTCATCATCAGTAAATAGGGTGTAGGCTGTCTGGAATAACTCCTCATTTTCAACTGCGATATGGTCTAGCAGAGCCTCGGTGTATTCATCCATTTTTTCAGAAGCAGCTACGTATTGCTTGTGTTCGAAATCGAGCTCAATAGCTCTGAGCATTTCCCTGAACCAGGTATGGTGATCATACATTTCTTTGAGGATGCCATCGGCCAATAAATCATTTTTCTTAGCCATTTCAGGGAATAGAATTTCTTCTTCCTTGTGGTGGTGGTATTGGTCGGCATATACCCTGAAGAACCGAATAAGCTCACTAATGGCCAGTTCGTATTCTTCATCGTTTATACCAATAAGGCGTTTTGCGCTACGGGCAGTTTCAATAGCACCTGTAATTATTTCGTGCTCGTCGAACAGAACTTTAAGTGAATTATTCATAAATATTTGATTTTGAATTCGTTGAATTACATATTTGCACCAATACTTTTGCCCCCATCTACATAAATAGTTTGGCCGGTAATAAATAGAGTATTGTTTGACACAAGGAAGGAAACGGCATTGGCCACATCAGATGGTTTGCCCATACTTTTTGATGGTTGTGCATTAATCAATTGTTGCAACACATCTTTTTCCAGTTTTTGGGTAAGAGGGGTGTCAATTAGGCCAGGGGCAACTGCATTTACACTTACATTGTATTTACCCAATTCAAGTGCTAAAACCCTGGTTAGGGACACGACTCCGGCTTTTGAAGCTGAGTAGTTGCTCTGCCCCCTGTTGCCAAGCCATGCCCTTGATGCAATATTGACAATGCGGCCAGAATTCTGTTTCTTCATGGTGATTGCAGCCTCACGGCACATCAACCAGGTGCCCTTAAGGTTTACATTAATCACTGCATCAAAATCATCCACGCTCATGTTCCAAATCATATTGTCACGAATGATGCCTGCATTGTTAACAACAGCTGATATGGTGCCATGTATATTAATTATTCTAGCAAACAGTTCTTTCACCTGGCTTTCATCTGAAATATTGACCAATTCATATTGGCAGGTACTTGTTGTTAATTCATTTGCCAGTGCTTCTGGATTAGGGTCAAGATCTACAGCTACTATATAATATCCATCATCGATTAGTCTTTTGCAAATAGCATTGCCAATTCCTTTAGCTGCGCCTGTCACTATTGCTATGGGCTTTTTCATAACACTTCTGTTTTGTTTTTTATTGATAATATCTTTGCTAAAATGCTGATGGCTATTTCATCGGGGCCTTCAGCACCTATTTCAATGCCAATAGGCATATTTACCTTGTTCAATTCTTCTATTGAAGCCAATCCCTCTTCAATAAATAGCTTTTTGGTTAGTTCTACTTTTCGATGACTTCCCATCATGCCGAGGTAGGCATGAGGTTGTTTAAGGCAATAGGCCAGAATCTGTTGGTCTATTTTATGCCCGTATGTCATGATGCAGATATAGGTTTGCCCGTCATACGGAAGAGTGGGTAAGATATGCTCATATTCTCCGCATAATTTATTAGCATCACCCATTTCTATTTCCTGGATATAATCTGCTCTGTTATCAATTAGTGTCAGTTCGAAATCGAAGTTTTTCAACAATTTCACCAGTGCCGCACCTGTGTGGCCAGCCCCGAATATGAATAGTTTGTTTTTTTTCATTACTGGTTCAATATAAATATCCAAATTGCCGCCACAACTCATTTGCAGGTCCTTGAGTAAGTCATAATGGTAAAGCTTAGGTTTCCGGTTATCAAGAGTAATTAAGGCATCTTCTATAACTTTCCGTTCTATTCTGCCACCACCTATGGTGCCTATAATCTTGCCATCGGGGTATACCAGCATTTTTGCACCAGCCTCCCTGGGTACCGAGCCCTTGGTATTAGTGATAATGCAAATTGCAAACTCACAGTTGCTCTTTTTACCGGCAAGTATATGTTCGAATATTTCGCTCATGATAGAATTGCAGGTTTCTGGTTAAAAGAGAAGTACTGACTATAGTCATCGGGGGTATTAATATTTAGGATGCAACGCTCATCATTGGTAACTACCTTATATCTGTTGAAATCGCTTAAAATGTCCCTAAGGGTGGTTTTATTATCAGTTATGGTCCTTATTTTGTTGAGTATTATGCCTGATAAAAGTACAGGATGCCCTCCCTTATCATAATAGACTGGGGAGATAAAATCAGCTTTATTCTGGTGTTTTAATAAATCAGATAGCAATTGTTTAGTTACAAATGGATTGTCGATATTTTGTATGAAACAATCTGTATGCTCGCTTAATTGCTGTAGTCCTAATTGGATGCTGTATATCCTTCCTTTTTCAGGATGGTTGTTATTAATGATGGTAGCATTAGGATATTGCTTTGGATTTAG